>NZ_JBIEKD010000005.1:0-168469 GCF_043496955.1 Thalassobacillus sp. B23F22_16 | reverse complement strand
GAAGCAAACGCCAACAAGTTTACGTTCGTCTGGCGTAAGGCCGTCGAAAACTACAGCGACAAGCTAATAGAAAAGTCCAACCAAATGTATGATGAATTAGTGGAAAAGGAAATCATCCCTGAAATAGAAAGGGAAAATCCGGAGGAATTATCGGTCGACGAACTTTCTGATATAGCCGAAACATTAGATGAAAAAGTCGAAGACTTGAACCGGAAAATTGAAGAAAGCGAAGACACAAGTGAACGAAAACAAATTCGTTCCGAACGCAAAGAACCGAATCAGGCCAGGAAACAGTTCAGAGACTTTGCGGCGCGCAAGCAAAAATATGCGAACGACATGGAAATCTTCGGGAAAAGGAATAGTTATTCGAAGACAGACCACGATGCGACATTTATGCGGATGAAAGATGATTATATGAAGAATGGGCAATTGAAAGCCGGCTATAATATCCAAGTTGCGACGGAAGGTCAATACGCCCTCGCTTATGATATTTTTCCGAACCCCACAGATATGCGTACCTTCGGTCCTTTCCTTGATCGGATCGAACAGGATTACTTTGAACTTCCGAACTACATCGTCGCCGATGGGGGCTATGGGAGTGAAGAAAATTATGAAGATGTCCTGGAAAACCGGGAGCGTGAGCCTCTGATTACATACAACTCTTATCGTAAAGAGAAGACGAAGAGCTTTCAAAAAAATGCCTTCCACTCCGCGAATTGGTCATACAATGAAGAAGAAGATTCCTATACGTGTCCTAACGGAAAACAAGTGACGTTCCGTTACCGATCCCAGAAAACCGATCGAAACGGTTATACTCGGGAGTTCAAAGTGTACGAGAGCGAAGATTGTACGGGATGTCCGCTCCGTTCCCAGTGCACGAAGGCAAAAGAAGGGAACAATCGAAAAATCTATTATAATGAAAAGTGGGAGCAACAAAAAAATACGGTGAGAGAGAAGCTTTCGGATGAGAAAACCGGCGAACTCTACGGCAGACGCAAAGTAGATGTAGAGCCAGTTTTTGGATTTCTGAAGGCTAATTTGCGTTTCACTCGCATGTCCGTTAGGGGCAGCGATAACGTTGAAAATGAATTAGGTTTTGCCTTTTTGGCCGTGAACTTGAGAAAGTACACGGCCTGAAACGGAAACCGTCTAACCAATTATGAGATTGACTCAGTAAAAAAGGTTCCGGTCATCAAAATTCGATAATCGGAACCCTTTTTTTACTATTTTCGGCTAGTTATGTCCCAGACTCTTTATTTGAAAATTGTCATAGCCGCGCATGTACTGGGACTGGATAGTAAAAGATAAATCTACCAGTGCTTTTTAAGGAGACGTGGCTATGCTTGATTCAACTTTATTTCTATTTATGATGATTGGTTTGCTCGGTATCGGTTCTCAATGGATCGCGTGGCGGTTCCAATGGCCATCCATCGTCGTCATGTCGGTTGTCGGATTATTAGCCGGACCAATCTTCGGCTTTATGAACCCGGAGGAAACCTTTGCAGGTGTGTATGAGCCGATCATTTCGATCGCGGTTGCGATTATTTTATTCGAGGGGAGTTTAAAGCTCTCATTCCGGGAGATAAAAGGGCTCGAGCGCTCTGTAGTAAGAATCGTTACGCTGGGAGCTTTCCTGGGGTGGATTCTTGGTTCCTTCACGGCTCATTATGTAGCCGGATTATCATGGGCCGTCTCTTTTGTAATCGGAGGTCTGTTAATTGTAACAGGGCCGACTGTCGTACTGCCGATGCTGAGGCAGGCGAAACTTAAGCCCCGGCCGGCTTCGATACTGAAATGGGAAGGAATCATCGTTGATCCCCTCGGCGCACTTCTCGCTGTTTTTTCTTATGAAATCATTCGATTTCTCGTATTAGAAAAAGTATCGGTTACGGAGCTGTTATTGTTTTTCCTTGTATCAGGGTTTGCTGTTCTTCTTGGATGGCTGTTAGGCTGGTGTATTGCATGGATGTTCAAGCATGGTTACATCCCTGAATTTCTAAAGTCGCCAATTGTATTCGTTGTGGTCATTCTCTGTTTCACCATACCAAACGAAATCATGCATGAAACTGGTCTGCTATCCGTAACCGCCATGGGGGTGACGATGGCCAATATGAACATTTCTTCGATTAATGACATGCGCCATTTCAAGGAAAACATATCCGTCTTATTGATCTCAGCGATATTCATCATGCTGACTGCTTCCCTGTCACTTGACACTCTGCTTTCCATGCTGGAAATGGAAATCCTTTGGTATGTCATCCTGATGCTGTTCATTGTCCGTCCGCTTTCCATCTTATTATCGACGATTCGGACAGAACTTTCTCTTAAAGAAAGGATATTAGTTGGATGGATTGCACCTCGTGGAATCGTGGCCTTGACGGTTTCTGGTTATTTTGCCAGCGTGCTTGTTGATGAAGGTTTTGAAGATGCCTCCATATTAGTACCGCTCACCTTCGGATTGGTTTTTTCCACAGTTGTAGTCCATGGCTTTTCTATCACCTGGCTGGCACAGAAGCTGGGTATTGCCGCTAATGCCACCCCTGGGGTATTAATTGTCGGCAGCAACCATTTTACAATAAAACTGGCCTCTGCTCTTCGTGATCTTGAAGTTCCAGTATTGTTAACAGAAGCTTCGTGGGATCGTGTTCAACTGGCTAAGCAAAACGATTTTAAAAAGGTCTATTATGGGGAAATTCTCTCGGAAAAAACCGAATACCGTTTAGATCTTACCCCTTATGATAAGCTGGTAGCGGCAACAGAGCTTGATTCTTATAACGCGCTCGTGAGTACAAATTTCATGGCGGAATTCGGCCGCAGCAACGTCTATCAATTAAGCCTGAAATCAAACGAAGAAGGTCATCTGAATGACCTGGCTCATACAACGCATGGCAATATTTTATTCGAAGAAGGCATGAGCTGGGAAGCATTGATGAAACGAATAGAACACGGCTTTGTTTTCCATTCCGAGGAGCTTTCAGAATCCTTCATCCTGGAAGACTACGAGGCTCGGCTTTCAGATGATTCGGTCATGATAGCCATATTAAAAAATGAAGGAAGCGTTCAATTTTTCACATCGGAAAATAAATTGGAAGGCCAGCCCGGCGATAAGGTGTTGAGTTTAGTAACACGGCAAGAAGCTTAATCTTTTTTCAAATATTTACAATCATTATCTGACCTGGTAGCCTTATAGCAGGCATGGGGGTAAAAGCTATGTTGAAAAAGATATTTGGATATTTGGCTGCCGCAATTGCTGTTCTACTTATTGTCATCGGCCTTATTCTCGCCTACTTGATTTTTGCTGACTTCCAATATAATGAGGATGAAGACGAAAATGGGAATACGGAAAGCCAATATCAATTAGAAATTCAAAAAATAAGCTTGTAGACAATCGGCGTCTACAAGCTTATTTTTGTTTATTTAGCTGATTTCCAGGATTTTTGATTTTGAAGGGAAAGGTTTGCCATTCTATTGCGGTTCGTGGCGATGATATAGACGGCAATCGTGCTGATAATAGCTACGATAATCGAACCGATATTGAAGATTCCTTTTTCCGCGGTCCACACAATCGTGTAGCCAAGACCACCGGCAAACGTAGCATAATATAAGAACGGGAAGATGGTTTTTCGTATGATATCCCCTTCTTTCCCTACTAAACCAACGACGGCACATGCTGCTACGACGTTATGAACACAAATCATATTGCCGGCAGCTCCTCCAACTGCCTGGAGCGCCACAATCCAAGGTGCATCGACGCCAATCTGGGAGCCGACGTTAAATTGGAACAAGGAAAACATCATGTTGCTGACAGTGTTACTCCCCGCAATAAAGGCACCCAAGCCGCCAACAAATGTAGCAAACAGCGGCCATAAATCTCCTGTCAGCGTTGCTACTCCTGTCGCGAGTTCCATTGGCATGCTTTCATAACCGGCACCACCACCACCGGAGTTCAAGAATACCTGAACCATTGGCACGGTAAAAACAAGGGCGGCTGAAGCTGGAATCATCGTCTTGCCTGAATGTTTCCAAGCTTTCTTATAGGATGTGCTGTTCATTTGATGAATAAAGTATGTGATTAATGATACCAGTACAAAAATAGTACCCGGCAAGTATAACGGTTGGAAACTGGCTGTGATTTCTGTACCGAAAATATTTGGCATCGTTACATTCCAAGCCTGCAGCCACTCCAGGAAAGGAAGCGCTTTCAATCTTGTTATTACAAGAAACAGCCCAATTAACAAGTATGGCGTCCAGGCACGAACCATCGACATGCTGCCACTTTTATGAGCGATATCTTTGATTTCAATACTTCCAGTCCATGATGGGTCCCAACGTTCTTTTTCCTCAAAGTCCCAATGCTCTTCTTTCGGGGGCATTAAGAAACCTTTTTTAGCTGCTGATACGACAATGGCCAGCCCTACCAGTCCGCCAATCATGGATGGAAATTCTGGTCCAAGGAGATTCGCTACCATTACGTACGGTATTGTCATGGCAAAAGCAGCGAACAAGGCGAACTTCCAAATTGCAAGCCCTTCGCTGAACGATTTGTTTTCCCCAAAAAATCTTGTCATCAAAGCAACAACGAATAACGGGATCAGGGTGCCTGTAATGGCGTGGATGATGGCTACCCTGCCCCCAACCATGGTAACCAGCGTCAGGAAGTTATCCGTGATCGTGGCATCCGCTGCCAGCCCTGACTGGACGCCGACCAGAATCGGTGTGCCGACTGCACCAAACGAAACTGGAGTACTCTGGATGACCATCCCTGCAACGACAGCCGCCATGGCAGGAAAACCAAGACCAACAAGCAACGGAACTGCCACAGCTGCCGGTGTGCCGAATCCAGCTGATCCTTCGATGAAGGAACCGAACAACCAGGCAATGATGATGACTTGCACTCGTCTATCCGGGGAAATATCGATAAATCCCTGGCGAATGGTTTTGATTCCACCGCTCTCCTGCAAAGTATTCAATAATAGAATTGCACCAAAAATGATATATAGGAGTGTTCCAGCGACAACCAGACCATTGACAGAAGCTGCAGCAACCGTTGCTCCAGGAACTTGCCAGACAAACAACGCCAACAAAACTGCGACTATGTAGGAAATCGGCATGGCTTTTGCCGCCGGCCACCGGAGTCCTACAAGGAATATACCAACTGCAATAATCGGTAACAACGACAAAAGTGCTAAGGTTCCAGTATTCATTACTCACCCTCCGTTATATTATTGTCACTCGTGTTTAGAAAAAGCTAGCTTCTCTTAAACCATTGCTCCTCCTTTCTTTAAGATATGTACCTGGGACGAAAAGAGCATATAAACTAAAAGCCAGGGACTTCGCTCCTCATATTAAACCAACTTCACAGCTAAACCCCTGACAAATTCATCTATTCAGCTTCCGACCGATATAGAACTCTTTACCATTTTATTGCTTAACGTGCCAATTTCATCTATTTTGCAAGCTATCACATCATCGGATTTGATAAGGTAAGCTCCTAAAGGGCTGCCAGTCAAGATACAGTCACCTGGCTTCAAGGTCATTACTTTCGATAGATAAGAAACCATTTCAGCCAAAGGAACAATCATAAGGCTTGTGGGGCTGTTTTGCTTTTCCTCTCCGTTGACCTCTGCTTTCACCTGTACTTGATAAGGGTCAAGCTCTGTTTCGATATAAGGACCGAGCGGCGTGAACGTATCGAATGATTTACCCAATGTCCAATGCCCGGCCTCATGGAAAAATTGCGGAGCTGTAACATCATTGCCAATCGTGTAGCCGAATACATAGTCCAGCACTTCTTCTTTCGGTACATTTTTCATTTCTTTCCCGATGATAACAGCCAATTCTGATTCGAACTTCACTTCTTCAATTCCCTCTGGGATCTGGATATCCTCATCTGGTCCGATGACAGATGAAGAAGGTTTGAAAAAGAAAACGGGTAAATCAGGAATTTGTTCCGGCAGTTCTTCTTTACTGCTGACATAGTTGGCTCCAATCCCGAGAATTTTTTCCGGAATTACCGGGGCCAGCAATTGAACCTCATCCTCTGCCAAGACTTCCCCCGTGTATTCCCATTTTGAATACATATCACCATTTATGACCTGGATAGCGCCATCAGCAGCCACTCCAGTGAGCGTTTTCCCCATGTGTTTGAATCTTGCGAATTTCATTGTCCTTCCTCCTGTCTATTCCATGTGTTATTTAACTGCTACCGTGTCTTTTACGATCGTTTTGATATCCATACAACGGCTTGGTGTCGGGAACAGCTTCCCTTTATTGAGCAAGTCCTCCGGATTGAATACTTCTCTGATTTTTGTCTGGGCATCAAGTTCTTCGTCCGTGAAAATAAAACGCATTTCCTCTTTTTTCTCAATGCCCACTCCGTGTTCACCGGTTATCGAGCCACCAACATCAGCGCACGCTTTCAAACAGGCAGTACCTGCTTCCAGTGCTTTTTCGGTTTCACCAGGGATACGGGAATCAAACAGTATCAGCGGGTGCAGGTTGCCATCACCGGCATGAAAAATGTTCGCAATCCGAAGACCGGACTCATCACTGATTTCTGTGATCCGCTGCAGCACTTCAGGCAGTCTGCTCCTCGGAATAACACCATCCTGAACTAGATAATCCGGGGAAATCGCACCCATTGCACCAAACCCCGTCTTCCGGTTTGCCCACCACTTTCCTCTTTCTTCTTCACTCTCCGCTACTTTTACTTCACGAACGTTCCTTGATTTACAAACCTCCAGTATTTGCTTGATTTGCTCATCTATGCCCGCCGCTATGCCATCTACTTCAATCAAAAGCAGGGCTTCAATGTCTTTCGGGTGACCGACTGGAAAGGTGCCCGCTTCTACCCCCTCAATAGCCGTTTTATCCATCATTTCCAAAGCCGCTGGCACGATTCCCGCTGATATGATGCCAGACACAGCCCGGCTACCATCCTCCACATTATCGAAGTAGGCAAGCACTGTCTGTTTACCTTCCGGATTTTTCAAAATTCGCACCGTAATTTTTGTAACGATACCGAGTGTCCCCTCCGATCCAGTCAACAGCCCCATCAAGTCGTATCCCGGGCTGTCCGGGATGCCGTCTTCACTGATTTCGATGACCTCTCCGTTCGGCAGAACAACTTCCAGACCTAATATGTGATTAGTTGTCACTCCGTACTTCAAACAATGGGCACCACCTGCATTCTCTGCCACATTGCCTCCGATGGTACAAACATATTGACTCGATGGGTCGGGTGCATAATAATAACCCTTACTTGAAATCGAATTCGTTAATTTCAAATTGACAAAGCCTGGCTGAACCACTGCCTGACGATTTTCAAAATCGACGTGCAGGAGGTTCTTCATTTTCCCAAGACTGATAATCACCTCTCCATTTAGCGGTATTGCACCGCCACTCAATCCTGTGCCAGCTCCCCGAGCCAAAAACGGAAGGTCACGTGCAGCACAATATTTTACAAGTGCAGCTACTTCCTCCGTGTTTTTTGGGAAAACCACTGCTTTTGGCATTGCCTTGTGTACGGTGAACCCATCACAGTCATAAGAGAGCAGATCTTCCTTTTCAAAAAGGATTTCGCTTGGCCCTACAATAGCGGCCATTTGTTCCACATGCTCATCTCTACGTGTTTTTTTCTTCCTTCTAGATTTGAACAAACTCACTCACCCCTTGCCTGTTGTGGATTCCATGGCCTTTTTATCTTTTTGATAAGCCCAGTCAAGCAGCTGCACCGTATGGACAATTTCACTTCTCCGCCCGTGTTTTTGTACCCCCATCGCCATTTGCAGCATGCAGCCTGGGTTTCCCATTGAAATCATCTCTACTTCTTCTGGGACATTTTCCATTTTTCTATCTAACACAGCACCAGCCATTTGGGGATTGGTAATGTTATAGATTCCGGCACTGCCGCAGCATGTATCGGAATTCGCCATTTCGGTATATTCGACGCCAGGGATATCATTCAGCAGCTGTCGTGGTTCATGTCTGACCCCTTGCCCATGAGCTAAGTGACAGGCATCATGATAGGTGATTTTTTTATTGATCTCGCTTTTCGGCTTCTCATAACCTGTATCATAAAGGTATTTGGAAATGTCCTGGACTTTCTCAGAAAAAACTTCCGCTTTTTCTTTCCATACCGGGTCGTCCTTAAATAATTCCGGATATTCTTTCAGTGCACAGCCACAGCCTGCGGCGTTGACGACTACTTTTTCAGCATCCTCGAATGCTTCAATATTCTGCTTCGCGAGCTTCCTCCCCATGTCCCGGTCTCCGGCATGGACATGAAGCGCCCCGCAGCAGGTCTGCTTCTTCGGTATCTCGACATCATTCCCGTTATGGGTCAACACATTAATGGTAGATTCATTGATATCACTGAACATGACATCCATGATACACCCGGTCAGCATGGCAACCCTGGCTTTTGTCTGTCCTTCAGCAGGAACAAACTTATAATCTTTGAATTTCTTTTGAACGGGCTTCTTAATCTCAGGCATGATTGCTTCCATATCAGCAAGATGGGGAGGCATGATCTTAAGTGCCCCGGTTTTACGCACGGCCGACTGCAAGCCGCTTTTTTGATAGAGTTTAAGAAAGCTGCCGACCGTCTGCATCCGGTTCGGGTGAGGAAAAAGCCCTTTCAGGAAAAATCCGCTGACCGCACCTTTCCATCCCTTCAGCGGCAGCGCCTGACGGACCTGGCCGCGCGCTTCTTCTATCAGCCCTCCCACATCGACATCTGCTGGACATGCAGTCGTACAGGCACGGCAGTCGAGACACTGGAAGACAGGATCAGCAAATTGTTCATTGACACTGATCTGTCCTTCCGCTACCGACTTGATCAGGTGAACGCGTCCCCGAGGGGAATGCTGCTCTTTCCCGGTTTCTAAATATGTAGGGCATGACTCCAGACACATGCCGCAGTGAACACAATCGGCCCATTTGTTTTCATCAGGATGATCCTTCAGCAAATAATTACTCGGGCTGGCTTCCGCACATGGCGGTGCTGCTTCTTCCAGCTGTGCCGCTAAACTTTTAGCCATTTATATCCCTCCTAAGAAGCGCTGGTAATTCAATGTATTGTTTGGATCGTTTTTCTTTTTGATCCCTTCAAACAAGAAAAAGTAGGATGGTTTCTTTCCCCAGACATCGATTTCCTTTCGAAGCTTAACAGGCAAATGTTTCACCACAGCATAACCTTTTTTACTTTCTGCTTCTGCTCGGAACTGGTGAATAGCTTGCTTCACTTGAGGTTCTTCCCCGGTAAGAATGACGGTAGTGATACCGTGCCCTAACCCGCCATGTATCTCTATATCCAACTGATCGATATCCGTCATGGTTTCCTCCACCGCCATCATCGCCAGGACATCCATATTCTTCGTTCCTATTTTCAACACAGCTTTTGTACTGCCTGATTCTTGATCAGTCAGGCTGTTCGGAGCCAGGGTGGCAAAAGCATGCCAGAATTCCTTTGCCTTATCCCGGTTGGAAATATCCACACTCATTCCGGCTGGGACATGCTCTTCCATCCACTGTTCCTGATACCAGACGGAGTT
Organism: Thalassobacillus sp. B23F22_16; assembly: GCF_043496955.1. Lineage (NCBI taxonomy): Bacteria > Bacillati > Bacillota > Bacilli > Caryophanales > Bacillaceae > Thalassobacillus > Thalassobacillus sp. B23F22_16. The sequence goes on along the minus strand of NZ_JBIEKD010000005.1, from coordinate 158,915 downwards.
TTCGACATCTTCAAAGGCAACCAGTAACGTGTATACTTCCCGATTTAATAGCTTTTTGGAAAGAGCCGGGTTAATCATTTCAAGTGAAGCAGGTTCAACCATCGAATCCTGGATGTTTACGATAAATTCTTTTAGATCCTGCAGCTGCTCTTTAGGTACAAACAGCTTTACCAGACTTTCTGCTTTTGGGACAGGGCGCAGCTTCATGGTGATTTCCGTAATCACTCCAAGCGTGCCCATAGCACCGATAAATAGTTTATTCATATCATAACCGGCAACATTTTTGACGACCTTTCCACCTGTGCGGATGATTGTGCCATCAGGATAAGCCACCCTTAAACCGATGACCTGGTCCCTTGCTGAACCATACTTCATTCGTTTGGGACCGCTTTCATTTGCAGCGATGATACCTCCAATTGTCGCTTGTTCCGGCCAGGCTGGATCAAGAGAAACCATCTGACCAAAATCATTAAGAAACTGCTGGAGTTCTTTAATGGTCGTACCCGGACGAACGGTAACCGTCATATCACCAGCTGTATGCTCGACGATTCCTTTATACTGAGACAGCGAAAGCAGGATATCGTAATCATCTTTCAAACCGCCATATCCCCGCTTCGTACCTCCGGAAACTACAGCCACCTTCTTACCTTCTTCATTCGCTTTGCGAAGAACGTTCGCGATTTCTTCTTCGCTTGTCGGCTCTGCTAATTCAGCACCGCTGTTTCCAAATTTCTCATCTTTCAATACAAGTGAAGCTGTCGATTGAGGAATATCCCTAATTTCCATCCCATCCCCCTCCTTTTAAAAATCAATTGATTTTTGAACTAATGGTTTCCATCCTAATAGGAGAATATCGGGGCAGGGAAACGACTCGCTTTCCACGGGGAAGACGGCAAGCTTCCTCGGGCTTGCAGCCCTGCGGGATCTTGCCAGTCCTTCTTTTCCCGTAGGAGTCTCGCCGTTTCCCTTCCCCTTTACCCAAGCTTGTCAATGGAAACCTACTTCAAAGAATAGATAATAAAGAAAGTACTACTAGTAGTAAATTGTAAAACTACTTTCTACAAAAGAAGCCACTAACGGATCGTTAATGGCTCTTGTTCAGTTCGTTTACTTGTTTGCCGGCTCCTTGAATTTTGCTTCAATACGACGGCGGTGAAGAATCGGCTCTGTATAACCGCTCGGCTGTTCACATCCTTTGAATACCAGGTCACAAGCAGCCTGGAAAGCGACAGACTCATCATAATCAGCTGACATTGGACGGTAATCAGCATCTCCTGCATTCTGTTCATCGACGACCTTAGCCATCCGCTTCAACGTTTCCATCACTTGCTCTTCTGTACAGATGCCGTGATGCAGCCAGTTTGCAATATGCTGACTGGATATTCTCAAGGTCGCACGGTCCTCCATCAAATCGATATTATTGATATCCGGCACCTTGGAACATCCCACGCCATGTCCCACCCAGCGGACGACATATCCGAGGATGCCCTGCGCGTTATTATCCAATTCCTCCTGGATTTCTTCCTGGCTCCAGTTTGGATTTTCAGCAACCGGAATTTGCAGGATATCATCTTCATACTTACCCGGAGATTTAGCGAGTTCGTTCTGCACTTCCGCGACATCGACTTTATGATAATGAAGGGCATGCAAAGTTGCTGCTGTCGGAGAAGGTACCCAGGCTGTACTGGCCCCTGCTTTCAGCTGACCGTCTTTTTGTTCCAGCATAGCAGCCATCAGATCCGGCATTGCCCACATCCCTTTTCCGATCTGCGCTGTCCCGCGGAAGCCTGTTTCAAGTCCGACACTGACATTCGACTTCTCATATCCGGTAAGCCAGACAGATCCTTTCATGTCCCCTTTTCGAATCATTGGTCCTGCTTCCATAGATGTATGGATCTCATCGCCAGTACGGTCTAAAAATCCAGTATTAATAAAGGCGATTCTGTCTTTAACTTTGCTGATACAGTTTTTCAAGTTTAATGTCGTACGACGTTCTTCATCCATAACACCAATCTTCAATGTATTTCGTTCATAGCCAAGCAGCTCTTCGGTCCGACTGAATAGTTCTTCTGCAAATGCCACTTCCTCAGAACCATGCATCTTCGGCTTAACGATATAGACAGATCCTTTACGTGAATTCTGATAAGTACCATTACCAAGCACATCATGTTTAGCAAGCAGACCTGTAATTACCGTGTCCAGGATACCCTCTGGGACTTCTTTTCCATTCTGATCCAATACAGCATTATTGGTCATCAGATGCCCTACATTCCGCGCAAACATCAAGGAACGTCCGGACAGAGCCAATTCCCCGCCATCAGGTGTCGTATAGAAGCGGTCGGGATTCAGTTTCCGTGTAATCTCTTTTTTGCCTTTTTGGAAAGAGACACTTAAGTCTCCTTTCAAGAGACCAAGGTAATTTCGATAGACAAGCACTTTATCCTCGGCATCAACCGCTGTTACAGAATCTTCAAAGTCCATAATGGTGGTCAAGGCAGATTCCACCAGCACATCTTTCACACCAGCTTTGTCAGACCTGCCGATTGGATGCTTGCGATCTACCTGAACTTCAAGATGAATGCCATTGTTTTTCAACAGTACGGCCTCTGGTTCTTCCGGGCTTCCGACATATCCGGCGAACTGGGATGGTTCTTCCAGCCCTGCATTACTGCCATCCTCCAATTCAACAGTAAGCTTACCGTCATTTACTTTGTACACGGTTACCTTTTTATGAGAAGTCCCTTTCAATGGGACAGTTTCATCTAAAAATTCTTTGGAATAGGCAATGACCTTGTCCCCACGGACCGGATTGTAATCTCCTTTGACTTCTGCTCCCTCATCTTCACTGATCGCGTCAGTGCCGTATAAAGCATCATATAGGCTTCCCCAGCGAGCATTGGCAGCATTGATCGCATAACGCGCATTATTTACAGGTACGACCAGCTGTGGTCCAGCCTGGACTGTAATTTCATCGTCGACATTTTGGGTCGTAACCTGAAAATCGTCGACCTCCGGCTCCAGATAGTTCATTTCTTTTAGAAAGGCTTTATATTTACCAGCATCGAAAGATTTATTTTCTTTATGCCAGCTGTCAATTTTCTTTTGTATTTCTTCCCGTTTATTCAGTAACGATTTATTATCAGGTGCTAAATTATAAATGATCGCTTCTAATCCGCCCCAAAAGTTATCACTTGTGATCCCGCTTTCCGGGATTGCTTCTTCGTTAATAAAATTATAAAGTTCAGGAGCTACTTGAAGATTACCGATTTGAACGTAGTCTTTCACTGTAAATTCCTCCTTAAAATGAATGGTTGGAACAGATAGCAGGATATACACCCCAAACATAGGAACAACGATTTAAAATTCCGAATTTTCTATCCATTCGTTACCTTTTATCTTATAATAAAAGCGCACATATCAAAAATACATATTTGGAATTTACATTATGCCTTTTAGTTATAGTACAATATAAAATATAGAATCACTGTTTTATTACAGCGTGAAAAAATATATAACTGGAGTGATCAATGTGGATATTCGTCACCTGGAGTACTTTTCCGAGGTAGCCAAACAATTAAGCTTCACGAAAGCTGCTTCCACCTTGCATGTATCGCAGCCGTCTCTCAGTAAAGCCATCAAACAGCTGGAAGATGAATTGGGCGTGCCGCTTTTCTACCGCGGGAAACAATTAGTATTAACTGACGCCGGTAAGGCTGTGCTCGTCAATGCAAAGAATGTGCTGGACGCTTTCCATAATCTCAACTCGGAACTGAATGACGTTATCGATTTGAAAAAAGGTGAGGTGAAAATCGGAATCCCTCCAATCATCGGTGCCGCCTTTTTCTCCAGCGTAATTACGTGCTATAAAGAAAAATACCCACAAGTAGAAATTTTGTTGAACGAGGTCGGATCAAAAATGATTAAACAGGGAGTGGAAGATGGCTTATTAGACATTGGTTTAGTTTGCAATTTACCAAGTAAAAATGAAGATTTGTTTGATGTGATTGAGGTTATCAACGATCCATTGACACTAGTCGTCCACAACGATCACCCATTAGCATCGGAAAAACGCATCGATCTGGCATCATTAGAAAACGAACCCTTCATTATGTACCGCCAGGACTTCACGTTACACGATCGGATTTTAGATGAATGTGCAAAGAAAGGTTTCACCCCGAATGTCGTCTGTCACAGTTCCCAGCGTGACTTTATGATTGAGATGGTAGAGGCAAGGTTAGGCGTAGCTTTGCTTCCTGGAAAAATTGCTGCAGAATTAATGGATCGCTCCCTGGTTTCCGTCCCCCTGATCGATTCGAACGCAAGCCTCGAACTCGGGATGATTTGGAAGAAAAATAAATACCTGCCATTTGCAGTAAGAGAATTTATTGAAACAGCAGAGCAATTATTAGTAAAGAAAGAATTGGTTTCTGCAGTAAATTAAAGATTTTTTCTGCAGAAATCGGGCCAGAGTTACCGGATACGTCTGCTTCCCTATCAAAGAGAAAGGTTACGAGGGGGCAATCACAATGATTAAAAGCTAACAAGGCGCTGCAAACGCAGCGCCTCATTTTTATACTTACCTCATAAGCTATGGACAGGGAAACCAATTGCTTTGTCAGCAGCTTCCATGATACTTTCCCCCAGAGTCGGATGGGCATGGACAACAAGGGAAATATCTTCTGCGGTAAGACCAGACTGAATAGCAACAGCAAGCTCATTAATTAACTCCGGTGCCCCTTCTCCCGCCACTTCTGCTGACAGAATTGTTTGGTCAAGTGAGTCAACCAGCAGCTTCACAAAACCTTTACTGTTATTCATGGTTAGCGACCGGCCATTATGGCTGAAAGGGAAATGATGGACATCTACTGTAACTCCGGATGTAGTTAATTCCTCTTTCGAAGGCCCGACAGCAGCAAGTGGCGGATCTGAAAACACCACCGCCGGAATGACATAATCGGATAGGTCTACCGTGTCTCCAATGATAGTTTCTGCAGCAATCTTTCCTTGCAGTGAAGCACGGTGAGCCAGAGCCTGGCCGGAGGTTACATCCCCAATAGCAAAAATGTGGGACTGATTGGTTCGACAAGCGGAATCTATAGGAATTAACCCTTCCTCTGTCGCAATAATTCCCGCTTTATCTAAGCCTAAGGCTTCTGTGTTCGGTTTTCTTCCGACAGTGACCAACGCATAATCCGCTGAGATTTGCCTGGATTCCCCATGAGCATCAAAGTTAACCACAACGCCATCGGTCGAGTTTTCAACTTTAGAGACGTTTGCATCGGTATGAATGGCGACATTCTTTCTTCCATTCAGCTCCTCCTGAACAAGTGTGCTCATTTCTGATGAGAAACCTGAAAGTATTGAAGGAAGTCCCTCAAGGATAATCACCTCTGTTCCGAAGTTTGCAAACATGGTTCCCAGTTCTATTCCGATGTACCCTCCTCCAATGACAGCGAGAGAGGAGGGCTTTTCATTTAATGATAAAACTCCTTCAGAAGAAAGAATTCGCTCTCCAAAAGGAAATGCAGGGACATTTACAGGTTTTGAACCTGTAGCTATAATACAAGAATCAAAAGTCACCACCCTATCTTCAGTGCCAGAAATGGCTGCAGAATGTGAGTCAAGGAAAGCCGCTTCTCCTTGTATCACGTTTACATTTCGATGGTGAAGCAATCCGGCAACCCCGTCGGTCAGCTGCCTGACAATATTATTTTTCCAGGCTTGCAATTCGGCGAAATCCACCTTCGCTTCTGGATAATACACGCCTGCAGCTGCAGCTTTTTGCGGGATTGCGGCATAGTGGCTCGCCTCGATCAGTGCTTTAGAGGGAATGCAACCGACATTCAAGCAGGTGCCTCCCAGCTTCTCTTTTTCCACTAGTGTTACCTTCATTCCAAGCTGTGCTGCCCGTAATGCTGCCACATAACCACCTGGCCCGGCTCCAATAATGAGAACATCCGTATTAAGCATGTTGATTTCTCCCTTTCTCACAATAGCATTTGATAAGGATGCTCAAGATAATAGACGATTTCATTCAAAAAGGAGCTGGCAGGATCTCCATCAAGGGCACGGTGATCGAACGTCAAGCTAAGGGGTAAAAGGGTTCGTTCTGCTATTTCTCCGCCTTGGAATACGACCGATTTTTGATAGGTTCCTACTCCTAAAATCCCGGCTTCCGGTGTATTCAGGATCGGAGTGAAGTATTCAATTCCGGACGCCCCTAAATTGGTGATTGTAAATGTTGATCCCTTCATCTCATCACTGGAAAGCCTGTTTTCTCTTGCTTTTTTACTTAGCGTATATATACTCTCCGCCAACTCCAGGATGGTTTTATTTTCAGCCTGAAAAACGACCGGAACAACCAGGCCATCATCTAAAGATGTTGCCATTCCCAGATTAATCGTTTCGTACGTATGGATTTCATCATTGATATAAGCACTGTTAGCTGCTTTATGTTTTCCTAAGGCCATTACTGTTGCCCTGGCAATAAACGCTGTCAATGTTAGAGAAATGTCGGCATCTGTTTTTTGCAATTCCTGTTTCGCTTGTTTTTGAATTTCCTGTAACTCGGTGATATCTGCCTTTTTCATCAGAGTCAACTGAGCGCTTTCCTGCAGACTTTGATGCATTCGATCTGCAATTACTTTCCTAATTCCTTTAGCTGGAGCTACTTTGGAATTTGCATGGTCCTGGGAAGGTTGTTCATGTGAAGAAGCCGGTGCAGCTGCCAGACTTTCCTTTTCTTCCTCAACAGCTGGATTTTGATCTAAATAATTCTGTACATCCTGCTTGGTAATCCGTCCTTGTGGGCCTGTCCCGACTAATTCCTCCATTGGAACTCCATTGGATTTCGCCATTTTCTTAGCAGCTGGTGATATTTTAATTCTCTTACCCGTATCTGGTGCCCGTTTTTCCTCTGTCATGACAGCAGTGGCTGCTACCTCACTTGCAGCTGATGTTTCTTTAGAAGATGTTGAAGGCTTGTCTTCCTCATTAGAAGAAGTGTCGATATTTTCACCTGCTTCTCCAATATAGGCTAATGTATTGCCCACTTTTAACGTTTCATCTTCTTTCGCCATAATTTTCAAGATTACTCCATTCGCCGGAGCCTCTAATTCATTGGTTATTTTCTCTGAGCTGATTGTAACCAGGGGTTCCCCTTTCTTCACTGGTTCGTTTTCCTTTTTCAACCATTCAGCAATGGTGCCCTCCTGCATGCTCATTCCGAATTTTGGCATCACCACTTTCTCCGCCATGGCATTCCCACTCCTTCTTTCATCAGATTAAAAACTAGTTAGATAGTTACGATTGATTCATCATCTATCAATTCAGAAACTACGGCTAATATTTTTTCAGGTGTTGGCAAATACAAGTCTTCTAAAGCTGGCGAGAACGGCACCGGGCTGTGAGGTGCAGTAACCATCTTAATCGGTGCATCGAGGTAATCAAAACCTTTATCAGCTACCAATGCTGAAATGTCGGTTGCTGCGTTGCAGCGTGGGTTGGCTTCATCGACGATGACCAGCCGGCTTGTCTTCTGAACTGATTTCAAAATTGAATTCTCATCCAATGGAGAAAGACTCCTAGGATCAACAACTTCGGCTTCGATTCCTTTTTGGGCAAGTTGTTCAGCCGCAGCAAGCGCTGTATTGACTTGCTTTCCGATTGCCACAATCGTTAAGTCGTCCCCGGCACGTTTGATGTCCGCCTTTCCAATCGGAATAGTATAATGTCCTTCTGGTACTTCCCCTTTGACGTTATAGAGGGTTTTATCTTCAAAGAACACTACCATATCGTCATCTTCTATAGCAGAAATCAGCAGTCCTTTGGCATCAGCAGGGGTGGAAGGGACCACAACTTTGACACCCGGAATTGCGGTAAACATGCCATAAAGGGTCTGCGAGTGCTGAGCTGCTGCACGAAATCCTGCTCCGTGCATCGTCCGGATTACAAGAGGAATTTTCGCGTGGCCGCCAAACATGTACCTTAATTTCGCACCCTGGTTCATCACTTCATCCAGACAGCTGCCGATAAAGTCATTAAACATCAATTCAGCAATTGGCCGCATTCCAGTGGCTGCAGCACTTACAGCAGCTCCAACATATCCTGCTTCAGCAATTGGCGTATCAAGAATCCGATCTCGTCCAAATTCCTGGACTAAGCCTTTAGTGACCCCCATTACTCCGCCCCAGGCATCTTCATCTCCGAGATGATCGAGGTCAGCTCCACCGGCTACATCTTCTCCCAGCAAAATAACATTTTCATCGTTTCTCATCGTTTCCTTAATCGCTTCATTAATCGCATCAGCAAATGAAATTTGTCTTGCCATCGTTTATTCCTCCCCGCCTGGTTTATAGTTCACGTACACATCCGTGGTCAGTTGATCGGCCTCCGGCATTGGGCTTTTCTCCGCAAACTCCACAGCATCTGCGACGGCCTGCCGCACGTTTTCATCAATGGAGTGGAGCTCATCCTCGGATGCAAGGTTATTCGATAATAGATGTTCCCGGAATCGAATAATTGCATCTAATTCATTCAGGTGCTGCTCTCGTTCCTCTGATGTTTTATAGGTCTGGGCATCGCCTTCAAAATGTCCATAGTTTCTATATGTGACACACTCGATCAGACTAGGTCCTTCTCCATTACGGGCACGTTCCACCGCTCGTTGTGCCGCTTCATAAACGGCCATCGTATCTTTTCCGTCCACCGTTTCACCCGGGATATTATATCCGGCTGCCCGATCAGCAATCGATTTACAACTGGAGGCATATTCAAACGGAGTCGATTCTCCATATCCATTGTTTTCCGCTACAAAAATGACAGGAAGGTTCCAGATTGCTGCCTGGTTGATTCCTTCATGGAAAGTTCCGTGGTTGTTGGCACCATCACCAAAGAAGCAAACCGCAACCCCGCCAGTTTTTCTCAACTTTGCTGATAACCCTGCGCCAGTCGCCAGCGGGAAACCACCGCCTACAATTCCATTTGCTCCAAGCATCCCTTTACTGACATCGGCAATGTGCATGGAGCCGCCTTTTCCTTTACATAAGCCCGTGGCTTTTCCATAGATTTCTGCCATCATGCCTTTCAAGTCGCACCCTTTAGCAATACAATGTCCATGTCCACGGTGTGTACTCGTAATGTAGTCCTTGTCATCTAAATGGGAACAAACGCCGACCGCAACCGCCTCTTCCCCAGCATATAGATGCACGAATCCGGGTATGGTTCCTGTACTGAATGTTTCATGGACCTGATCTTCAAACCGACGAATCTCTACCATCTTCTGATACATCCATTTGGCTTTTTCAGCTGTCAGTGCTTCTTGCTGGACTTCCGATACTCTCATACACGTCGCCCTCCTTAATTTTTGTAACGCTCTAACGGAATTTGCCTATGGAGCGTTCTACTTTTAACTGTTGCAAGTTTCATGCCAAAAAAGAAAACGCTTACATAATAAGCGTTTTTAAACATTCATCTATTAAATTTCGACTGGAAACTGAGACAAATCGGGAAACTGTCTCATTCTGTCTCAATATGTTCCATTATCCCAGATTGTATTTTTTCAATTTCCGATAAAAAGTGCTGCGGGGTATCCCAAGCTGCCGGGCAGCGGCCGAAGCTTTTCCTCCGTGCTGTCTTAACGCTTTTTCAATATACTCCTTTTCCATCTGCTCACGTGTGGACAATTCAACACAAAAGCTGTCTTCCCTTTCATATGGAGTAATTTGCCGAATATAGGTTTCAACTTCTGAAGGTTCTGGTGATTGCTCACCATATTCTGTATAAATACCTTCCAATACATTAAAAAGCTCCCGGATATTCCCTGGCCAATGGTAGCTTTGCAAAGCCCGAATAGCTTCTTTACTCCAGGTGAATGGCCAATTTTGTTTCCCAAAATAATAATCAACTAAGTCAGGAATATCCGATAACCTGCTTTTAAGCGGCGGCATGTGAAGAGGATAGACATAGATTCGATAATAAAGATCTTCCCTGAATTGCCCTTTCTTAACGAGCGCTCCAAGGTACCTATTGGTTGCTGTAATGAGACGGAATGTGACAGGTATCGGCTTTTTACCGCCAATAGGCACTACCTTTTTTTCCTGGAGCGTACGCAGTAGAGCAACCTGTGTTTTTACTGAGATGTCACCAATTTCATCCAAAAATAAAGTGCCACCATTGGCTTGTACTATTTTCCCTTCATAACCACCCTTTTGAGCACCAGTGAATGCTCCTCCTGTATAACCAAACAGTTCGCTTTCCAACAGGTTTTCAGGTATGGCACCACAATTGACCGCAACAAACGGGCCTTTGGATTTACTGCAATCATGAAGCGATCTTGCCATTACTTCTTTTCCTGTCCCTGTGTCTCCAGTAATATGAATGGTGACATTCTTATCAGCAGCCTTTTTCGCACGATCTATTACTTTTTGAAATGCGCTGCTTTTCCCGGCTACACCCTGAAATTGGAACGAGGAGTTCCAGCCTTGGACTGCAGGTGATTTTTTATGATTTGTTAAAGTGATTAGATGCCCGATGATTTCTCTTGAATCTTTTGCGTATACAGGAGACTTTTTGTGGTTTGTCGGTAATTCAGAAATGGCAGCAGGACCATTTGTAATGGCAGGGGATGCGTAAACCAACTGGTGATTACGATTATAAAGCATGAAGGAACGGTCACTGCCTCTTTCTTCTTTCAATCCAAAATGGATTAACTCAAGCTCTTCTTCCTTCATCATATGCTGCCACTTGCTCTCAATCGCATAGGCAGCAGCAACAACTGTCGCAAGCACATGTTGATAGTAATCGGGAATATAAGGACTTGAGATATCCAAAGCACCAATCACATCGCCATTCTCATCTTTAATCGGCGCAGCGGAACATCCCCATGTTTGCGATGCTACTGAAAAATGTTCCATCCCATTGATGGCGATTGGTTCACCAATTGCCAATGCTGTTCCGATTGCATTGGTTCCGACTTGTTCTTCCGTCCATTTCACACCCTCTGTAAAATTTATCTGACCCGCCGTGGCTTTCACTTGTTCCTCCCCTGCCATCCTTAGTACATAGCCCTCACGATCGACAAGGAGCAAAACCACATTAGAATCATGGTACATAGCTGCAAGCTTTTTGATAAATGGTTCTGCCAATTGTATCAGCCGGCTATTTTCTCTTCTCCGTGTCTGTAACGCCTCATAAGACAACAAGTGGGTGCCTTTCCCATTGTAAGGATCGACACCAAGACGTCTGCAATGGTTCCATGATGTCAGAATCCGCTCGTTAATACGTGAATCATCCAATACACCTTCCTGGACAAAACGTCTCCAATCACCTTTTGTGATTTGTTCCACCACGTGATACTTCACCTCTTTGAATGGTATTAAAGTATGTCAGCAAGAGAGCATTCTACTCCTAATATTCGATTAAAATTGCTCTGGTTCCTCCTTGTAACTACTTATATTTCTGAAAATTCCTACAAAATTCTCAAACTATTAAAATACTGTGCATAAAGGGTTTAGAAGCTTGAAGATGAGTTCATTTCCCGATTTTTGTAAAAAAAGATCGATAAATGTAAAACGAATATAAAAGGAATTTTTTGTCGGTTTGTCGAAATTAAGCAGTATGCATAAAAACTTAAGACACTATGAAAGGGTGTAAGTATGTTGAAGAATAGTCTTTTCAAATGGCTGCCCTATAAAGACCAGGATACAAGTGAAAAAAGATTAGTAGAAGTAATGAAACGTCTAAAGATTGGTGACTACCATTTTAATTGGGATCGCAGCAGTTGTTATATAGAATTCGATTACAAAGATCATTCCTATCGTTTGGAACATTCTGTAGAGAAAGCAAAAAGAAAAGGGATTTTGCTGAAGAACGGCCTTGATTGTTTAGCGGCATTGACCCAGACACTAGAGGACCTTTGTGTCATCATCGACCGCGGCACCTATCCGTTCGAAACATGGATAGCAGGGATGCAGGACGATTCAAAAGAAGAAGCACCAAAGATTGAGAGTAAGCATCAAAATGAAAGTAACGCAGAGACAGACAAAGAGGAGTTTAACAAGGAATTCATTCCTTTTCGTAAAGATTCAACCGTAAGAGATTTTGAACGAAAGCAGGTTGCCCAGGGAGGACAGCGTAAATAAATAAGGGAAAGTTATGTAATTTTAATATCAAATCGATTACATTAACTATATTCATGTCCTGATCTGATAAAATTTATAAAAAGAACGACAGCACCACATTGGCGCCTACCCCTGGCGCCAGTATAGTGCTGCTTTCTTAAGCAAGAAAACCAACCAGTGAAATCCGGTTGGTTTTTTTATGCGGAAAATAAAAAATAATAGAAAAACCCTTGTAATTAAACAAGGGTTTATAAGTGGAGCATAGCGGGCTCGAACCGCTGACCTCTTCGCTGCCAGCGAAGCGCTCTCCCAGCTGAGCTAATGCCCCGTAATTCAATTTTTCAACTCGACAATCAGTATTATATAACGACAATCCTATTTTTATCAAGAGGAAAATGAAAAAACTGCTAATTTTAATTCTATAACGGGACTTTCTTCATTGTTTATGCTGTTCCTTCACCGGGAAACGCTCTTTCTAAGGAGGCGATATCGATGCAACCGAACTATCAAATCTTTGGTGATGACGAAAAAATGGGTGAATCCATCGACCGAATCAAGAAACATGGGGTCGATGAGGATAACATCTATATTCTTTCCCATGACAATGACCATGTCAGACGAGCGAAAAGACAAACCGACGCAAATAAGATTGGTGTAAGCGAAACTGGTCTTGGTACAGCAACGAAAAATGTCTTCCGTGGTAAAGATGATAAACTGCTCTCCAAGATGAAAGAAATTGGCTTCGAGCAATCTACGGCTAAGGAACTCCATAAAGAACTAGAAAAAGGAAAAACGTTATTAGTTGTTACGAATGAAGAAGATGTAAAATTTTAATAAAAGAACCAAAAAGCGGAGGGGTCTATGACAGGTACCCTCCGCTTTGCTTTATTTAACGGGAACTTTGATATACTGGTTCAGCATGTTTTGCATCAATTGTTTCCCTTCCAGCGTCCCGATAGATTCCGGATGAAATTGGACACCTTCGATCGGATACTCTTTATGCCGGATACCCATGATTTCTCCGTCTACTGTTACAGCAGTTAAATCAAAGGTTTTTGGCAGACTTTCCATATCGACAATCAAAGAATGGTAGCGCATGGCTTCCATCGGGGATATCAGCCCCTCGTAAATTCCTTTTTCCTCGTGATGGATGTAAGATGATTTGCCATGCATCAACTTTTCCGTCTGTACCACTTCCGCGCCGAATGCCTGGGCGATGGCCTGATGTCCAAGACAGACACCGAAAATGGGGATTTCACCTTTAAACTCATCGATGACTTCTAAGGTCATCGGTGCATCGCTTGGTGAACACGGTCCCGGCGAAAGAAAAATCAAATCAGGCTGAAGATTTTTTATCTCTTCCAGGCTAACCTTATCATTACGACAGACAATGATTTCTTCCCCAAGCTCACCAAGATATTGCACAATGTTATAGGTAAAGGAATCATAATGGTCAATCATATAAATCATATTGCTCAGCTCCTCTCTGCTCTTCCTCCTCTGCTACTCGACTAGTTCACGTACATTCTCATAAAAACGATCCAGGGCTTCCTGACGCTTGCTATCATCTTTTAAATTTTCTACTTCTGCTTCCACCAGCCGAATGATTTTACTTCCGATAATGACACCGTCGGCATGGTCCCGAATCATTCGGACATCTTCATTCGTCGAAATGCCAAAGCCAACGGCAACAGGAACAGGGCTGTGCTCCTTCACTTTCCTGATAAAGTCGGTGACTTCTGACGACAGCTGGTTTTCGCCTCCGGTAACGCCAAGTGTGGATACGCAATAAAGGAATCCGCGCGCTTCCGATGCTATCTTTTGAATCCGTTCTTCTGAATTAGGGGCAACTAGCGAAATATATTCAATATCGTGCTTTAACGCCAGTTCTCTGACAGACTCGCTTTCTTCATGGGGCAGATCCGGAATCAGTACCCCTTCTGCTCCATGTTCCTCCAATAGTTTGAAAAGCTTTTCCTCTCCAATACGGAGGACTGGATTATAATACGTGAAAACGACAACTGGTATCTCCAGTCCCTTTTCACGCATTTCTGGAATCAATTCAATTGCCTGCTGCAAAGACATACCATTGTCCAATGCCCTTTTCGCCGCCCGCTGGATCGTCGGCCCATCGGCCAATGGATCGGAATAAGGAATTCCTAATTCCAAAATATCAGCACCAGCCTCCTGGAGTTTCAAGGCGAGGTCAATCGTCACTTTAGGAGTAGGATCGCCTGCTTCAATGAATGGGATGAACAAGTCTTCTGTCTTGTTCAATTTCCCTTGGAATGAAGTTTGTGTCAGCATATTATTCCTCCCCCTTGAAATGATTCATAATCGTAGCCAAGTCTTTATCTCCACGTCCCGACAGATTGATAAGAATCGTTTTATCCGGTGACATGTCTTTTGCTTCTTTGAAAGCCTGTGCTAAAGCATGAGCGCTTTCCACAGCAGGAATGATGCCTTCCGTCTCGGTCAGCAGCTTCAATGCGTTCATCGCTTCCTCATCGGTAACCGCTTCATAGCGTACCTGTTTGGAGTCGAACAAATAAGCGTGCTCCGGGCCGATGCCTGGATAGTCGAGTCCTGCGGAAATCGAGTATGGCTCGGTAATTTGTCCATGCTCATCCTGCAACAGGAACGTCAACGAACCATGAATAACACCGCGATCTCCCTTCGTCAATGTCGCGGCATGCTCCGACGTATCTATGCCTTTTCCAGCCGCTTCAACGCCGACAAGCTCCACATCATCTTCCAGGAAAGGATGGAACATACCGATGGCGTTGCTCCCGCCGCCGACACAGGCATAAATATAATCCGGCAGGGTTGGCTCTCCTTCAAGAAACTGACGCTTGGATTCATCACCGATAATCCGCTGGAAATCACGGACCATCCGTGGGTAAGGGTGCGGTCCAACAACAGAACCGATCAAATAAAAGGTATCTTCACAGTTGGCAACCCAGTAACGAATCGCCTCATTGGTTGCATCCTTCAAGGTGCCTCGTCCACTGGAGACAGGAATCACTTCTGCCCCAAGCATTTTCATCCGAAAAACATTCGGCTCCTGGCGGCGGATATCTTCTTCCCCCATGAACACTTTACATTCCAATCCGAATTTAGCAGCCACCGTCGCAGACGCTACACCATGCTGTCCTGCTCCCGTTTCTGCAATGATTTTTTGTTTGCCCATCCTTTTCGCAAGCAATGCCTGACCAATGGCGTTATTTAATTTATGGGCACCAGTATGGAGCAAATCCTCCCGCTTTAAATAAATCCTGGCTCCACCGAGCATCTCGGTCACTTTATCTGCATAAGTAAGTGCCGTCGGTCTTCCTGCATACTTTTCTAATACGCGGTGATATTCTGTGATAAACTCTCTGTCAGCCATCGCTTCATCAAGCGCTTCTTCGAGCTCCTGTAATGGAGCCATCAAGGTTTCCGGTACATATTTTCCACCAAAGTCACCGTACCGCCCTTTTTGATCTGGATATACTTGTTCCATAGTTTTCCACCTCTCTCATCAGCGCTTGAATTTTATTTCGATCTTTTTTATTGTCCGTTTCAGTCCCACTGGAAAGGTCTATCCCTCCCGGGTGGTAGTTTAGTACTTCTGCTGCATTTTCATCGGTAATACCGCCAGCAATCAGACACGGAACCCTCTGGTGCTCTGCTTCTTTCATATATGCCGGGATTGCTTCCCAATCAAATCGCACGCCGGTTCCGCCGTAGGCACCTTTCACTTTGGAATCTACTACAAATCCATCAACTGCTCCTTTGAATAAGTGCATATAATCCACGCCAAAATCAGCGTGGTGGATGACTTTATAAACCGGTACAGCAAAATGTTCTTTGATTTGCAGTACTTCAGAAACCGTTTCATTGCCATGTAACTGGATGATGTCGAGTGGGACGTAGTGTAAAGCGATTTCCAATTCTTCAAGTGTCGGTTCGACAAAAACACCAACCAGTTTTTGCTGTGGTTTGATTTCATTTATCCAGCGTCCGACAAGCTCAGGACGGACATACCGTTTTGTTCCTTGTACGAAGATGAAACCAAGATGAGTCGCCTGCGAGTCTGCACTATAGGCTAAGTCCTGCTTTGAGCGGTTCCCACATAGTTTCACTAACGGTTCGGTCATGAGCGGACGCCCCCCATCAAACGGTTCACCGCTTGATTGAGGTTATTCTGTCTCATCAGCGCTTCACCAACCAGGATACCTTCCGCTCCAACAGATACGACCTGTTCGATATCCTCATAGGTGAAGATGCCGCTTTCCGAAACTAGCAGACTCTCTTCTGGCACCATTGGGGCAATTTTCTTCGTCTGTTCCAATGTAGTTTCAAAGGTTTTAAGATTCCGATTATTGATACCGATAATTTTCGGTGTAAAAACTTCTAAAATCCCTTCCAGCGTCTCTCCTGAATGAACTTCTACGAGAGCTTCCATCCCAAGTGACTCGGCATGATCATAAAGTTCATGAAGCTGCTTTGGTTCCAATGCTTCTCCGATCAAAAGGATCGCATCCGCTCCGATACGGTCGCTTTCTTCGACCTGGATAGGGTCGATGATGAAATCTTTACGCAATACCGGCAGCTCCACTACCTTTTTAATATCACTTAAAAAGTCACGGTGCCCCTGGAAGAAATGCTGATCGGTCAATACAGATATCGCCTGCGCTCCCGCTTTCTCATATTCCCGCGCGATGACGACGGGATTGAAGTCATCACGGATGATTCCTTTCGATGGCGATGCCTTCTTCACTTCTGCAATCAAACCGGCAAGGTGGGGGGAATTTCTTATCGCACCACGCAAGGAATGGCGTGTCGTATTCTGTTTATCTGGTAATAAGGTTTTTTCTATTTCTTGTTGTTTGATAGCGAGAATTGTATCAAGCATATTTCTGCTCCTTTGTATGTGTGATTGCTTCAAAGTATTCCCTTACAACATCTTCCTCAAGCGCTTTTTTCACCTGCGCTACCCCTGCCTGGATGCTATCCGCCTGTCCGGCAATATATAATCCAGCTGCCGCGTTCATCAGTACGATGTCCCTGGCGCTGTCATTCGCTTTGTTATAGACGATATCTTCAATGATAGCGGCACTTTCTGTCGGATGGGAAATTTGGATATCCTCCAGCTTGCCTCGTCTCAGCCCCACCTCTTCCGGGCTCACAGTAAACCTCGTAATCTCTCCATCTTTCAATTCCACGATATCGGTTTCTCCGGTAATGGTTATTTCGTCCAGTCCATCACGGCCAGTCACCAATAGTACGTGTTTGGATCCAAGTGCCTTTAACGTACCTGCCAGTTTTTCTCCGTGATTCGTATCATAGATACCAATCAGCTGACGTTTCGTCTGCGCAGGATTGGAAATCGGCCCAAGCAAGTTGAAGACAGTCCGGAATCCAAGCTCCTGTCTTGCAGGTACGGCGTGTTTCATCGCCTGATGGTAAGTCGGTGCATATAAAAAAGTCATCCGCTTTTCGTTCAGCGCTCGCTTGCCTTCCTCCGGAGTAACCTCTAAAGGCATTCCTAATAACTCTAGCACATCGGCGCTGCCACTTTTGGAGGAAACTTTACGGTTGCCATGCTTTGCAACCTTTACACCCATTGCGGCAAGGACAATAGCTACTGCTGTAGAAATATTAAAGGTCGAGCTGCCATCTCCACCAGTTCCGCAAGTATCAATGACCGCGTCATCTTCGAGATCCATTTTCAGCATATTGCTTCGCATCGCTCTGGCAAAGCCCGTCATCTCCTCGATTGTTTCCCCACGGTAACGCAGTACGCTCAATACACTCATCAATTGTCCTGTAGAGACTTTCCCCTGCATAATCTGGTTCATCAAATCAAAGGCGTCCTGTTCCCCAAGCTTTTCTCCTTCAACGACACGTTTCAATAATTCTTTCATCTCTGCTCCACTCCTTCTCTGCTCTTCTCAAATGTTTTCTCAGCTAATTCTATCGTCTTCTTTAATGCACTCGCTTTATTTAATGTTTCCTCATATTCGCTTTGCGGGTCGGAGTCTGCTACAACTCCCGCCCCCGCCTGGATATAAGCTTTTCCTTTATAAAGGGTCATTGTCCTTATAGTGATACAGGAATCAATGTTCCCGTCATACCCAAGGTAAAGAATGCCTCCTCCGTAAAGGTGTCTTGGCGTTGGTTCCAGTTCCCTTAATATCTGCATCGCCCGTACTTTCGGCGCACCGGATAATGTCCCAGCCGGGAATGCCGAGTATAAAGCCTCTATCGGATGGATTCCGCTGCGAAGCTTTCCGGTCACTTTACTGATGATATGCATCACCTTGGAAAAACGTCCGATGACCATGAACTCAGGCACCTTAACGGACCCGTACTCCGCTACCCGTCCGATATCATTCCGGGCTAGATCGACAAGCATCCGGTGCTCGGCCCGTTCTTTTTCATCTGCAAGGAGTTCATTAGCCAGGGATTCATCTTCTTCCTCAGTCATCCCCCGCTTTCTCGTCCCGGCAATCGGGTGAATTTCTAATTCCCCATCCCGGACTTCTAACAATCGCTCCGGGGAGCTGCCGATCACTTCTAACTCACCGAATTTCAAATAAAACATATAAGGGGATGGATTCACTTTCCTTAATACCCTGTAGAGCTGAAATCCCCCAAGTGTGGTTTCCGCTTCGAACCGTTGGGAAAGGACCGCTTGAAAAATATCTCCTGCATGGATATAATTTTTCACTTTTTCTACATCTTCAAGAAATGATTCATGCGAATAGTTGCTTTTCAATTGGATTTCTTCGTGAGATTCTTCATCGTTCGTCAGCATCAGGTCATGTACAAACCCGTTGGTCATCAGCTGATCACTAAGTTCTTTGATACGGTTTCTCGCCTGAAGGAATTTATCTTCTGGTTTATCATCATCTTCCAACCGCGCAAACTGCATAATTGTGGTTTCTTTCGTTTTATGGTTATAAGCAATGAGCGTCTGGCAAAACAACAGGTGATAGTTCGAGATCGGAATATCGTCTTCAATTGCCTCGGGAACAGGCTCTATATCAGAAATAGCATCATACGCGATATAACCGACCGCGCCACCACGAAACGGGACAGCGACCTCTGGTTCCTTTACCTTCAAATACTCCAATGAGCGATCGAAGGCTTCCTTCAAATCAGGAGCTTCCATCACCTGTGCTTTTTGTAAATCTTTAATATGAAATATCTCCCCATCCTGCTCAACTTCCAGCATCGGTTCAATGCCGATGAAGGAAAAATTGGACCATGGGGATTCTGGATCCTGACTCTCCAGCATATAGACAGCTTCGTCTTTCAAAGCCTGGAACATATGAATCGGAGTCAAAGTATCCGTATAAAATGATTCCGTTACAGGGATTGTCTGATATGTGCGTGCAGCTTTTAGAAAAGCTTCGCGTGTGGTCATGTCCTCACCTCTCCATAATTGTTATGGAGAATGAGAGTTGGAGGGTAAAAAGTGGATGATAAAAGAAGGTTTGGTACAGGCAACAGTTCAGGCTCTCCCTGATGTCCCTCTACTCGCTCGGCTCAACTCATCCAATTACCTCAACTCAGCTCACTCATTCTCGTCTCTCAACTCTAACTTGTTTGTTAGTTTAAAGAATACTACGCTGTATGTCAACCAAAAGTTCTGACAATTTAAATAATATGTTCTGTTAAAGCTCCCTTTTCTTGAAGACTCAGTTTCGAGATAGTTTGTTTCCGTTACGATAGTAACGATTTGGAGGTTTGGGGGGGTTTCTCCCATCCTTCGGATGGGGTGGTTGGGGATGCTTGGTATTTCTTTATAAATATTTCTATAAAAATATGAAGCTTTTTCCTATAATCATTCGTAAGATTAGATGTATAGGAATTATAGGGGGGATTCATATGGCAGAGTTATTTGAAAGTGTCAACTGGGCGCTTATCGCACCGTTGATTGTCATTCAGCTGATTTTACAAGTGGTGGCGCTGATTGACTGGTTCCGGATCGAGCGGACAAACGGTCCAAAGATCATGTGGCTGTTCATCATCCTGCTTCTTAATATGATAGGACCGATCTTGTATTTTGTGATCGGAAGGAGACAGGAGTAATGGCGCTGCTCACGGTAAAAAACTTGAAGAAAAATTATGATGGCAGTCCTGTCATCCGTGGAATCGATTTTTCAATCAACAAGGGAACATGTGTCGCTTTGCTTGGTCCCAATGGGGCGGGCAAAACGACAACGTTACGGATGTTGTCCGGTTTGATCCGCTCAAACGGCGGTAGTATTTCTTTTGAAGGACTGGATGACCAGACGGATATCCGCTATCACATCGGCTATCTGCCCCAACACCCCGTATTCCATTCCTGGATGTCAGGCAAAGAGTTTCTAGTATATGTAGCCAGGCTTGCTAACCTTGACAAAAAAACAGCGGATGCAAGGGCGGACGAATTACTTGCCCGTGTCGGCATTGCTGATGCAAAAAATAAGCGGATAGGAAAGTATTCTGGTGGGATGAAGCAGCGGCTTGGCATTGCCCAGGCTATGATTCACCAGCCGAAGTTGTTGATGCTGGATGAGCCTGTATCTGCTCTCGATCCGATAGGGCGCAGGGAAGTGCTTAATTTGATGGAAGAGTTGAAGCAGGAAACAACATTGCTTTTTTCTACTCATATATTAAATGATGCAGAAGAAGTCAGCGATGAGCTTCTGATGATGCATTATGGCGAAATTGTCGAGTCGGGACCGATGGAAATGGTAAGGCAAAAGCATCGCGTCGATAAAATCGATGTCGCCTTCCATGAAGATTTTGTACCCGATGAAATTTTATTGACAGCTCTTCCTTCTGTCATGCGTATAGAGTCCCACAGGGGAATACACCATATATTCGTTACAGATACCACCCAGGCAAGGGATGAACTTTTGCAATTGATTCAGTCGGAACACTGGCCTCTTGAACGGTTTGAAGTCGGCCGCGCATCACTGGAGGACTTATTCATGAAGGTGGTGAAGTCATGATGCAATTTCTGACCGTTTTCAAACGAGAAATGCTTGAATCGGGCCGGAATTTCAAATGGATTTGGGTGCCTCTTGTTTTTATCCTGCTTGGGCTATCTGATCCTCTGTCTACTTATTACCTTCCACAAATCATAGAATCTGTCGGAGGCCTTCCTGATGGCACGTCTTTTGACATACCGACTCCACCTCCCCATGATGTACTGATGATGAGTCTTGCTCAATTCAGTCAGCTCGGTGTACTGGTGGTGGCTTTGATGGCTATGGGACTTATATCCGGAGAAAGGAAAAGTGGTGTCGCAGAACTTGTGCTGGTAAAACCGGTGAAATACAGTACGTATGTATCAGCAAAATGGACAGCTACTAGTGTTCTGGTGTTAGTCTCTTTGTTTGCCGGTTTATTGGCTAGCTGGTATTACGTGAATTTACTATTTGGTGATGTTTCATTTTTACATTTGCTGGCGACATGGTTTTTTTATGGTTTGTGGCTGGTATTTGTCATCAGTATCTCCGTTTGGATGAATACCTTGTTTAAAGTCCCGGGATTAGTTGGTTTCTTGACTATATTGCTGGTTATCCTTACAAGCATCGTTACAAACATTTTTGATCATGTCTTGGAGTGGAGTCCGGCAAAGCTCAGCCCTTATATCCGCACAATGTTAAGTGACGGAAGCATCCCTGGCGACCTCTGGGTAACTGCTATCATCACGATAGGAATAAGCCTTGCCTTGCTGGCAGCAGCCATCTACACTTTCCGCACGAAAGAAATGGCCTGATTCCCAGCATTTGGAGGGCTCCGGGGTGTTTACGTAAACACCCCGGAGCCCTCCAAAATTTAACAAAAGGGAGGGTGCGAGTTGCAGCACTCTCCCTTTTCCTTTAATCTTGTAAATTGTTGTCGCCAAACATGAATTCACGCTGATGGTAATGGACAGCAAAAGCGAGCCCGATTGCCATGAGGTTCGCGAGCAGTGAGCTGCCGCCATAACTGATGAATGGCAATGGAATACCCGTAATTGGAAGAAGCTGAACGGTCATACCAATATTTTGAAACACGTGGAAAGTAATCATACTGACAACGCCTACGCAAACATAGGCACTGTAGGAATAATTTGCCCGAATAGCCAGCTGGATCAAATGGTAAATCAATAAGAAGAAAACCAGAATCACCAGACAGGCGCCGACAAATCCGAATTCTTCTCCTATTACACTAAAAATGAAGTCGGTATGACTTTCGGGGATATACACTTCTCCTCCGCCGAATCCTTTCCCCGTCAACATGCCGGACCCAATCGCCTGCAAAGACTTAATGAGATGATACCCTTCACCGGACTGGTATTTATAGGGCTCAAGCCAGGCATAGATTCTTCCGAATTGATACTCCTGGATTCCCAAATACTTACGCAGTACATCAGGAGCCTGGATGACGAGGTAAAACAACGTCCCTCCCACTGCTCCAATCAATCCATAAATCGGAAGAATCAACTTCCAGGTGACACCTGCAACAATAATCAATCCTGACATAATTCCCAGATAAACGAGCGCCGTTCCGAAATCCGGCTGCTGCATAATCAGCATGATGGGAGCGAATGTGACCCCCATAATTTTCATCAGGAGAACGAAATCAGTCTTAGTAGTCTTAAATTGATTTTCCTTATTGTGGTTGACAATTACTCTGCTTAAAACAAGTATGGTAAATATCTTCATAAATTCCGATGGCTGGATCGATCCTATTCCAGGCAGAAGAAACCAGCTTTTCTGCCCATTGATAACTGGAGCTATACTTGCCGGTGCCATAACGAGCGCCAGCAAAACCAGCATACCTGCTCCGTAAACATACCAGCTCAACCCTTTATACTGAATGGGTTCAATTAACATCATTCCGGCTATGATCAAACTGCCAAGTATGTACCACATAATCTGCCGGAGTACATAGTTATCGGAATACTGATTCGTCTGGATTGCGCTATATATGGCGACACAACTGATAGTGAACAAGGCTAACATAATAAAAAACAGGCGCCAGTCAAAGCGCTCTTCGAATGTCATTCAAATCATCCTCAAGGTTTATCAAAATGATGTAAAAGTAAAAAACTGTTTTCCATACATATAGATTCTAATACAATATCCGGGATGATGAAACATTTTTATATGAGATTTAACAATGAAAATCACACAAGGAGGCCCAATATGAAACAGATTTTGCGGAGCTATGATTTCGGTTTGCTTGCCATCATACTACTCCTGAGCATATTTGGACTTTTAATGGTCTATAGTTCCAGTTTTGCCTTTGCAGAGATCAAATACGGAAATCCCCAATACTTTTTCAACAAACAATTGATGTGGCTGATCATTGGACTGACGTTATTTTTCTTCGTCAGTATCTTCCCCTACCAATTATATGGACGATGGATCATACCAATTGTCTTCTTGACTTTCCTATTACTGATAGCCGTCCTGATTCCTGGTATCGGCATTGAACGAAACTATTCGCAGCGATGGCTCGGCGCCGGTCCTTTGATTTTCCAGCCATCGGAACTGGCAAAAATAGCATTCATCCTTTATTTCAGCAAAGTGTATACCAATAAACAAAAGGATATGGATAGCTTCACAAAAGGGGTTCTCCCTCCGTTAATTATACTTGGAGCCGGATTCGGACTGATATTAATGCAGCCTGATCTCGGAACTGGGACGTCAATTCTGCTTGCTTGCGGAATGATATTGTCGGTATCAGGAATAAGACAAGTACACTTTTGGGCGTTAGCAGGCACTGCTGCTGCCGGGATCGCTGTATTGGCATTTTCTGCTTCTTACAGGCTGGAGCGGCTGACCTCTTTTGTCAACCCTTTCGCTGATCCTGATGGAAGTGGCTTTCAACTGGTCAATTCTTACCTGTCTATTGGAACCGGCGGTGTCACCGGAACCGGGCTTGCTAACAGTGTCCAAAAACTGGGATACTTGCCGGAAGCCCATACGGATTTCATCATGGCGATTATAGCTGAGGAGTTGGGGTTCCTTGGGGTAGCCATGACTATGATTCTATACTTGTTGCTTTTGTTTAAAGGATTCCATATTTTTCAAAAAACAGAAAATCCGTTCGGGAAGTTATTGGCCTTAGGGTTCACCTTTCAAATCATTTCTCAGGCGATGATCAACCTGGGAGCAGTTACAGGGATGCTCCCAATTACAGGGATAACCTTGCCATTGATTAGTTATGGAGGGACTTCCATGGTCATCACCTTTATCTCCCTCGGCATCATGATGAACATTTCTTTGCAGCAAAATTACCGCTTAAAGTATAAGAAAGCTGGGAATACTACCCCTTCAAACAGGGTAAAAGATGAAAAGACATACCAACGTCCGGTATGGAACGGATGACGTACCTGTTGTAATAGGGGGGAATACCTTGACTGCAAAAATTGAGTATGACAGTGAACTAATGTTAGAGATCTTAGATTTGGTCAAAGAAAACAATCAGCCAAAATTAATGGAAATAGTGGATGATATCCAGCCTTATGACTTACGGCAAATCTATCTCCAACTACCCGAAAAGCTGAAAACTAAATTTTTGTCTCTAGTGGACCAAGTACAACTCGTAAAGTTGATCCAGGAACTGGAACAACCAGATCAGTTGAAAATGCTAAACCAATTGAGTACAAGTAAGTCTGTTGCTGTTTTAAACAAAATGGATAATGATGACTTGGCTTATATGTTCGATCAATTTCCTAAAGAACGGGTAGAATATTACCTTTCGCGCATGCAAGAACAGGAATCTACTCATGTACAAAACATCATGAACTATCCCGCCGAGACAGCAGGAAGACTAATGACGAACCGTTTTGTATGGATTTCTAAATCAGCAAGCGTGCGCGAGACCGTTGATAAATTAAAATCATTTGCAGCGATAGCCGAAACCATCAATTACCTGTATGTCATTGATGAGGACAAAAAGCTGGTTGGCGTTGTCTCATACCGTGACCTGATTCTGGCGGATATGAATGAAACGATGGAGGATTTGATTTCCCATCGGGTTATTTCGGTACCGACAGAAATGGACCAGGAAGAAGTTGCGCAAGTAATCGAGCGTTATGACTTCCTTGCTGTACCAGTAGTGGACGAAGAAAACCACCTGAAAGGGATTATCACGGTCGACGATGTCATTGATGTCGTCATCCAGGAAGCGAATGAAGACATCGAGAAGTTGTCTGCCTCTGGTAAAGATATTACCTTCGAAACCAACTCGTTGACCGCTTCCTACCGGCGACTGCCGTGGCTGATTTTATTATTATTCATTGGCCTGGTCTCAGGGAGTATCATCAGCACCTTTGAAGAGACATTGGATGCGGTGGTTGCACTTGCCTTCTTTATGCCACTGATTGCAGGTATGACCGGGAACACAGGGACTCAATCACTAGCCATTGTCGTCCGGGGATTGGTTTCTCAAGACCTGGACAAAAAGACAGTCGCCAGGCTGCTATTAAGAGAAATGCTAGTTGGAATTATTATGGGGTTGATATGTGGAGCCCTTATTTTAGTGGTAGCCTATTTTTGGCAAGGAAATATTGCATTAGGGGCTGTCGTAGGGTTATCATTGCTGCTGACCATTATTATCGGTACCTTGACTGGGACAAGTATCCCGCTCCTGCTTCATAAATTCAATGTCGACCCTGCAGTTGCTTCCGGACCACTAATTACGACTATCAATGACATTCTATCCTTATTTATTTATTTTAGTTTAGCAAGACTTCTGATCGAGTTTATGATGTAAAAAGGTCTGGCCCTGTTTAAGGCCAGACCTTTTATTATTTATTCAATTTCAGCTACATACTTTCTCAGTTTTTCGTTTCTTTCCTCACGTTCTTGTTCAGAAGCTGTATCGTATTTTTTCAAGAGATGGAAAATATCATTAAGCTCTTCTTGAGAACGAATATCCTTTAAATAGATATGCATTTTCACTGCCAGTTCATCAGGTAGGAATTCTTCCTGACTAATCAGTTTTTTCTTCACATCGTCTTGACCATGATCAATATTGCACTCTGCCATGTTTAACAAACCTCCATCTTAAATAATTTATATTGAGACTTACTACATGCTTACCCATAAAAATCCCTAAAAAAACTCCCCTCTTTCTTAAGCTCTGTTAAATCCCCGTGTTGTTCTTGCGGATAAGCTCCCAATTGCTGAAGACTCAGTTTCAAGATAGTTGGGTCCGTTACCGAAAGGGAAGCGATGGGCTGTGAAACGACGCTTTCCCCTCTCTAACTTTTATGAATTTACATAAATAAGATAACTCGAAATGAAGTAGGTGATAACCATCAATAGAGATGGTATTACGTACGTTAGTTTATTTTTCACCTGGACACGGATGATTGGATAAATCGCTAACAGCCCTAATGCCATCGCACTCAAGGTAGTAATGGCATGGGTATTGCTGACTGTTTGAAGAATGGCTTCTTGCCAGTACAAGACATCGGTTCCTACCAATATCATCAGATTGAACAAGTTGCTCCCCATGATGGAACCAATCGCTAAAGGATAATTCCTTAATTTCAAAGCTACAAACACAGAAACCGCTTCAGGCAATGACGTGGAAGCGGCGACAAGAAATGTGCCGACAAAACTGGAACCCAGCCCGGTAATGACTGCAATTTTATCTGCTGAGATAGTCAAAGCTGAACCCGCTGCCAATACTAAAATGGCGGATATGATAAATCCCATGACTGCACGCTTCAAGGTGACATGTTTATAGGCTCCATAAACTTCTGCTTGTCCCTCCGATTCAGATTCCTTCTGCTCGTCCCCTGCTTTTGAAATGATCTTCGCGCCTATGCCATACATAACGACCATGGCAATGGATTCCCATCCGATGCCGAAAAAAGAAAAAGGAATCGGGATGAGGATAGAGACGACTACCGTTAACGACAGCAGCATAAATAATCCCATGGTATAAAAGTTTTCGTTGGTGGCATGGTTAAAGATCCGTTTCCTTCTGAAAATCGCATCCATGACAGCCAATATCAATAAATTGAACATGTTGCTTCCCATTACATTCCCGACTGCAATATCCGGGTTATCAATGATGACAGAGGTGACACTGGTAGTAACCTCCGGTAATGAAGTGGCACCACCAAGCAGTACCCCTAAAAAGGCTGCTTTCAATGTTGATTTTTTATCAATGACATCCACGTAATTGGAGATTTTAACACTTAAATAGATGGTAGCGACAGCTGCAATTATAAAAATGACAT
Source organism: Thalassobacillus sp. B23F22_16 (assembly GCF_043496955.1). Taxonomy (NCBI): domain Bacteria; kingdom Bacillati; phylum Bacillota; class Bacilli; order Caryophanales; family Bacillaceae; genus Thalassobacillus; species Thalassobacillus sp. B23F22_16. The sequence goes on along the minus strand of NZ_JBIEKD010000005.1, from coordinate 131,561 downwards.
AAATCATGATGACCCTCCGTTTTTATTCTACGGGTATATACCCAGTACGCAAAATATCAACCATATGATTACTGTCGCTTTACTGATCATCCATAAATTCGAGGTTCTTAAAATTTCTGCTGATCGGTCTTGGCGCTTTCAGCTTATCAAAGAATATCACATATGTGTTTTTCTTTTCATCAATACTTTCAATTTTACCTTCACCAAACACAGGGTGCCTGACGCGGGATCCTTCATGAAAGCCATCAGTTGATGCTTGTTCAGGATGGGCATACGCCTGAATATACTGCTTCGCTTCTTTGATCAACTCTTCATCCAATAAACCGATACGCCGGTATGCTGCTTCTTCAATTTCAAAAATAAACCGGGAGGGATACTTTTGCAGGCCGCCGCTCTGGAATCCTTCTGATTCCGTCAGATACAGTTCCTTTTCTGCTCGGGTTATAGCTACATAGGCAAGCCTCCGTTCCTCTTCCAGGCCGCGCTCTTTCCGTTCTCTTAAGGTCCGGACATTGGGGATGATCCCTTCTGTCATTCCGACAAAAAAGACATACGGAAACTCCAGCCCCTTGGCCGTATGGATCGTCATCATTTTGACAGTTTCCGCTTGTGCTTCCCGGTCATGTTCCGTATAAAGAGTCAGCATCTGCAAATATTCTTCCAGCTCGATGTCTTCCCCCAGTGTCTGTTCATACTGCACGATGGAATGAAGAAGTTCGGTGAGATTATCCAGACGGTCCTGATCCCCGTCCTCCCGGATATAAGCTTCGTAGCCTGTCTGCTGAAGAGCTTCCTGCAACAGCTCAGAGATGTTCATTGTTTTTCTTTTTACTTTTAATGATTCGATCGCATCGATGAAAGCTTGCGCTCCTGTACGGTGTAGCCGGGGATGATCCGCATATGTTTTCAACGCATCATATAAGGATAAGCCTTCGGTTTCCGCCCGTTCCCTGAGAAAATGCATCCGCTTCTTTCCGATTTGACGTTTCGGTACATTGATAATCCTTGAAAAAGACAAGTCATCTTCAAACGCTATCATCTTAAGATGAGCAAGGGCATCTTTGACCTCCATCCGGTCAAAAAACTTGAAGCCGCCAAAAATGGTGTACTCTATGCTTTCTTTGATAAGCGCTTGTTCGATGAAACGGGACAAGTAATTGGCGCGATATAAAATGGCGATGTCATTATAACTGACCTGCTTCGTGTCAATCAGCTCTTTAATTTTATCCACCACCCAGGCCGCCTCTTCCTGCTCGTCCTTGCCATGATAATGGATAACCTTTAAGCCACCTGCATTATCGGTAACCATTTCCTTATCGACACGGAAGTAGTTATGCTTGATGAGCGAATTACCCGCCGATAATATTTCTGGGGTCGACCGATAGTTCCGGTTCAGGAAAATCGTTTCAGCTGAAGGAAAGTACTCCTGGAAGTCGACGATATATTTGGGGTCGGCTCCCCGCCATTCGTAGATCGTCTGATCCGGGTCACCAACAACGAACAAGTTCCCATGCTTTTCCGCCAGCATCCGTACGAGTTCGAATTGCTTGGCATTACTGTCCTGAAATTCATCTACCTGAATATAGAACAACCGGTCCTGCCACTTTTCCAATACCTCGGGATATTGACTGAATAACACGAATGTGAAATTAATCAAGTCATCAAAGTCCAGACCGAATACCCGTTTTTGTTTTTTCAAATACATTTGGATAATCCGCCCATCCAGGTCGTCCCCCGATTCTTCTGCCGGCATCTCTCCCCGCTGGACCATTTGCTGAACATAATGGGTGTTTCCTTTCAGCATGCCGATCTTATCGAGCAGGCGCTTGAATGTTTTATCATTCATTTTTAAACCTAAGTCTTCGAAAATCTCACGGAGTATTGTTTTTTGATCTTCCACATCCAGAATGACAAAATTTTTCGGATAGAAAAGCCGATGGATGTCCTCCCTTAGCACACGTACACAAAATCCATGATATGTTGTGATAAAACCGGTATCCTGCTCTCCGCCAATCAATTGTTTGACTCGTCTCCGCATTTCATGGGCTGCTTTATTGGTGAACGTCACACACAGCATGTTGGAAGGCTCGATCCCTAATGCATTAACAATGAAGCCATAACGGTGTGTCAACGCTTTTGTTTTTCCTGATCCTGCCCCGGCGATGACTCGTATGTATCCTTCCGTGGAAGTAACTGCCTGCTGCTGCGCTTTATTCAGTCCTTGCAGTAAATCTTCCATGCCTCACCCCACCTTTTCCTAGAACATTTGTTTGTATTATATCATAATTGCCGGGCAAGCACTTATCACTCATCTATCATCTCAATTACGTATAATAATTCTCTCTTTTTTGAAGATTTGTCTCTCATATTTTTGAATTTGTCTCTTTTGTCCCTGAAATCACCTCTCTTCTTTTCATAAATTCTACTTTAACGTTATGTTTTCTCTCTTTTAGTCATTTTGTCTCATAAACCCAACAAAAATAGAAACCAGCCGCCCTTGGAGGCTTGCTGGTTTCTTAGCTATTCCCGAATCGCGCAACGGTTTGGGCCAATCTCCATTTCCCGCTGAGCTTCTGTTTCTGGTTTTTGTTTTCCCATATTTGTTTCACGGATATCCTGGTAGCTGTTTGGCTGTGGCGGCAAGTTGTCTGTCACCGCGCTTCGGAATTCATTTTCGTCTTCGATGTTCAACCCATGATTCTCATTATAGAGGGTACCGAGATTCTCTGAAATACTTCCATCTTCATTCATTTCTTTGATGCCCATATAGTGGGCAGGCAGAACAGTCAGGCTATCCGACAGAGATTTATATCTCTCATAAAGTGTGTTACGTAAATCAGCCACCCAGTCTTCAGCCTTTCCGGCCAAGTCAGGACGACCGATGGAATCAATGAACAGAATGTCTCCTGTGAGTAGATACTTATCATCGACAATAAAAGACGTACTCCCAATGGTGTGGCCTGGAGAGTATATAGCTTTGATGGTCGTTTGCCCTATCTGAAATTCATCGCCGTCATGCAAGGGGCTATAATCATATGTGACTTCATCGGCATCCTTCGGAGGTAAATAATAAGAAGCCTGCTGTTTATCAGCCAGCTTTTTTCCTCCTGAAATATGGTCGGCATGCAGATGAGTGTCGAACACATGGGTCAGCTTTACGCCTTTTTCCTTAATCATCTGTTCATATGGCTCCAGCATCCTGTTTGTATCAATCATTGCTGCCTCGCCATCCGATATGACCAGGTAAGACAAACAACCTTTCCCGATCCGGACGAACTGAATCATACTACCACCGGAAACCGTTCCGATTTCAACCGGCTCCAAGTGTTCACTGTATGCTTTCATTCCTCCTGCAATTGAATAGACATTATCGTACCCTGCCTCGGCGATTTGCTCAGCGACAAATTGAGAAGATCCTCCTTTGGCGCAAATCGTATAAATCGGTTCATCCTTTGGCAAATGGTCGACGACTGGATCAATTCCTTCTAATAATTCGAAGTAAGGTTTATTCACAACATCTACGTTTTCACCTTCAATTTTCCAATCATCAAACTCATCGGTATTTCGGACATCTAAAATAAAAACCTTTTCCCCTGACAAGATTTTCTTGGTAAGTTCCTTTACTGTAACTTCTTTGACCTGTTGGCCTGTGATCATTCCTATTCTCCTTTCATTTAAAATGTGAGCGTGATGTTGGCATCATTCGCAAAGTTCAAAAAGCTGGCAGCTTCACCAACATCTATCCCCCCCACAAAATGGTCTTTCTCTAAGCTCATCACGTCCATTGTCATCTGACAGGCGATCATTTTCACATTCATTTCACTTGCCATGCTTACCAATTCTTCTATTGGAGGAACATTGGCACGTTGAAAACCTTCCTGGAAATGCTCTGTTCCTTCAGGCATCGGCAATTGTTTGTGTCCTTCCTTGTGAATCAAATTCAACCCTTCAAACGTGAAAAAGATGCCGACTTCTGCATCTGTCGCTGCAGCGGCTGTAGCAATATTGAATACTTTATAAGCATCGAACATTCCGCCATTCGCTGCTATAATAGCTACTTTCATTTTTCGTCCTCCTAGTTATTTTGTTCTGTCGGCCCTGACCACTCTTTCATGCCAGGAACCACATTTTTGACATTTTCGAATCCTTCAGCAGCCATTTTCTGTGCCGCTAGATCACTGCGGCTGCCTGTTCGGCAAACCACATGAATATCATCATTTTTATCCATTTCCTCAAACCGTTTTTCCAGTTCATCCAAAGGAATGTTAATGGCACCAGGGATATGGCCGAATGCGTATTCAGCAGGTTCACGGACATCGATGACAGTAACTTTCTCATTACCTTCTATCTTCTGAAGCAAATCATCCAAAGTCATAATATCTTTATGTTTCGTTTCTGTTTTCTCTTCATCTGCACTGGCTTTTCTCAAATAATGTTTGAATACATCGTCTTCTTGCGTAGAACCTAAATATTGGTGTCCGGTATTTTCAGCCCAGGCTTTAATATCGGTCGTCGACCCTTTGTCCGTTGCCTGAATTTCCATAACCATACCCGGATCTAAGCTTTCGATTCCTTTTTTGGTTTTAACAATGGGCATTGGACAGGCTAGTCCTTTAGCATCAACCACTTTATTGACGGTAACTTCCACCTTGTATTCACTCCTTTCGTCCTTATTATTGATAAGCTTTCTTTTAATATGCTGAGTTATTATTGCCATTGGTTTGTCGGCAACTTTTTTATATTTAGGTATAAAAAAAGCACCCCAATTGGTGTGCTTGAAAAATAAAATAATTATGAATGCCATTTACAATCCTTCTAACTCTTTTTCTGGAATGTCCGCTTCCTCATTATTGGATTTAATAATTTCTACATGTCTTAAGTTACCGATACTGTCAAAATCTATGGCTAAGGTATCTCCTTCTTTCGCAAAAGCAATCAGTCTTTCTTTTAACACCATCATTTCATTATGCTCGTTGCCTTTATCAACAAGTACAGCGTACAGCCCTTCAAAACGGTCCAAGGTGTATTGATTAATCATTAGGATGTCTCCCTCTCTTCGTAGTTTAGTTGGAGATATTAGCCTGTATCATTTCTTCTCTTAGTTATCCCTACCCTTGTCAGAAAATTAAAAACAGGTATTTCTTGGATTTTGTCGAATTATTCGGATTTTATGATAGGGATGGTCTCAAAATTAATCAAAATAAATTATGACAAAAGACTTATTTGATACATTCTGTAAAGAAAACGTAATATAAATGTCGTTTTATTCCCTGTTTTATTATAGAATAAACATAGACATTATGAAGGAGGAACAACAGTGCGCACGTTTTTATTAGCCTTATTGGTCATTTTCATGATCAGCTTCGGAGTCATTGGCTATACGGACACGGGAGAAGAAGGCGAAATTGAAATCAAGGACGATAATCAAACCGAACATTTGGTTATCCAGAGTATTGCCACCTTTATCAAATAATAAAAATCCGCCTGTCATGGAAGACAGACGGATTTTTTTACTGGTTCATGACTTTTTCAAAATTGAACGCAACACTTGGCGTAATATCGGCAAATAATGACCGCTTCATAATCTGTAACGCATTACTGTTATCTTTTTTATCTTCCGATGCGACCAGATCCTCAGGGATATAAAGGTCATACTCGCGCATGTAGGCACCGTTAGCTGTAAATAATACACACATATCTCCTGTCAATCCTGTCAGGATGAGCCGATCTACTCCCATTTGTGTCAGGAGGATATCCAGCTGAGTACCATAAAAGCCGGAGTGTTTTGGTTTGATAACAAAAAAGTCGTCATTAGCCGGTCTCATCTTTTCAACGATTGGTCTGCCTCTTCCTTTTCTGCACTCTTCAACTATTTCTTCAGCATTATCCTGCCAGAGGCCAAAGTTGTCATTGACATAAATGACAGGAATGTTTTTGGCTTTTGCCTCTTGCTTAAATGTATGGAGGTTATCTATCATTTCCAAGCCATTTTCAAGTAAGTCTTCTCCTCCATCAAAATCCATTTTATTAATGACATCTATAATCAACAAGGCTGTATTGGACTGCTGCATTCTATTACTCCTCTATGATTCGTATTTTGGCGGTTCAGCCGGCATGATTCTTTTATGTGCCGATTTCCGGTGTAGAGCTTCAATAATTTCTTTATCTTTCTCCGCTATTTCTTCGCCTCGCAAGTACGCGTCAATCGTATCGTAGGAAACACCCATTTCTTCCTCATCCGTTTGACCTTCCCACAATTCTGCACTCGGTTTCTTGTCGACGACCTGAGAAGGTACACCTAGATAGCGAGCCATCTCCTTGACTTCTCCTTTAGTCAAGTGGATAAGTGGGACAAGATCGACACCGCCATCCCCATATTTCGTGAAGTATCCGGTATAATGTTCAGGAGCATTGTCTGTCCCTACCACCAGATAGCCGTAATTTGCAGCGACTGAATATAAAGTGCTCATACGCAGTCTCGCCTGGAGGTTAGCACCGTTCAACTGAGCGTTCTTTTCATTCCAATCCTGACTTTGCCGTAACTGTTCCTGTATCTCGTTATAAGTGGTCTGATAACTTTGGGTCAACTCGATACCAACATATTTTAAATCAGCTTCTTGCACTACTGCCACGGCGTCCTTTTGATCTTCCACTCGCTGATTAATTGGGAGGATGACACCGATGGAGTTTTCCGGAAAAGCCCGTTTGATCAGATTCGCTACTACCGCGGAATCAATTCCTCCACTTACACCTACCAGGGCACCGTTAAGTCCAGCATCCTCTACCTGCTGCCTTATCCAAGTAACTAGATGTTCGACTCGTCTTTCCATACTCATTGTATCTCTCCTTCTTTTTAACCATTTATCTATACCTCAAGTTCCTTTCCAGACCTGTTTCTAAACATTCTGGTTTACTCGGTTGTATGTAAGGAAATAATCCTATACAGATTGACATGTAAGGAGAGAGATTATGCCGAAGCCATATAGACGCGCCCTTCAATTCAGCATGACACTTGCTGCTTTGATTTTTATCATGACCATTGTGTTCATGCAGATCGAAAACTATTCATTTTTTGATAGTTTCTGGATGACAATCGTATCCGTTTTGGCCATCGGATACGGTGATTTAGTTCCTGTCAGCAATGCAGGAAAAATTTTCGCCATGTTGTTTGTTCCGCTTACCATGGGGTTTTCAACCTACCTGCTGACCTTTGTGGCAGCATCCATGATTGAAGGTCGAATATCAAAAAAATGGGAGAGAAAAAAGATGGATAACCAGATAAAAATCACTATATTATTTGTGGCTACGGCCGTGTAGGGGAACAGGTTCTAAGAGAGTTTTCCGAGCAGAATTATGAGGTGGTTATCATCGACAATGATGAAGAAGCAGTAGAAAAGATTCCGGAAGACATCCCTTACATTAAGAATGATGCGAAAAGGAATGACGTGCTCAACCATGCGGGGATTAAGAGAGCAAAGGGAATCGTCATCACTACTTCCGATGATGCTGCGAATGTTTTTATTACACTGACAGCCAAGGGATTAAATAAAGACATTGAGACAATTGTACGGGCAGAAGAGTTTGAAACTGAAGATAAAATGAGACGTGCCGGTGCTGACCATGTCGTCAACACGAATGATATAGGCGGAAGAAGAATGGCTCTTTCTATGATCAAACCTGCCAGCATCCATTATATCGATTCCATCATGCATGCAGAATCCGGCCATCATAAGGTAGAGGAAATTACGATCGGTCAAAACTCTAAGCTTGCCAATAAAAAAGCAACCGAACTTCGCACTCAGGATGATTACGGGATCTCCGTCCTTAGGATTGAACGTAAGGGAGAATTTATTGGCCTGGCAGATAAAGATGCCATTATCCAAACGGATGATAAATTGATCCTGTTCGGCGATGCAGAGAACATTAAATTTTTTACAGAAAGCTCATTTGAATAAGCACTCCGGGCAAATGACTTTAAAAACTTCTTATCGTGCGTGATAATAACAGACAGATGAATTATTATTGCAGTCGTTTTTAAAGGAGTGCTGATCATGATAGAAAAAGAAAGACAGGTGCTAGTCATTTTCCCTCACCCGGACGATGAAGCGTTTGGTGTTTCCGGTACAATTGCGTCCTATATCAATCAAGGGACGCCTCTGACTTACGCCTGCCTAACATTGGGAGAAATGGGAAGAAATCTTGGCAAACCTCAGTTTGCCAACCGTGAAACCCTCCCATTAATTCGAAAAGAGGAATTGAAGCTTGCTGCAAAAGCAATGAGGATTGAAGACTTGCGGATGATGGGGTTTCGTGACAAAACATTGGAATTCGAGGATGATGAAAAAATGACCCAATTGGTCCGCGACCTCATTAAAGAGCTCAACCCGTCATTAATTATTACTTTTTATCCAGGTTATGCTGTCCATCCCGATCACGAGGCTACTGCCCGTGCTGTTATACGCGCAGTTCGCGAAATTACCCCCGCAGACCGCCCGAAACTGCATTGTCTTGCCTTTGCGAATAATACATTTGAAGAACTTGGTGCTCCAAATGTCATCAATGATATCAAAGCAGTGAAAGAGCAGAAACTGGATGCCATGCGGGCTCATATTTCACAAACGGCCCGGATTCTGGAAATGATCGAGGAAGGTATGAAAGTCAATGATCCAGAAGCGTTGAAATGGGTAACCAAAGAGAGCTTTTATACGTATGACTGGAACAACGATACCGTAAGCTGAAAAGCTGTCCTGCCGGGCAGCTTTTTAACTTGTGAAGGACCCGCGTTTTCCTAAGCGACTCCCTAAACCATACACCACGATAAAGAACTTTACATCGTTTAGCGCTCCTTATGGGCGGGTACATATTAAATACAATATTGCATAGAAAGGAGCATACTTTCATATGGCAGATAAAAAAGGTCTAAGCGATAAAATGAAAGCCGGCGTGTCAAAAGCCAAAGGCGAAATGAAGGATCAAGTCGGTAATGCAAAAAACGACCCTAAGATGCAGGCAGAAGGAAAAAACGAAAAGGATAAAGGTGAATTTCAGGAGAAAAAAAGTGAAATGAAAGATCGCTTTAATAACGGAAAATAAAAGCAAAGAACAAAAGCGCAAGCGCCTTGCTCACCCCCGACAAGCTTAAGACAAGCCTCGCCGTGACGTTTTTTGTCACAGAGAGGATTGACTTAAGACCTCGAGGGGGTAGGCGCTGGAGCTGGATGGGACCAACCACGTAAAGTTATCCACAAAAAGAAAATTTTATAATTTCCTAGACAACGACGAAAAGCCGCTTCCTGGTTCAGGATAGCGGCTTTTCTTATGTTTCTGTATTCATTTCTTTAGGTTTTCGAACAATGCTGAGCACACCAGCTATTATATAGAATAACCCGGCGACCACAGCGACACCAATGGTTACAATAGTGGCCATAACCGCAATGACAATCAATAATATCCCGGCAAGCTTTGGCTTTTTATTTCCTTTTAACATATAGATGGCCCATATACCAGCAAGTAAAGCAATCACAGCTGTTATTATAATGACCATCGCACCATCAGCTATCCCTTCTATCATCTGGTCAATATTGACCTCCTCCAGGTTAGCTTCAGGATCCTGCTGAATAGTTCCTTCCAACGTGTTCCTGAAATCAGGATTGTCTTTCGCATTAAGTACAATCCCAAGCATCCCGGCAATCAGGCCAAAGAGCGCAATCCCGATGCTGGTCACTACTATTTCGGCAGTCCGCTTCATACATTTTCAACTCCCATATAAAGGTTGCATTATTCCTGTTTTTCATTAAAAAGAATAACATACCAGTCAACGATAGGTTCTAGTAAAAAACCCACTTGCCTGAATAATTGTTCAGGCAAATGGGCATCTATTACTTACTTCTCTACATTTTGCAGTTTTTTCTTTTTCGCTTCTTTTTCACGTTCATTCTTATTCAAAATCTTTTTACGGATACGGATGGATTCCGGAGTAACTTCACAGTACTCATCATCATCCAAATATTCAATCGCTTCTTCCAGCGTAAGTTTACGAGTCTTTTTGATCGTATTCGTGGTGTCTTTGTTAGCAGAACGGATGTTGGTCAAATGTTTTTCCTTCGTAATATTAACCGTCAGGTCATTATCACGATTATGCTCTCCGACCACCATGCCTTCATAAACTTCTGTACCTGGATCGACGAAAATAGTTCCACGATCTTCCAGGTTCATAATGCCATACGTGGAAGATTTCCCTTTATCCAGTGAAACAAGTACACCTTGACGACGACCGCCAACTTGCCCTTGGGCAAGAGGAGCATAGCCATCAAATGTGTGGTTCAAAATTCCATACCCACGTGTCTGAGATAGGAATTCAGTCGTGTAGCCGATCAGGCCGCGGGAAGGTACAAGGAACTCCAAACGGACTTGTCCATTACCATCGTTGACCATGTCCTGCATTTCACCTTTACGAAGTCCAATTGATTCCATAACCGCACCTTGATATTCTTCCGGAACATCAATTTGGACGCGCTCTACTGGTTCACATGTTATGCCGTCAACTTCTTTCAAGATAACTTTCGGTTTGGATAATTGGAGCTCAAAGCCTTCACGGCGCATGTTTTCCACAAGAATAGACAGGTGGAGTTCTCCTCGGCCTGCTACGATCCATACGTCAGGTGATTCTGTAGGTGTAACACGCAGGCTGACATCTGTTTCAAGCTGGGTCATCAAACGTTCTTCAATTTGACGGGAGGTAACATACTTGCCCTCACGTCCGGCAAACGGACTATTGTTCACGAGGAACGTCATTTCAAGTGTCGGTTCATCGATACGTGGAATTTCCATTGCCTCTTGATGATCAGGAGGACAAATGGTTTCTCCGACGTTGATATCTTCCATACCGGAAACTGCAATAATGTCTCCAGCTTTCGCTTCTTTAATTTCGATACGTTTTAGACCGATGAAGCCAAACAACTTCGTCACGCGGAAGTTTTTGACGGATCCGTCTTTTTTCATCAGGACGACAGATTGTCCAACTTTGATACTGCCGCGGAAAATCCGGCCGACTCCGATTCGCCCGACATAATCGTTATAATCAAGCAAAGTAACCTGGAACTGCAATGGGTCATCTGAATTCTCGACAGGTGCCGGAATATTATCCATAATTGTCTGGAACACCGGGTCCATGGTTTCTTTTTGAGTCTCTAATTCAGCTTCTTCACTGGAAGTTCCATTCAATGCAGATGCATAGACTACCGGGAACTCCAATTGATCTTCATCAGCACCAAGCTCGATGAAAAGGTCCAATACTTCATCAACGACCTCTTCCGGCCGGGCACTAGGACGGTCGATTTTATTCAATACGACAACCGGCGTCAATTTTTGTTCTAATGCCTTTTTCAATACAAACCGTGTCTGCGGCATGCACCCTTCATAAGCATCGACGACCAGTAATACGCCATCGACCATTTTCAGGATCCGTTCTACTTCGCCGCCAAAGTCCGCGTGGCCGGGAGTATCCAGAATGTTAATTCGGGTATCATTATAGTTAATCGCGGTATTTTTAGCTAAAATCGTAATTCCGCGTTCTTTTTCTAAATCATTCGAATCCATTGCGCGTTCGTCCACATGCTCATTGTCCCGGAACGTGCCGGAATAACGCAACAATTGATCGACTAACGTAGTTTTTCCGTGGTCAACGTGAGCGATGATCGCTACGTTACGGATATCATTTCTGTGTTGCATGGTGCATACACTCCTCTTTTGCTTTTAGAAAAGCCTGACTTTACGTACAAAATTATTCAACTTGACTATTATAACACAATAACAACTATGATAATACACCTAACTTATATTTTGCTATTCTTCCCATTTACGATTCAATAAAATCAATTATTTGATTGCAATTGTCAATTCATAGTCTTATATAACATAAAAAGATATTTCGAAAAAGTGCCACAAAGTTGCCACAAGATTATACGGACAGGTTCATAGTTTTTCTTTCATGCAAATGATAAGCTATAAATGAATGTGATTATTTACAAGTAAGGGAGTCATTATGATGAGAAAATCGTTGTTTTTACTAGGATTTTTTATTACGGCTATCGTACTTACTGCTTGCGGAGGAGATCAGTCCGGAAATGCTGAAGAAGAGGAAATGGAGCCGATGATCGCAACAGAAGTGATCATGCCTGAAGATATCCAGCCAGGCGAAGAAGCTACTTTTAAGGCTAAGGTTACCCAGGGAGATGAAGCTGTCGAAGACGCTGACTATGTAAAGTTTGAATTTTGGGCGGAAGGTAATAATGAGGATGAAGATAATGAAAAAGTGGAGGCCGAACATAAAGGTGATGGCGTGTACGAAGTCTCCTATACTTTCCCGGAAGAAGGAGTATATTTCTTATATGCACATACTCAGGCAAGAGATATGCACGTCATGCCTAAAGAACAATTAACCGTTGGGAATGGAAACACGGAAGAAGTACAAGAAAAGGCAGAGGAGAACCATTCTGATGAACACCATGATTCTAAAGATATAAAGGTTGATTTTGACTCCAACGGAGAGTGGAAACCAAATGAAGAAGCTAAACTGAAGGCAGACATAACTCAAAACAAAAAGCCGTTCGAGAATGCAACCGTCCAATTTGAAATTGTTTCTGACAAGCTGGAGAAACATATATTTGTTGACACCACTGAACAAAAGCCCGGTGAATATGAAGGAAAATATACCTTCCCTTCAACTGGTAACTATGAGCTAATAATCCATTACGTAAAAGAAGACACCCATGACCATATAAGCAAGCAAGTGAAAATAAACGAATAGGTACAAAAGCGCAAGCGCCTTGCTAGTAATGACGTTCGACTAAAAACGGCACGTCCTCAAAAAAGACCTTGTCTTTTTCTGCGATGTACTTTCGGAGATGTAGTTCTAGTGTGCCAACGTCGAACTGACCTGCATCCTCGAAACAGAAAACCACTTTTTCTTCGTGCGATGTTGTTCTAAGAAGCATTCCTTGTCCTGCAGGCCCCCGACAAGCTTAATACAAGCCTCGGCGTGACGTCCTTTGTACTTTTAGACCGATTAAGAGTAGAAAAGGTTTAAAGTATAAGTAAAACTAAGGCTTTCGCCATAAACCATTGGCGATAAGCCCAGTTTTTCTAATCACAGAGAGGATTGACTTAAGACCTCGAGGGGGTAGGCGCTGGCCGATGAAAGCGCCACGTCCTGTGGCGACATCGGTACTAGCACGTCCTGTGCGTCGGAGCTGGATGTAACCCACCACGTAAAGCTATTCACAAAAAGAGAATTTTTTTATTTTCCCAGATAGTTAATAAAGCAGGCCTGTCTCAAGGTCTGCTTTTAGTTATCATTGCTTTATAATCTTAAAAAGCCTGTCATACTCCCTGGCGCTGGTCATATCCAATTCAGTAAGCCCCTTGGCATTCCAGGAAGTTAATTTCATCGTGATCACTTTATAATCGATATTTATTAAAGGATGATGCTGTATCTCCTCGGCATATTCAGCAACCTGATTGACAAAATGCACGCCCGTCAAATAATCTTTAAAGCGATATCGTTTGACGATCCACTTATCATCTTCCAATTTCCACCCATCAAGCTGCTCTACTTCCTTGACCTTTTGTGCATCAGAAAACCTTTCCACTACCCTTCCCCCTTTGTTGTTATTCTGCTGTGGTCCCTGCTGTCAGCTTTAAAAACTCTTCCACATCTTCTGTACATACTTTCATGGCATCTTCCCAAAATTCCTGCTGCTCAAGATTTACCCCCAAATGCTTTTCTGCCAAATCTTCCACCCGCATTTTCCCGGTATCTTGTAGTAAAGAAATGTACTTATTTTCAAATTCTTTCCCTTCCTTTAACGATTGGGCGTAGATTCCTAAACTGAACAAATAACCAAACGTATATGGGAAATTATAGAAAGGTACACCAGTAATATGAAAATGAAGCTTGGATGCCCAGAAATATGGATCATATTCTCCTAATGCTTCCTGGTAGGCTTCTCTTTGAGCATCGACCATCAGCTCATTTAATCGCGCTGTTGGTACCATCCCCTGCTTTCTTTCTTCATAAAAACGTGTTTCAAATAGAAACCTGGCATGGATGTTCATAAAAAAGGCGACGCTGCGCTGTACTTTATCTTCCAGCAATACTGCTTTTTCCGTTTCATTCTTCGCATGCTTGACAGCTGCGTCAGCAACAATCATTTCCGCAAATGTAGAAGCAGTTTCAGCCACATTCATCGCATACCCCTGGTTTAAAATGGGAAGGTCATTCATCACATGCTGGTGATAGGCATGACCCAGTTCGTGTGCCAGTGTTGCCACATTAGAAGGTGTACCTGAATATGTCATGAAAATTCTCGTTTCTTTGCTGTCCGGAAAACTGGTGCAAAAACCTCCCGGGCGTTTTCCTGGCCGGTCCTCCGCTTCAATCCACCTTTTGTCAAAAGCCATTTCCGCAAACTCAGCCATTTTTGGACTGAACTTACCGAACTGTTCAATAATAAAAGCTGCCCCCTCATCATAGGACAATTTCTGATCAGCTCCCCCGATCGGAGCACCTACATCATAAATCGCAAGCTTATCCAGACCTAGTAGATCCGCTTTTCGGCTAAGATACTTAGTGTAATATTTTTTATATTTGGTGATAGCATTCCACATGGCATGAAGGGTTTGCTTATTCATACGATTAATGTCCAGGGGTTCTTTTAATGTATTATTCCAACCCCGGTGTTTATAAGTCTGCAGTCGGAAACCTGCTAAATGATTAAGGGTTTCGGTAAATAAATCACTCTTCTCTTCCCAGGCCTCCTGGAGTTTACCTGCTGCTTCTTTTCTTACTTCCCGGTTGGAAGAACTCAATTTATTGGATGCCTGCCCGACCGATAACTCCTTTCCTTCTACCGATATCGTCATTTTTCCTACTATGCTGTTATAGACTTGTCCCCAGGCATGATAGCCATCTACACTCAAATCATTGATTAAAGATTCCTGGTCTGCTGGAAGCTTTTCTTTAGCACGTTTACGCCTTTCTTCCAGTACATAAGATACAGGCGAAAGTGAATCCTCTTGAAGCAGCCCTTCCCAGTGCTGATCACCGACCTCCACCAGTTTCTCATCAAGTTTCGTCAGGATGTTGCTATAATCTGCCCCAAGTTGACTGCGCTTCGCCAGCCATTCTTTCGCTTTGATATCTTTGACATCCTGGGCAGTCAAACAGCTTACGAAAGCCCCTATTTCTCTGATCCTCCTGGTCACTGTCTGGAGTATATCCAAGACCCCTGTAAGTAGTGCAGCATCACCTTCCTGGTTTTCGAACGACAAGGCTTCTACCTTGTCTTTAAGTTGAAGCATGAATTGTTCTGTTTTCTGTACGTAGCTTTCAAATTCTTTGGAATTACTTTCTCCAGGAAATAAACTATCAAGGTCCCATTTCAGATTATATGTATTCAATACAGGCGCCTCCTTTTTATGTATACATTTTCCATTATAAAGAAATTTCAGATAATTAGCCACTTCGATATATAATAAAAAACCTATGTTCAGCCACTCGCTTATACATAGGTTTACATTGTAGCTATTTGTTTTTCGCTAAAGTCTTTTGATTCATCCTTTTCAATCGTAAAATGATATTTCCCTTGCATGTATCCAGTGTCTTTAAGTGAGCGAATGAACTTTTCTGCTTCTGCTTTCGTTTTAAAACTTAACTCTCTTTTGCTTTCACTATAAAGAAAATTGATTTCTGTTCTTTTATTAAACCATGCTACTACTTTAAAACTCATCCGTATTCCCCCTCCACAAAATAAATAGTGAAACTGATCCTAAGCATGTTTCTACAACGGGAGGTCAAGAGTGAAAGACTACAAATGTTTCTTTTTTTATTTAATATGTATATTTTAACATTATCCGACTTCCTTTTTATATATATTCATAAAGAACAGGAGATAAGTCTTATTAAAGATAACTAAATATTCCGAATTATATTTCATTTTTAGGTAATTAGACAGGGACACTGTCAGGAAGCAGATGGTTTGTAGACACAAATGTTTTCATTCATAATAAATGAACTAGTTATCGGAAGGTAGGATGACAATGAAAAACCATGCGGGTTACCAAAAAATGATACTTCCCGGGCACTTGTCTTTTGGTTTGTCGATACCAATAGAGAACCATGGTAAACAGGTACCTCATATGCAAAATCAGGTAGAAATGGCTCAGCTTGCTGAAAACAAGGGATTCCGGAGTTTATGGCTGCAAGATGTTGTATTGGAAGATCCTACATTTGAAGACCCTGCTACCGGACAAATATACGATAGTTTTATCTATTTAACCTACCTTGCAAGCCATACCAGTTCCATCAACCTTGGAACAGCAGCAACTGTTTTTTCTTTACGCCATCCGCTCCGGACGGCAAAGGAAACAGCCAGCATCGAACGGTTATTTCCGGAACGGCTAATGCTGGGAGTGTCCTCAGGAGATAGACGGAAGGATTTCGCAGGCTTGCATATTCCAGTCATGGAGCGTGGACAATGGTTCCGAGATGCCTTCAACTACTTTCAACAAGTACTTTATGAAGAGTTTCCATCCCTTGACTCACCACTGGGTCAAATAGAAAAAGCCAACCTTGTTCCTAAACCGACGAAAGAAATCCCCATCTTCCTAACTGGGTATGCTCAGCAAACATTAGAATGGGTAGCTGAACACGGACATGGGTGGATGTTTTACCCCCAGCGCCCGGAACAGCAGGCCACAACGATTAGAGAATATCGAAACCTGGCAGCAAAGTATAGCACGGAGGAGCATCGTGCCTTCCTCATGCCATTGCCTTTGGATCTGACTGCTGATCCTGACCACCCTTATGAAAAAATCCCTGCCGGCTACAGGACCGGACGAAATGATTTACTAGAAATATTAACAGCCTACCGTGACGCCGGAGTCAATCACATCTTTTTCAATCTATCCCAGAGTAAACGCCCGGTCAAGGAGGTAATCAGTGAATTAGGTGAATATATTCTCCCGTATTTTCACTGGTAAGAACTGAATAAAAGCGCAAGCGCCTTGCTCACCCCCGACAAGCTTAAGACAAGCCTCGCCGTGACGTTTTTTGTCACAGAGAGGATTGACTTAAGACCTCGAGGGGGTAGGCGCTGGAGCTGGATGGAAACCACCACGGAAAGTTATCCACAAATAGAAAATTTTATAATTTCCTAGACTATAAAAAACAGGAGGTGGTAAAGATGGCTTCGAAACCTGAAATTATTTTACTAGGGACTTACCATATGGCAATGAATCCTGAATCGGTTAATCAACATCAGGGGGAGATATCAGAGATTATTCACGAGCTGAAGGAATTCAACCCCACAAAAATCGCGGTCGAAAAAAGCTTTTTGCTTAGCAAGGAAGTCAACCGCAGGCTGCAGGAATATATCGCCGGGACTTTTAGGCTGGGTTATGACGAGGTGGACCAATTTGGTTACCGTCTGGCCAAAGAGCTAGATCATAAGGAACTTTACACAATTGATGAAGAGGTGAACATGACCAGTCCGGCCTTGAACCAGGTATTTGAATGGGCAGAGAATTACCAGCCTGATTTGTTAACGCAGATTATTGAAATTCAGCAGCAGCTGGCGAAAATGGAACCGGAAGACTCCTCCCCGCTGCATCGTCTTAAAGCTATCAACAATGCTGATTACAGCTCTACTCTTGAAAAATTGTATTTGAAACTCACCTTGATCGGTAACCATCAGCATCAAGTGGGGGCAGCATGGTTGAAACAATGGCACCAAAGAGACTTATCTATTTTTGCTAATGTCAGCCGTTTGGCAGTTAATGGCGATCGCATTTTGCTTCTAATCGGCAAAGACCACCTTCCGCTTTTGAATCACTTTTTTGATGGAAGCGGAAGTTTTGAAATGGTTCCAGCATACGAATATCTCCCCAAATAAAAACCTCCACTCTCTTATAAAGAGTGGAGGTTTTGCCTTTATTTGTGAGGGGGCTGATCCTCATTGTGTTTTCTTTTTCTTCTCATACGTTCCAAAATTCGCTTACGGTTAATATGAATGGTCTTTGGTTCATACCCTTCACTAGCCTCGATATCTTCATTGGAAGCTTTCATGAAGGATAATGCCAGCATGAACATAATAAAGATCAACGGGAATCCGCCGATTATGCTGGCCGTCTGCAGCGTTTCAAGTCCACCAAGAAACATGAGCGCCAACGGAAGCAGACATAAAGCAAATGCCCAAAATAACCGGTTCCAGCGCAATGGTTCTCCATCCACTTCTTTTTGTACAACTGCGGAAAGGATGTAGGAACTAGAATCAAAGGTGGTGGCAAGGAAAATGATTGCCAATATCGTAAATATAAGCACCATGAACTTCGCTAATGGCAGCTGGCCGATAATTGCAACAATGGCTGCAGGTGCGCCATGCTCGTTCATATAACCAATGGTATCAAAGGATCCCGTCATCTGCATGTACAGTCCGAAGTTGCCCATGATACCGAAGAAAAGGATACATCCTAGCGTTCCATATACCATCGTACCAAGGATCATCTGCCGGATCGTACGACCTCTGGATATACGGGCCACAAACAAACCGACAAACGGGGCATAAACAAGCCACCAGGCCCAATAGAAAATAGTCCATCCTTCCGGAAAGCCAGTTTCTTCGAATTCGCCAAGGTTACCGAACGGCTCAGTCCACGTTGCCATTTTAAAGAAATTATCCAACAATATGCCAACGCTGTTCGTAGTCGTCTCCATGATAAACCTTGTTGGTCCAAATAAAAATATGAAGCCTAATAGAAATAGCGCCAGCCATAAATTGATATCACTAAGCAGCTTGATCCCTTTTTTCAGTCCGGAATAAGCACTGAAAGCAAAAATCGCTGTACATATAAGTAATATAAATGCCTGCATCGTCATATCAGCTTCAAAACCGGTCAAATCGCTGATACCTTCTGCAATCATTGGAGTACCAAGTGCCAGGGTTGTACCTGCTCCTCCCATCAATCCGAACATGAATAAAATATCAATGATATATCCAAGCGGACCATCCACTGCTTTTCCTAGTAATGGCCTGCAAGCTTCACTGATTTTCAGTACAGGCTTTTTCCTGACATAATAGAAATAAGCAATCGGCAGTGCAGGAAGTGTATAGATCGCCCATGCGATCGGTCCCCAGTGAAAAATACCATAAGCAGTTGACCACTGGATCGCTTCTTTTGATTCTGGTTCAATACCGAATGGCGGTCCTTGATAATAATACGCCCATTCGATAACGGCCCAGTATAAAATACTGGAACCGATCCCGGCCGCAAACAGCATTGCTGCCCAGGAGAAAGAATTAAATTCAGGCTTCTCTCCCTCGTCCCCTAATAAAATATGGCCATTTTCACTGAAAGCCACAAATATCAGGAAAGCGAAAACCAACAAACCCATGACTAAGTATAAGACGCCGAAATTAGAGGTCATGAAGGTGTTCGCCTGATCCACCAATGCTGCTCCGGCTTCTGGGAAAATAACAAGTGGTACGACCACCAATAGCAACAAGGCAAAGGCTCCTATAAACGTGGGCCAGTCAATTATTTTAGTATTCATTTCACTACCTGCCTTTCATATTTTGTTATGATTATTACAACTACAATTTGAAGTGACTTTAAGTAGAGGTTTTCCTTACACCAGTTAATTACTGTATCAAAACCTTTATGAAGCAACAAACCGGCTATACTCCCTTTTCGCAGTGTGACAGTAAAATATCTCACGCTAGAAAGAGCCTATGTCGAATTATATACTATTTTGTCGAATTAAAACGAATCTCCAAATTGCAAATCGGAGGCCTAATCAAGCTTCTAATAAATTCGTCTTTACATACCCACGTTATTTATCAATTCGTCCGTAATGGAGAGGTGGTCTCGGGGCGGTAGGATTGGTGCTTTTGTATCTGCCCTATCCTGGAGCCAATCAAATCGAACTCTCCAAGTCGTTACCTTAGCATTTGCAGGCACAGGTATTTGGATATTCTTCCTGAGAGAATTTTGGTTATTATCTTCAACAGCTTTGCTATTAAGTTTGCTCTATTCCCTCCCATTTATTAATCACCTCATTAAGGTGGGAGGTTATGATATGGGATTTAAAAGCAGGAATATTTCGGTTGCGGTGATAGCGAATATGTGAAATGGAACCCGTATTACCGGATTGAATATAGGGTTTGGTTATAATTTAAAGCAACTGGAAGTCTGCACGCAGTCTTTCTTATGGAGGAGAAAGGAGAAGGATAAAATGAGGAGTTGGCGGAATTGGGATGAATGGCTCAATCCCTTGTATTTTCCATTAGTAACAGCCATACCTGTCGAAACATGGCTGTTGATTTCTATACAAACAAAAACGTGGAATGCAGTAGAGTTGACCACCTTTATCATATCTGCGCTATTCTTAGTATTTGCGGGAATTGTAGAATTGAGCGCTGAAGAAATAAAACATCGTTTTTTTGGCCACCTTTACTTGGGAAGTGCTGTGGTCTTTGGGGGATTAGGGTACCTCTTTTTTTGAGTTTCCCTCCCCCTTTTGTTATATAAAAAAAAGCCACGGCAGGATCATCGGAATCATAATGATCAGGGTCACGGTAAGCCAGGCGGTAGAGTTTTCATTCGCCAATTGCTTTCGGTAAGACATCCCCCATGCCATTAGAAGCAGGAGGGTGACAATGATGCTTCGTAAATGGAACGTGTCATCTTTATTCATCATGAATATATAGATTCCGCCTTCGATAAGAAGCATAATGCCTACTAATGAATTGAATATATGGGTGAAACGTTTGCTCACGCTTGTTCACTCCTTGACTAATAAGTTCTTTTACATTTTATCATTCGCTTAAAACATTATAGTATTACTTTTGCTTTTACAAGTTGAAAAGATTAAAATTATAAATGACTGAAAATTCCCTTAATTAAACATTTTTCCCTAAAGGAGGAATTCTAATGACACGACAGCTTACATGCCAATCTGCGGTATATGCGTTAAGTAAAGAAAATCCCTCTGCAATTACAATCCAGCCGGGAGAGACGCTTACCATGGAAACGTACGATTGCTTTCAAAATCAAATCCAGTCAGAAACAACGGAGATCAGTGCGATTGACTGGAATCAAATCAACCCTGCAACGGGACCAGTATATGTGGAAGGTGCTGAACCGGGAGATATTCTTAAAGTGAAAATTGATCAGTTGAAAATAGGTGAACGAGGAGTAATGGTGACAGGAAAAGACCTTGGTGTCTTAGGCCACCGTTTTGATAATTTTGATGTCAAAATCATTCCAGTCAAGGATAACCAGGCAATTTTTGATGAAAAACTTTCATTACCATTGAACCCAATGATTGGAGTCATTGGTGTTGCACCTGAAAATGAACCCGTCAACTGTGGCACTCCAGGCGCACATGGCGGCAACATGGATACAAAAGTTATCACGGAAGATGTAGAGCTATATTTTCCGGTTTTCGTAGAAGGCGCACTGTTTGCCCTGGGAGATTTTCATGCTGCTATGGGGGATGGAGAAGTGAGTGTATCAGGTATAGAAGTTCCTGGAGAAGCAACGGTCACCTTTGAGCTTATAAAAAAACAATCATTACCTTTTCCTTTAGTCGCAAACGATGAAGGCATCTCCTTAATTGTATCAAAAGAGACGCTTGATGAGGCTGTTGTCACTGCGGTAGAGCAAATGGTGGATTTATTACATCCGCGCACTGACCTTACGCTCTCACACCTGACCATGCTGATGAGTGCTGCTGGAGAAGTTCAAGTCAGTCAGGTTGTCGATCCTCTCGTAACGGCCAGGTTTTTTGTGCCGGAACATATATTAGAAGCTTATGATATTCAACTATTTTAAACAAAACGCCAACTCCCGGACAAGGAGTTGGCGTTCTTTAAGTTATTTTATTCAGGAAATCGGCTTATAAAAGCCTGTTGATTTCTTCCTATACCCCCACTTTTCATATATATGATGGGTCGTTTGCCGTTCAGGGCGATTCCCGCTATTCAGAATTATAGAAGCAGCTCCGCGCGCTTTCCCCCATTGTTCGGCACGTTTGAATAATTTCTTCCCAATTCCTCTTCCCTGATGTTCCTCCTCCACAATAGCAGCAACCACCCTCACGTAGCTGTCATTCATTTCATAACGAAAGCTATGGATCATCCCAATCATTCCGAGCAGCTGTCCAGATTCTTCATATACATAAGTCTGATAGTCCGTCTTCATTTTGATTTTCGCAAACCGTGCGGACATCTCCTTTACAGTGGTCGGATATCCTAATAAATTTACCAGCTTTGCTAATTCCCCTGCGTCTTCTAACATTGCTTCCCTTATCATGTACTTCCTCCTTAGCCTATAATCCAGGCTTTTAACCGCCACAAGGCCTATTTGGATAAAAAACTAAATATCTGTGCTTATTAGCATAGTAAAAGAAAGCCTTTCTCTAATAGAGAAAGGCAAATTGTTTGCGGTTCATTCAGGTTTTGTCTGTTCCAGCTCCAAGCTCTCCCATTTTTCCTGTTGATCCATCTCCGGACTTTGAACTTGGAATGGAATTACAGCCACAGCTATACCTATAAGGATAATAAATGCGACACGTTTGACCTTATCCACGTTCTTCCCCCTATACAGGTTAGTAATCTAAGTGTAACATACCAAAACCTTCCTAATAAGGTGTGAGAATGAATTCAATCTGAAAACCAGGTGACACCTTTCGTCACCTGGTTATTTTCTATTTACGATTGCTGCTTCTCCCTTTGTCTTAATTCGACTCTGCGAATTTTACCAGAAGTGGTTTTCGGTAATTCCCCAATGAAGTCGATCTTTCTTGGGTATTTATAAGGTGCTGTCAATTCCTTCACATGGGCCTGTAGTTCCTTGACCAGTGTTTCATTACCATTGACATTTTCCTTCAATACGATATACGCTTTAACAATATTACCGCGGACTTCATCTGGACTTGCAACTACGGCACATTCCTGAACGGCAGGGTGTTTTACTAAAGCGTCTTCCACTTCGAAAGGACCAATTGTATATCCAGAGCTGATGATAATGTCATCACTTCTTCCTTCAAACCAGAAATAACCATCTTCGTCCTTGGAAGCCTGATCCCCTGTTACATAATAGTCACCACGATAAGACATTTTCGTGCGTTCTGGATCTTTGTAGTACTCTTTAAAGAGCGCTGGAGTTTCCAAGTGTACGGCAATATCTCCAACTTCGCCAACTCCTACTGGCTGTCCCAGTTCATCGATGATTTCTACCCGATTTCCTGGAGTTGGTTTACCCATTGATCCTGGCTTGACATTCATGTCCTTCATTACCCCGACTAATAGTGTGTTTTCTGTTTGTCCGTAACCATCACGCACGGTGACATTGAAATGCTTCTGGAAAGTGTCGATCACTTCCCGGTTCAGCGGCTCTCCGGCTGAGACTGCACTGTGCAACGCCGGTAGGTGATAATCGTCCAAATTATCGACTTTTGCCATCAGGCGGTATTCGGTTGGTGTACAGCACAGTACATTAACCGTATAGCGTTCCAAAATACTCAGATAAGTTTTTGGATCGAACTTTCCTTGATAAACCAGGCCAGTAGCTCCAGAGCCTAACACAGAAAGAAAAGGGCTCCAAATCCACTTCTGCCAGCCTGGTCCAGCTGTCGCCCAAACGGTATCCCCGTCCTGTATGCTAAGCCAATTTTCGGCTGCTGTTTTCAAATGGGCATACCCCCATCCATGTGTATGCACTACACCTTTTGGGTTGCCGGTAGTCCCTGATGTATAGGATAAGAAAGCCATATCATTTCGCGAAGTATTTGCCATCTCCAATTCAGCAGCTACCTTGTTTTGGTCGAGAAGTTCGTCAAGAAAAGTCCACCCTTCAACCGCTCCACCGACTGTAAACTTTTTAAGTGCATCGATTTCTTTTATATCCTTAAACTGCCCCGTGTATGGGTGGTAGCTTACAACCCCACTTACTTCGCCATGGGAAATACGATATTGAAGATCTTTCGTTCTTAACATTTCAGAGCTTGGAATCACAACAAGACCAGCTTTTAAAGCCCCTACATATACCTGGTAGGCCTCAATCAGACGCGGGATCATGATCAATACCTTATCGCCTTTTTGAAGTCCTTCTTCTTTGAAAGCGTTACCAATTTTGTTTGCATTTGTTATCAATTCCGCATATGTAATTTCTTCCTGGTGCCCCTGATCATCCTCCCACTGCAGTGCTTTACGATCAGGATCACCTGCATACTTCTCAATTTCAGTGACTACATTATAAGTTTCCGGAGCAATTAATGATTCTCTATTCATCTCATATCCCCTTCCAAAAATCTAGTAGCTTCTTTCATCCGTATTATATCAAATAATTCATAATTGTTGTAATTATTTCAAAAGTAAAATGGCCTGTTGTAATTAATGACGCTTATCCAATAAAAGACTCGAAAAGTCGAAGACTTGATTTCGAGATGTTTGCCTGCATAACGGTCCGATGGGGAACGACTCCCTTTCCGCGGACATGCGCTGAGCCTCCTCGAGCTGGCGCTCTGTGGGGTCTCACCTATCATGCTCATCCCGCAGGAGTCTCGCCGTTCCCCATCGGACCTTGCCATAGGAAATTCTCGAAAACACACTTGTGGAAACAGCCTCTGGTACACGTAATGATAGACTTGTTACCCTATATATTCTTTATAAATAACTACAGATGAAGGGTTTGTTAAACACTTCTTGTAAGGTCCGTTATTTACAAAACTGGCTGGACGGGCTGGGAAACGGGGAGACTCCCGCGGGAGAAGGGGCTAGGCAAGATCCCACAGGGCTTTAGCCCGAGGAAGCTTGCCTGGTCCCCCGCAGGAAAGCGAGTCGTTTCCCAGCCCATCCCCTTACGCTCATCGTAACGGACCCAACTATCTTGAAGCTGAGTCTTCCATTAAAGGGAGCTTCACTTGAAAAAAACCGGTTGAAACTTTTCGTTTCAACCGGTTTATCAACTAAGCCAGACGTTTGAAGTTCTCGCCTAATATTTCATTCATGGAATGCACAGTAACAAAAGCGCGCTCATCGATGGAAGAGATATATTTTTTCAGGCGCGCGAAGTCCTTCCGACCCAGGATTGTCGTTATAACTTCTTTATCTTCATAGTTAAAAGCACCTCGGGCAGTATGAATAGTTGCCCCCTTCCCAAGCTGGCGAACAATAAATTCACGGACTTGCTTACTTTCCCTGCTAATGATGACAATTTCATTTTTATGGTCGAATTGCTGAAGAGCATAGTCGATGACTAAACCATTCAGAATGACCCCGAAGAAAGCGTACATTCCGATAGCCGGACCAAATAGGAACACGGATGAAGCAGCAATAGCAATATCAGCCATCAGCACACCTTTCCCGACTTCAACGGAAAAATACTTATTCATAATCATAGCCAATATGTCCGTTCCGCCTGTTGAGGCACCTTGATGGAATACGATGGCCATCCCGGTGGCAGCAATAATCTGACCAATGATTAACTGAATCAGAATATCATTACTTAGCGGAGCCCCCATCGGGTAGACCACTTCCAGTCCCCACACCATGAAGGAAAGGGCTAAGCTTGCGTAAATCGTTTTTGCACCAAATTGAAACCCTAAAAAAATGATACCAACTATGAATAACAATATATTCAAGATCAACATGATAAGCCCAAGTGATAAATCCGGAAAAACTTTATTCATCACAATCGAGAGCCCACTGACTCCACCAGTTGCCAGATCATTTGGTGACAAGAAAAAATGCACATTCACCGCCACAAAAAATGCACCAATATTCATAAGTGTAAATGACCACAATTTTTTTATCATCAGAAAGCCCCCTTGTGTTTATTTTATAGTTAATTAGCACGTTTCTTATTTCGACACAATCGGGATTATAACGAGGCTTTCGATGTTTGTAAACAGCTATGCACAAAACTACAAAAAAACTTTCATGTAAGCGATTCAAGCAATTTCACCATTCATAATTGTACAAATATTTTAACTTTAAAGGGGCTATTACCCGGGAAATATGTCGAAAAAAAACAGACCCTGTAAAGGTCTGTTTCTTACATAGGAAAAGCTATCGTAACACACGTACCCTTTCCTTCTTCACTGCTATATTTAATGGTGCCGCCTAAATCGTCGACCATCTTTCTAGTCACCATAATTCCTAAGCCTGTTCCATCTTTTTTTGTTGTGAAAAAAGGTTCTCCAAGTCTTTTTAGCCTTTCTTCAGATAATCCTTTACCATTGTCTTTAACTACTATTTTAGCCTCACTATAGTCACAAAAGACATCAATACAGACTGTACCTTTAAGTTCTACAGCTTCTATGGCATTTTTAATGATATTTATCAATATCTGCTTGAACCTATTGGGATCAGATTCCAGCGTATATTCACCGCAATCGATTGAAGTATGAATTTTAATGCCCTTCTCTGCAATCAACGATTGGTAGAGTTCCAATACATACTCTATCATTTGCTTAATATTGACCGCTTCTAACTGTTTTGATGAAGCCGGCTTTGCAAGCATCATAAAATCATTGACTATTGACTCAATGCGATTGACCTCACTTAATAATAAATCATTATAAGAGTCCCTCAATTCTGGGTTAGCTGCACCAAGCTGCATGAATCCTTTCAAAGCGGTTAACGGGTTTTTGATTTCATGGGCGATACCAGCTGACATCTGGGTAATCGTGGAAAGCTGTTCAGATTGGCGCATGAAAGCTTCCTTTTCTTTCATTTCGGTAATATCCTCACTGATACCGACAATGTATTTTTCATTGCCTTCCTGGACCGGAAATCCCCTGGTCCGTATCCATTTCACTTCACCAACAGGTGTTGTGATTGGGTATTCTATCTGACAGTTTTCGCTCCGCATCTTTCGATATCCTTCAAGTATATAGGCATAATTTTCTTCTTCCGTTAACTGCTTCCACCAGCATAGCGGGTCATCTCTTCTTTTTTCTAAAGGAATACCGAATAAGTCCCTGAAGCGCGGACTGACATACATCAATTCCATGAATGATTCATCACAAATCCAGAAGACGTCTTTGATATTATCAGCTAACAGGCTAAATCGTTTTTCGGATTCTTGCAATGCCTGAAGATATTTCTTCCTTATTGTCACATCCTGGATAAAGATAGTGAATCCATCATCTGTCGGATATATCGTGATTCTCGCATACATCTTCCGTTCTTTCATGTAAGCATCAAATGTAACCGGCTGTTCCATTTCTAACGCCATATAGTAATGGCGATAAAAAAGGTAGTAGTCACTGATTGGATATAATTGCCATAATTTATGTTTATAATGGGACTGCAGATTTTTACCAAGCATCCGTTCCATTTGCGGATTAGCATACGTCAATTGCCACTGCTTATTAATCAGTGCTAAACCATGCGGGAAATTTTCTGTGATCGCTTTCATTTGGTTATGCAATTCAGCAAAATTCATTTCAGGAGGCTTGTCCGTTACTCTTGTTTGTTTTTCTTGTACGGCGGCCAGGGCCTCGGAGCTTTCTTTAACTTTTGATGCCTTGTGGTTATACTCAGCAAGAAGCATATGGTGGGAAATGCTATTATCATCCTTATGTAAAGGCTGGATAACAACAGCTACTCTTCGATGGGATAGCGGTTTAAACGCACATCGTACCCATTGATGATGTGTCTTGAAGAGAAGGCGCGCTTTGCTGTATAAGGTCTCTTTCTTTGTGACATGCTTCAATGAATGTTGTATGCCGAATTGGTCGTAAACATAGAACAAGTCCAGCCAGTCATCTAGAAGAATCTCTTCCTTCGTAGAGATCTCTTTCTGCACCGAACGACTGCATGTTACCGTTTTAGTTTCTAAGTTAATGAGACAAATATTCTGATCAATCAGATCAAACAGCGCTAATACGTCACTTTCCTCCAAACCATATTGCATCCTCTCAATTAACATCAATGGACTACCTCTTTCCTTATGATACTTAAGGTAACGATTGTATGCTCCGTAGGTACTATTATAACAAAATTATTTAAATTTTGAATATATTCTTACAATTTTGTGAGAATTAGGTAAAACCCCTTAGAACATGGGTGTCTAGTAGAGATATTGTCATAAATAGGAATACACAGGAATACCATCTTTTTTATCAACTTCAAAAGAGTTCTTTCTACCTATGTAAAAAAATCACTTGTCACCTTGGTGTCCTTTTATGTTAATCCTAACAGATGCAAAGTGAATAATTTGTCGAAAAACATCAAATAGAGACACTTTTTTCAGTGTCTCCATATTAGTACCAATATCCACCTTTCGGAAGCAGTTTTTTCATCATTAGGTGATCCAGGCTATGAAAGGTATACCCTTGTGCACGCAAATCATCGATCATCTTTTCTAACGCAAGTGCATTATCTTCGGAAACGCTATGGAGCAACATCACCGCTCCGGGATGAACCTGGCTCATCAAGCTATCGTAAGCATACTTCCAGCCTTTTTGCCGGCCGGTATTCCAATCCACAAATGCAATGGACCAAAAGGCATTGATATACCCTAATTCTCTCGTCCATTCCAACGACTTATCTGTAAATGTGCCACGCGGAGGGCGTAAATAAAGCATATCTTTCTGGTCAGTCAATTGGGCTACCGCTGTTTCTACTTTGTGCAGCTCTTCTTTAATTCGCGACTTTGATGACGCCGTAAAGTCAGGGTGATGCCAGGAATGGTTGCCGATAATGTGGCCTTCTTTATTCATTCGTTTCACAAGCTCAGGAGCACTGTTTATATAATGGCCTGTAATAAAGAATGCTGCCGGCACCTTTTTCTCTTTTAATACGTCAAGAATTCGACCCGTATACCCTTCTTCATACCCGTTATCAAAAGTAAGGTATATTTCTTTATCGCCTGACTTATCTATATAAAAGCCATCGTGTTGTTCCAATAATGGCCCATAAAAGCCCACATCCGGCGGGGAACCATCCTTATTTTTTTCATACCCCCAGCCATAAGCAGCAGCCGATATAGGAAATAAAGGCACTATCACAATGGATAGGATTAGAAGCGTTATCTTTTTCATTGTTGTACACCTGCTTTTTTCTTAGTTTACAGCAAGTATCCTATGATATACCTGACTTACTTTTCCATATTAATAAGTAAAGAAGCACCTGCTGAACAGATGCTTCTTTAACAACCAAACTATAGAACCATGGCTGCAACCCAGCCAAAAATGAATAACGGTATATTATAATGCAAGAAGGTTGGAACACATGTGTCCCAGATGTGGTGATGCTTTCCGTCAGCAGCAAGTCCTGACGTTGGTCCCAGCGTGCTATCTGATGCAGGAGAACCAGCATCCCCCAGCGCCCCTGCTGTTCCAATCAAAGCAGCCAACGCCATAGGGGAGAAACCGGCAGCAACACCGATAGGTACGAACAGCGCTGCCAAGATTGGTACGGTGCCGAAGGAAGAACCAATTCCCATGGTTACCAGCAAACCGACAAGCAACAGTATGAAAGCGATTAGACCTTTATTGTCTCCGATCATATCAGAGCTTGATTCAACTAACGCATCAATTGAACCCGTTTCCTGTAGTACATTGGCATAACCAGCGGCAATCAGCATAACAAATGCTATCATTCCCATCATGCCAATACCATTCGTGACCACTTCGTCACCACGACGGAATGGTACTACAAGAAATACAAACATAAGAACAAGTCCTGTCAATGCTCCTAATACTAGGTTTTCGGTCCAAATCTGTACTCCTAGTGCTCCTGCCACGGCTACAAGCGTCCAGGCATGTTTCGCACTAAAAGCAGCATTTGCGATGTCTGTGGTATCTTCTTCACCTACTTCTACACTGACCTGATATTTATCTCTTGGCTTACGATAAGAAAAGAACACAGCTACGAGCAAGCCAATAATCATTCCGGAACCAGGAATCAATAATGACAGAGCGATACTTCCGATACCTAAATCAACTCCGCTGGTCCCCATGGCATCCTGAATGGTCTGATGGAAAATCAACCCGAACCCTGCAGGAATCATCACATATGGTGCTTTCAAACCAAATGTTAAGGCAGCAGCTACCCCGCGTCGATCCAGTTTCATTTGGTCAAAAAGCTTTAACAAAGGTGGAATTAATATAGGAATGAATGCAATATGAACGGGAATGACATTCTGAGATAAAGATGCCACACCAGCAATCACTAATAACATGGTGACACGCTTATTTTTCAACACTTTCAGTAAATAATTCACTAATATACTCGTTATTCCTGAGTAACTGATTGCTACTGCGAAGGCACCTAATAAAATATAGCTTAAAGCAACGCTCGCCTGATTCCCCATCCCATTGATCATCATATCCAAGGAATTTTGCAGCGATTCTCCAGCTATGAGCCCTGCTGATAAAGCCGCGGCAATGATTGCAATTATCACATTGACACGCAACAGACTGAGCACGGTCATGATCAGCACCGAAATAATAACAGCCCACGCCATATAAATTCTCCTCTCAACCATTTTAATTTTAGTTCGTTAACGATTTACCATGATAAAGGAAGGCGTTATAAAAATCAACCCCTTATTGTTTCATACCATATAATAACAAGCCCTTCCCCTCTAATAATAAAACCGCACGTTGGTGGGTGCGGTTTCGTCTTGGAGTTACATTTTCTTTTCAAGTTCTTCGAGCATTTGTATAAGCTGATCAATATCCTGCACGGATGTCTCTTCCGGCTCCATTTCATCCAGGCGTGACATAAATGCTGCCAATCTTAATTTCAGATCTTGAAGTTTTTCTTCTTGAGCCATGCATAAACTCCTTTGTTCATTGTATTCGTTATGGGGTTTTCGATTGATACCATGCACTATCATAGTAGAAATAATCCGGTTTGTCCATGTAGAACAGGAATATAATATTAGAAATACGTGCGAAAGCCTTCATCCTTTACCAAAGTTTAATTATCCAAAAGTAAAAAATACGCCTGACCCCATGTGACCGGATCAGGCGTGTATGCTGGTTATTTCAACTGGAAAGAGTAAGATACATGATCCTGAATCGGTATCCACGCTCCAATTCCTTGTTTTTTTATGTTTTTTACGATTAATTGCTTTTTGGATCCTTTCAATTGAATATATACTTCACCAAAGGCAACTGTTCCTTTTTCATTGACTGCTGGAGCATATGCTTGTAAGGAACCGATTTTTTTTGACGGAACTGCATAGGTATTCTGCTGTTTCGTACCACTGCCCACGACCGTATGAAATGACAACGGAAGGTTGGTATTATTCTGGGCTTCTAATAGAAGCATGCGTTTTACTTGATCAGGGGTATCAATTTTGGCTGTAAGGCCACCTTTGATATGTTTTTCATCTTTTTGCAAGTAATTCATTTTTTCTGTCTGTTGACTCGCCTGATTGTTCAGTTCATTTGTATTGATATGCTGATATTCCCAATTAATGCTCGTCTCCTTGGACGTGTAGTTCAATGGCCATTTTCCTAAGTAAACCTCGCCGCGATACCCAATGGCTAATGGAGAAGGTTTCAAATTCGTTTCATTCAATAATTCAATTAGCTGGGGATTCGTGATTTTCACCTCAGCTTCTTTTATCAGTTCATCTGTCAGTTCACTTGGCTCAAGGACAACCTGGTCTTCTGTTGAGTTAGGGTAGGTATTGTCTTTCGAGATATTCAAAACGTGACTTGGCAGCCGCCCTTCTTCTTTCTTATCTTCTGCTTGCAGAAGAAGCGGCTCAGCCGAGAATAACACCAATAATAATGCCATGATGGACAGGATCCACGTTCGCATATAAGGGAGCCCCTTTCTTTTTTGATTATCTTTTGAAATAAGGGGCTTTTTATTCATCAGGTCATCTCATCCATATATTAAAAAACGCGCCCTATCAATATAGGACACGCTTTACAGGAATTATTTACATGCTAAGCTCGATATAATCTACCGTTTCCTGAACATCGATACTGTCTTTGACAGACTGTACCATCGAACAGTTATTACGGGCGATTTCCAAGTTTTTCTGCAGTTTATCCCGACTGATGTTATGGCCTTTCACAATATAATGAATCGCCACCTTTTCAATCCGGTTAGCCACATCTGGATTACGGGTTACATCTACGGTAACTTTAATATCTTCGTACTTAACCCGTTGTTTGTCTAAAATTTTACGATAGACACCCACACTGCAGCCAACGATGGACGAAACCATTAATTGGTATGGGCGGAAGCCAAATTCTTCATTACTGGAGATATTCAGTTCTCCATATTCTAATTGCGTTCGAATTCCATTCTCTCTCATAAAAAATTCCATTATACCACTCCTTTATGACGTTCTTTTTCTCATTTTAACAGAACAAGCTCAGGGAATAACATCTTTTACTCAAGGTTTGCATTTTTCTTGCCATTACCATTATTCTCCGATAGGATGAAAGAAGTTTTTTTGAGGGGGAGGATAAAGAATGGTCAAAGCTAATACTCGCTTCAAAATCCTCATCGCCTTAGTAGCGATTTCAGGTTTTTCTCAAGGTATGCTGCTTCCATTGCTTGCAGTCATCTTAGAACAAAATGGAGTTTCTTCTTCCATCAATGGCCTGCATGCCACTGGATTGTATATTGGAGTTCTTATTGCTTCTCCTTTTATGGAAAAACCGATGCAAAAAGCTGGCTATAAGCCAGTGATTCTGATCGGTGGGGCATTCGTATTCATCTCCATGGCTTTGTTCCCATTTTGGCAGGCGCTTTGGTTTTGGTTTATTTTGCGGATGACTATCGGCATTGGGGACCATATGCTTCACTTCGGTACCCAGACTTGGATTACATCCACGGCTTCTCCAGAGACCAGAGGAAAAAGTATCGCATATTACGGTTTATTCTTCAGTGCCGGCTTTACGTTAGGACCCTTGATGACAAACTTATTATCTATCCATATATATTTACCATTCCTGCTTTCCGCCTTGCTGAGCGCCATCGTCTGGTCCAGTATGTTTGGGGTTAGAAATGAATTACCTGCGAAAGATAGCCATAACGTTCATATGGGCAGTTCGATCAGCAGATTTGGACAGGCCATCAAGTTAGCCTGGGTCGCATTTCTCCCCCCGCTTACTTACGGTTTTCTGGAAGCTACCTTGCACGGGATTTTTCCTGTTTACGGCATGCGGATTGGTCATGATGTTAACATTCTTTCATTGATTATCCCGTTTTTTGCAGCAGCAAGCCTTTTATCCCAAATACCATTGGGTATGTGGAGCGATAAAGCAGGTCGTAAAAAAGTGATTTCCCTTGTCTTAGCAGCCGGTACTTTAGCATTTTTTCTTGCTGCATTACTCGAAGACTCCGCATTCTGGCTCTTCGTACTATTTGCGCTGGCAGGGTTATGTGTTGGTTCTCTCTATTCCTTAGGGCTTTCCTACATGACCGATATTCTGCCAAAATCACTCTTACCTGCTGGAAATATCATGTGTGGCATCGCCTTCAGTGTCGGCAGTATCAGCGGCCCGTTTTTAAGCGGTGCTTTCATTGATTTGTTCCCAGGCACTTCCTTCTTCTATGTCATCGTAGCATTGCTTTTAGTCGTACTGATCGCTACTATATTGAAGAAAGAGCCGGCAGTTAACGACCACCTGCAGCACTCTTCATAAAAAGAATGTCTCCTGTTACATAAGTTAACAGGAGACATTTTTTATTGTAGTGCTTTCTTCAAAACCTCGAGATTCCGATACATTAAACTGAAGTAATCTTCATCAGCTTCGATATCATTATCTGTCAAAACTGATAAATTATGAATTCTTAATGCTTCTCCATTAATTTCTTTTTGAACGACTTCGGATACCTTAGGAGTAACATTTTGTTCGAACAATACATACTTTAAGTCATTGTCTTCCGCTACTTTGATGATTTTTTCTAATTGTTTTTGTGATGGCTCTTCCGTTGGACTTAATCCACTTACTGCAATCTGTTCAAGACCATAGGCATGTTCCCAATAACCATAAGCCGCATGGGACACAATGATTTTATTTTTGGGTTGTGCTTTTATTTCGTTAGCAAACGAATGATCCAGCTCCTCCAAGTCTGTTTTCAGTGTGTTGAAGTTCTCTTCAAAGGTTTCTTCCTCTTCCGGTTTCAATTCAACAAGAAGGTCTTTGATATTAGCTGCCAGCTGGATGGATAGGACGGGATCAAGCCATACGTGAGGGTCTTTGTCGTTATCACCATGACCATGACCATCATCTTCTTCTCCGGCATGATTCTCCTCATCGTCATGCTCGTCATGGCCGCCATCTTCTTCATTCTGTTGGTGTTCATGATTCTCCAAATCGATACCTTCAGTCGCCTCCAGGATTTTCACGTCCTCTGTTTCAACAGCATTGGAGATCTTTTCTGCATAAGCTTCCAGTCCGGCTCCGCTATAAATGAAACCATCTGCTTCTGCTACTTCTATCATTTGTTTTGTATCGGGTTCAAATGTATGCGAATCCGCACCAGGAGGAAGGATTGACTCTACTTCTACATGATCTCCGCCAATTTTCTCAGCAAAATCCATCAACGGATAGACAGTTGTATAAAGTTTAAGTGTTTCTTTAACTTCCTCCTCTGAAGTGTCTTTTTGACTCGCTTGTTCTCCACAAGCTCCCAGGAAAACAGTCAATAATAATGATAATAAAAATAAATACTTCTTTTTCATGGCTTACTCTCCCCCTCCGTTACTGAAATGAATTATAGCGTAACCATTACGCTTTGTAAATAGTAATCACTACCATTTAGTTTAGACCTGAATAGAAGCGTACCGTCTCGCACGATACGCTCCGTTCTTAAAGACAGCCTGGGCACTTTCCGTAAATCTCGAACTTATGATCATCAACAGCATAACCATCCAGGCTTTGGGCTATTTTATCCATCGGACAAAACTCTACCGCCTTTGTTTTGCCACACCCGGTACAAATAAAATGATGATGATGGCCATGCGTGTCACAATGGAAACGGAAATGTTTCTCCCCATCCAGTTCAGTCGATTCAAGTACCTGTTCTTCTGCCAACAAGTATAAGTTACGGTAAATCGTATCGTAGCTTACACCGGGAAAGTCCTTTTGTATTTCCTTTAGAATCGTCTTGGCAGGAATATATCCTTGATCCTGCTCCGAGAATATCTCAAGTATCCGCTCTCGCTGTTTCGTACGCTTATATCCCTTTTCTTTTAATTTATTAATTGCTTTTTCTATATTCATACCGTTTCACCCTTTAATGATAATTGACCTGAAACCTTCCGATAGGCTATCGCTCCGATTAATATCAAAATGGCAGTAACTACAATTGTTCCGCCAGGCGGTACGCTTAGCTGATAGGAAGTAATTAATCCAACGATTACGGATAATTCTCCGAAAAAGATAGATAATCCAATCGTCTGTTTAAAACTTTTGGAGATACGTAATGCTGCAGCAACAGGAAGGGTCATCAATGCTGATACGAGCAATATACCGACAATTTGCATCGCTGAAGCGATAACTAAGGCCACCATAACAATAAACAATAGGTGGATCAATTTCCCATTAACCCCGGACACCGCAGCATGGTCTTCATCAAACGACAACACAAACAGCTCTTTATAGAACAACAAAACGACGGCAAGTACCAATAATGTAATCACTAACACTGTCGACATGTCCGCACGGCTGACAGCAGTGACACTGCCAAATAAATAACTGAATAAGTCGGTATTAAAGCCGTCCGCAAGCGAGATCAATATGACCCCGACACCGATCCCTCCAGATAAGATGATCGGAATCGCGAGCTCCTCATAATGCTTATAAACTTTTCTAAGTTTTTCAATCAGAATGGCGCCCGTGACAGAAAACACCATCCCCATATAAACGGGGTTCCATTCATTGATCGCCGTTACCCGCTTTTCTAATAACAGACTTGCCGCAATACCAGTTAAAGTAATGTGTGAGAGCGCATCCGCAATCAGCGACAATCGCCGCACAACGATAAAGACACCAAGAAGCGGTGCCACAAAACCGATCATCAAACCGGCTAACGCAGCGTTCTGTAAGAACTCATAGGTGAAAAAGCTTTCAATCACGAGGGTCCACCTCCCCATGGTTGTGGGTCAGCTGCTGGACCGGATGACCGTATAATTGACTGAGATCTTCATTAGAAAATGCCTTATATTCATGAGACTCTCCATGAAAATGAATGGTTTTATTCATACAGACGACATGGCTCGCATGTTCGGTAATCGTCCCAATATCATGGGAAACCATCAATAATGTAATCCCTTCGTTGCGATTTAATTTGTGCAGCAATTGATAAAAGTCAGCCACATGTTTGGCATCGACTCCGACAGTGGGTTCGTCTAATATCAAAAACTTCGGATCGCTCACCAAAGCTCTGGCAATAAATACACGCTGCTGCTGTCCACCAGAAAGTTCACCGATATTATGGTTGAAGTAGTCTTCCATCTCTACTGTCTTTAACGCCTGCATCGCTTTGTCCCGGTCATTCTTATTATAAAAACGAAACAAGCCTGTTTTTGAAATTAACCCTGTTTTTACAACTTCCAGTACGGTAGCCGGAAATCCAGAGTTAAAGCTGTTGGCTTTTTGTGATACAAATCCGATCTCTTCCCAATGTTTAAAGCTGCGGACAGGAGACCCAAACAGCTTGATACTTCCTTTTGTAGGTTTCAACAGGCCAAGCATAAGCTTGATCAATGTGGATTTACCAGAGCCATTCGGGCCGACCAGCCCAAAGAATTGACCCGCCTCGATAGTGAGTGATACATCCTTTACTACCGTCTCTTTTTCATATTTAAAGGATACATTATCCATTTCCAAAACTTTATTATCTGTCATACTAATCCCTCTTTAAATCATAATGATTACGAACTACATTATAACGGCTTCCGACAGTCTACACAAGTATCTAATCGTAACCATTACAATTACATATGTTTTCCAGATAAGCTCCCTTTTCTTGAAGACTCAGTTTCGAGAGAAACTGTTTCCGTTACGGTAGTAACGGTGTGGAGGTCCGGGAAATCACTCGCTTTCCATGGGCATGGGGTGAGCTTCCTCAGGCTTCGCCTTCCGGGATCTCACCAATCATGTTTATCCCATAGGAGTCTCGCAATTTCCCAGCCGCCCTTACTCTAGTTCGGCAACGGAACCCAAAATATCTCGAAATCAAGTCTTCGACTTTCCGCCCTTTAATTGAATAAGCCTCTTGTGTTAAAAATAACGTTTATAAAAATAAAAAAGAAGCTCTGGTAGGCATTGCCTGGAGAGCTTCTTGACTATAAATATTTATTGTAGCGCTGTTCTAAATAATCCTGTAAGGCCGAGAATACCATGGTCATTGGCCAATAGATCAAAGCAGCCAAAATATACATTGTCATTGTGTCGTAATTTCTTCCTGCTACAATCTGCGCTTTATTGAACAGTTCAGGTACGGAGATCATTGCAGCCAAGGACGTCGCTTTCATCAAATCCAGGAACACATTCGTCAGTGGCGGTATAGCTATTCTCGTAGCTTGAGGAAGGATGATTCTTCTCATCGTCTGCCAATACGAAAAACCTAAAGCCTGTGCAGATTCCCACTGTCCCCCATCCACACTGCTTAGTGAGGAACGATTGATTTCAGCGATATAAGCAGCTGAATTCAATCCAAACCCTAACACAGCAGCCATGGTGGCAGTCAATTCAATCCCAACTACCGGAAGCCCAAAATACAGGATAAACAGGAAAACCAAGATAGGTGTGCCTCGCATGAACGATATATACATCCTTGCAGGCCAGCGCAGCATCCGTTTGTCCGATCGTCTCGCCAGAGCAAGAAATAAACCAATCAACAGTCCAAGCAGCATACCAAGGATAGCCACCAATAAAGTCAGCGGTACCCCACTTAATACAAAGGGAAGGTTATCCCAGGCCCGCTGGGCATTGAACAGATCCTCGATCTCTACTCGTTTGATTTCAATGCCGAACATATTCACTCACCTACAAATCTAAGCCTTCGATCTCTCGAATATCCTCGTCTGGTTTCTTTGATGCATCTTTTCCGCCGAAGAATTCTTTCGAAATCTCAGTTAAAGTTCCATCTTCGCGCATTTCATTCAAAGTTTCATTCACTTTTTGTTGTAATGTACCTGCGTCTTTCGGCATTACGATCGCAGAGTTTGTTGGATGAAACTTCAAGTCCGGATGTAATGTAACCTCAATGTCCGGCAGTGCTTTTAATGCCAATGATTGCAGGTAATAATCATTGATAATTAAATCGGTACGCCCATTCTCCACATCGCGCAAATATACATCATTGGTTACGTTTCCGTAAGTTTTCACCTCAGCTCCAAAATGACGGGAAATCTCTGCAAAAACAGTAGTGGCTCCTCCACCGGCAACTTTACCATCTAAATCTTCAAGTTTTTCAATGCCGGACAAGTCATCTTCCCGCACAATCATCGTCGAATAAGAATACTTATAAGGGTCGCTGAATGCGAACTCCTTCTTTCGCTCTTCTGTCACTTCCATATCATTGATTGCCATATCGATCCGTCCGCTTTTAATGGCTGAAAGCAGACCGTCTACCCCATATTCTTCAAACTTCACCTCGAGGCCAAGACGGTCCCCGATTTCACGCATAATTTCAACATCATAGCCTGTTAATTCTTCATCAGATCCTTCGGGATAAAAGGAAGCAGGATAAAGGGTACCAGATGTGCCTACCACCACTTCTCCTTGCTCCTCAATTTCTGACCACTTTTCTCCTGTCTGGTCTGAAGAACCACAAGCCGCTAACGCGAAAACAGAAAGTATCATAAGTATAAAAAATAGTGCTTTATTTTTCATGATTTTTTTCCTCCTCCTTAAATTCACACTTCACCAATATAGCAACGGGAAGGATAGTTTGCAACAATATAACCTGTCTTTAAAAAAGGATAAATAATCCAACGATTCTCACTTGATAATATCCCGAAATGTGCTATGATAATAACAGGTACTAAATTATAATTATTTTAATTTAAATTAACGCTATCAAAACCTAATTGATAGCTTTTATCATTTGTATAGTTAAATGATGTTGATTACTATTCTCAATTATAGAAGAGGAGTTGAGAACATGAGTTCAGAAGCACGTGCAGTCAGTACAAACCAGCCACAAACATCGCATACTCAAAAATCATTCGTATGGTGGGAAAAAGTTAAAGAGCATATGGAACTTATCGCAGCGATCGTCAGTGGAATTATCATTCTGACTGCCTGGATTTTTGAAGGATCCATGAGCTATGGAACATTTGTTGTTCTTCATTTAGCTGCCTTCGTCATTGGTGGTTTTGCAAAAGCTAAAGAAGGTATTGAGGAAACCATTGAAAATCGGGAACTTAATGTCGAGATGCTGATGATATTCGCGGCAGTCGGTTCTGCCATTATCGGCTATTGGACGGAAGGAGCTATCCTGATATTCATCTTTGCATTAAGTGGAGCATTAGAAACTTACACCATGAATAAAAGCCAACGGGAAATTTCATCTTTAATGGATTTACAGCCTGAAGAGGCTTTGCGTATAAAAAATGGAAGAGAAGAAATTGTTTCAGTTAAAGAGTTGCAACTGGGTGACCGCATCCTTATCAAGGCTGGTGAACGTGTTCCTTCTGATGGCACCATTATTAAAGGAAGAACCAGCCTGGATGAAAGTGCGATTACGGGAGAATCTGTTCCAGTAACAAAAGAAACCAACGGAGAAGTATTTGCCGGGACAGTCAATATTAATGGAAGTATTACAGTTGAAATCACGAAACCGTCTGATGAAACGCTTTTCCAGAAAATCATAAAGTTGGTACAGTCCGCGCAAAGTGAAAAATCACCATCTCAATTGTTTATCGAACGGTTTGAAGGTACTTATGTCAAAATCGTCTTGATTGTGGTTGCATTAATGATGTTTTTACCTCACTTTCTGTTTGGCTGGAGCTGGACAGATACGATATACAGAGCAATGATCCTATTGGTAGTTGCCTCTCCATGCGCGTTAGTAGCATCCATTATGCCGGCAACGCTGTCAGCTATATCGAACGGTGCCCGAAATGGAGTTCTCTTTAAAGGTGGGGTTCACCTGGAGAAACTGTCCCATTTAAATGCGATTGCTTTTGACAAGACAGGGACACTGACCAAAGGAAAACCGGAAGTCACAGATGTGTTTTTCCGCTCAGAGGAAGAGTCGGGTAGAGTTCTATCAGTACTTGCCTCAATAGAAAGAGAATCCACCCATCCGTTAGCACAGGCTATTGTCACTTACACGGACACCCAACCCGGCATTGAACGTCGGGAAATCAGCAATATGCAGGACCTTGCCGGCAACGGCGTTACAGCAGAAGTGGATGGAGTCACATGGAAAATCGGTAAGCCAGGATTTCTTGGAAAAGAAGCTGCCGAATCCTTCCACGGAGGAATTCTGGAACAATTAGCCAGGCAAGGTAAAACGGTTGTATTCATTGGAGATGAAAAAGGCATCGCAGGAGTTGTAGCTTTAAAGGACACGGTTCGAGAAGAAACCAAAAATGCCATCAAAATTTTACGGCAACACGGAATTTACACTGTTATGCTGACCGGTGATAATGAAACCACAGCTAAAGCGATTGCTGAAGAAGCTGGGCTTGATAACTATGTGGCTGAATGTATGCCGGAGGAGAAAGTGGATGAGGTAAAAATTCTTCGTAACAATTTTGATAACGTCGGTATGGTCGGTGATGGTATCAATGATGCACCTGCTCTGGCTACCGCAAATGTGGGTATCGCTATGGGGGAAGGTACAGATGTTGCTTTAGAAACGGCTGATATCGTTTTGATGAAAAATGACTTACCTAAAATCGCCAATGCCATTAAACTTTCCGAACGAATGAACAAAATTGTCAAACAAAACGTTGTCTTCTCCATATTGGTCATCATGGTACTGATCATTTCAAACTTCCTGCAAGTTCTGGACCTGCCGCTAGGCGTCATTGGTCATGAAGGAAGTACCATACTTGTTATTCTGAATGGCTTGCGACTTCTTAAATCCTAATATGTATGAAGGTATAAACCATCTAAAAAAGGCTTCCCGTCCGGGGAGCCTTTTTTCGTGTTAGTGGTAGTTATTCTGCTTATTCGCGGAGCTGCTTGTTTTGTGTTTAGGAGCATCACTTTTTTTCTTCTTGTTGTTCTTATTATTATGATTTTGCTTATTATCGCTCATCGCTGCCACTCCTTTTTTTCAATAATCATGCTTAGGTTCTGCATGAAGTACAGCGATTATACAGGCTATCAGGAGGAATGGATGCCCAATTTTCTCCTTCGCAAAATTGCATTAATTTCTCCTCCTAAAATGATGATGATCCCGGAAATATAAAACCAGATCATCAATACGATAAACCCGCCGAGGCTGCCATAAGTGGCTGAGTAATTGCCCATGCTGGTGACATAAAATGAAAATAATAAGGACACGATCTGCCAGCCAACTGTTGCAAAAACCGCGCCAGGGAAAGCCTGCTTTATTTTAATATATTTATTGGGGGCCAGCATATACAGAAACATGAGGACGAGAAAAAAGATGATCGAAGAAATCACCCAGCGTAAGGCATTCCACAACTCAAGGAAACCTTCGGATAATCCAAACATAGAAAACAGATAGACCCCGACCATTCTTCCAAACACAGGGAGTAAAAATGCGACGGCAATGACACCGATCATCGAAATAGTAAGTACGATAGCAATAATTCTCCCGACAAATGGAGAACGGCTTTCTTCTACATCATAAGCACGGTTGAATGCACGCATGATGGAGTTGACACCATTGGACGCAGACCATAACGTGCCGATGATACCAATAGACAGTAAGCCACTATTCTGACTTGCCATCAATTCTGCCAGATTTTCCTGAATCATCGTGTAGGTTTCCTGAGGAGCATAGGTGTGAATAAAATCCAACAGCCTTTCCTGCGAAAGCCGCATATAGCCTAATAAAGTGACAAGAAATATCATGAAAGGGAATAAAGATAATAAAAAAAAGTAAGATAATTGGGCGGCCATGCCACTGATGTCATCCTTGTTGAAGCTCGCTCCTACCTCTTTTATAAAACTGAAGAACTCTTTCATGATATCCCTCTCCTAACCATTGGGAGAATGTTATGAAACGTCCCGGTGATCTGTCAGTTTCTCGACGTCCTTTTCTACTTCTTTTTCCCATTCGCTCACTTTATCAAGCAGTTCCTCCACTTTATTCAAAACTTCCAGTATATCTTTAGCCCCATCTGCCACACGGTTCGTCAGCTGGTTGTACTTAAGGCGTAACTCCCGGATAGCTTCTGAAGGGTTTGAAGTATAACTCTTAGAAGATACCCCAGCCTGTTTAGTGCTGTTAAAAACATACTCTCTGGTCTCCTTGTCCAACAGCGTAACAGCTCCTCCAATAACGGCACCGATCATGACCCCTTTCCAAAACTTATGCTCTTTCATATTTACCTATTCCTCCTTTGATAATTGATGGTCTTTTTTGATTTTATTTAAAAGTTCTCTGCAGCCAGCCGATACAAGTTCATAGACATATTCAAAGTTGCCTGTAAAAAATGGATCGGGGACATCTTTCACTTCTGCTTCCGGAATAAAATCAAGCAGTCGAGCTACAGTAACATCTTCTTTTTTTCTTATACCTTCCATATCTGTGACATTCTTTTCATCCATCGCAATCAAGTAATCAAAATCGTCCCAATCGCGCTCTGTAATTTGCCTGGCAGACATTCCTTCATAAGAAATTTTATATTTATTCAGAATTTCTCTTGTGCCCTCATGAGGAAGATCACCAACATGCCAGTGACCGATCCCGGCAGAGTCTATGGATATTTTCTTTTCCAACCCTTCTTTCCTTATTAAATCGCGAAAAATAGCTTCCGCCATCGGCGACCGGCAAATGTTGCCTAAACAAACAAATAGAACTTTAATCATTACTTCTTCTCCCCCAATTCTTCTCTTTTTATCTCATGCAAATTTTGTATATATCGACTGCTACCCCCATTTTTACCGGTGAAAACTTGTTTTATCATCTACTATTATACCCGAAATAGCTTGACATTTGCTCTTAGTTTTCGGAATATTTTATATATAAGGAAAAAGGGGGTACTAATCATGCAAGATGTCTTAAGCAGTATATCCGGCGTTGTATGGGGTCCCGTATTATTGATCCTGCTCGTCGGAACCGGTGTCTATTTGACACTAAGGCTCGGATTTTTGCAATTCAGCGCATTGCCTTACGCGTTGAAGCTTGCATTCAGTCCGGGTAAACAAGATAAAAAATCGAAAGGTGACATTTCCCACTACCAGGCTTTGACTACTGCGATGGCAGCCACTATTGGAACCGGTAACATTGCCGGGGTAGCTACAGCTGTCGTACTTGGTGGCCCAGGTGCCGTATTCTGGATGTGGATCACCGCTATTTTCGGAATGGCAACAAAATATGCAGAAGCCATTCTCGCCGTTAAATATCGAATTACAGACAAAAACGGAAACATGTCTGGTGGGCCGATGTATTACCTGGACCGAGGTTTAAAAATGAAAGGCCTTGGAAAAACACTCGGTATCTTGTTTGCTATCTTTGGTGCGATAGCTGCTTTCGGTATTGGAAATATGGTACAATCCAATTCTGTATCCGATGCACTCGATGCCACGTTCTCCATCCCTACCTGGGTAACAGGATTGATTCTTACCGCGCTGGCAGGTTTGGTATTGCTTGGCGGAATTAAAAGTATCGGTAAGGTCACTGCATTTTTTGTACCGATCATGGCGATATTTTATGTCATTGGTGCACTTATTATTATCTTTACTAACTTTCACCTCGTACCAGCTGCATTTGGCACAATCTTTACGGATGCTTTCAGTGGGAATGCGGTAGCTGGCGGCCTGTTAGGTACAGCCATCCGCTATGGTGTCGCACGTGGTGTCTTCTCCAACGAAGCTGGTTTAGGGTCTGCTCCGATCGCAGCAGCAGCTGCAAAAACAGACTATCCTGGCCGCCAGGCATTGGTTTCGATGACTCAGGTTTTAATCGATACGATCATCGTCTGTACAATGACTGGTCTGACAATCGTTATGGCAGGTCAATATGGTAATGGAGACCTGGAAGGAGCTGATTTAACTACCGCCTCATTCTCCATTTTCTTAGGTGATATCGGTGGTTATATCGTTTCTCTCGGACTTGTATTCTTCGCTTTCTCCACCATTGTGGGATGGTCCTACTATGGAGAGAAATGTTTTGGTTATCTGACAAAAGACCGCGCTTTACCACTTTATAAAATTGCATTCGTCTTATTCGTGTTTGTAGGCGCTGTCCAAGAACTAGGCATCGTATGGACCTTTGCTGACATCATGAACGGGTTGATGGCATTCCCTAACTTGATTGGGCTCTTGCTTCTATCCGGCGTGGTAGCATCAGAAACGAAGCGCTTCTTGAAAGTAGCCAAGGAAGAAAAACGTCAGGAGAAGCAGTCCTCTTACTCTTAATTAGAACAAAGTTTAATGGAAAAATAAAGCAGCGCCTGCCTGGCGCTGCTTTATTTAGTCTTGTGGAAAGTATAAGGATTACGTAC
The DNA here is from genome assembly GCF_043496955.1 of Thalassobacillus sp. B23F22_16. Classification (NCBI taxonomy): domain Bacteria; kingdom Bacillati; phylum Bacillota; class Bacilli; order Caryophanales; family Bacillaceae; genus Thalassobacillus; species Thalassobacillus sp. B23F22_16. Next base: position 86,906 of record NZ_JBIEKD010000005.1, on the reverse strand, counting down.
TGTTAAAAAATTCTCAAATTCTTCCGGTGGAAGCGGCTTACTAAAGTGGTAGCCCTGATAATGATCACAGCCATTTTCTTTAAGAAAACCTAAAACCATAGGTTTTTCCACGCCCTCTCCTATGACCTCTAACTTAAACGTATGCGCAAGCTGAATCATTGCCTTCACAATTTCTGCACCACTTGGGTTCGTGCTGACATCTTTTATGAAGGATTGGTCAATTTTTAAGTAATTAATTGGAAACTGCCGTAAATACCCAAGCGAGGAGTAGCCAGTGCCAAAATCGTCAATTGACAAAGCAACGCCAAGCCTTTTTAGCTCCTGCATCGTTTGGATGCATACTTCCGCATTTTGCATGATACTGTTCTCAGTAATTTCAATTTCTAAAAAACGGGCCGGCATCCCCGTTGCCTCTAATATCTTCCCTACACGGCTCGCAAAGTCATGGCGCTGAATTTCTTCTGCTGATACATTGACAGCCACACGCTCCGGGGCGTATCCTTTTTCCATCCATTCCTTGTTCTGGCGGCATGCTTCATAAAGCACCCATTCCCCCAGCTCCAGAATCAATCCAGTCTCTTCAGCAATCGGAATAAATTTCCCAGGGGAAATGAATCCTTGAACAGGGTGCTTCCACCGAACGAGAGCTTCCATACCACTGATCACTCCGGAACGGACGTCAATTTTCGGCTGATAATACAGCAGCAGCTCCCTATTACGGATGGCTGCACGCAAGTCGCCTTCTAAAGAAACCAATTCATTGTAGTACTTATTCATGGAATCTGTATAAAAGAGCAGACTCTGCCGTCTTTTCAGTTTGCAATAATGCATGGCAACATCCGCATTTCCAATCAACTGCCCAGCCGTAGTACCGCCGCCTGAATAGCCAGCGATGCCAATACTTGTGGTAAGAAATAATTCTTTCCCTTTTATACGCAAAGGCTTGCTTACATGTTCCAAAATAGAGTTACCTAACTCTCGCACCTCTTTTTCTGAGCTTGCCAGATCGGTGATAACAACAAATTCATCACTTCCAAGTCGGTACAGGTTCCCTTTTTCGCTGATCACTTCACGGATTCGCCTGCCAATCAGCTGGATGACTTCATCACCAGCCGTATGACCAAGGGCATCATTAATATATTTGAAACGATCCAGGTCACATAAAAGGATATAGAAAGGCGTGCGCTTCTGCTTAGCAGTGGATGTTAACCTTTCTTCCAAGTCTTTCTGTAATTTCCGCCGGTTAGGCAAGTCCGTCAATGGGTCGTGATAGGCCATATGCCTGACTCTCATCTCAGCCACTGCATGCACAGTTATATCAACAGAAGAACCGATGATCTCCACCACTTCTCCCTCGTGCTGGATAGGAGCCAATGTGGAGTAAAGGAAAGTATCCCTTAATTTATGTTTATATGTAATGTTTTCTCCAGCAAATGCTTTATCGTATTTATTTGTTAAATACACGGCTTTTTCTAACCCGAAAATCTCATCCATTTCTTTCCCTTCAACAAAAGCTGTGGTAAGCCCTAGGTCTCTGGCCAGTTTCCCTTCAAACATGGTAAAGTAATAATTTCCATTTTTATTTTTTCTAACTTTAAATACCATATTCATTAATGCTGCCACGGTTCGTTGAAAATCATTTTCCACTTCAATAACCAAAGTTTCTTCCATCACTTTGCTTTCTGTAAATGCTAAGTCCTCGTAGGAAGTAAGATAATTATGAAGCAGTTTATCAAGTTCATTTAGTGTTTGTCGTTCTTTTCCACCTTGAAGCTGTAGTTTGAGAGTTTCCATTAGTCGGGTTATTTCTGCATGTACAAACGAGGTATCCAAATTATTCATGGAATCCACCTTTATCAAATATCGTTAAGGTTCGAGAAGATTGAGTTAATTTTAAACTATTTTACCCATTATAAAAAGACTAATCATTTCCTGCATTCACTTTAATCACTAGCTATTTTTCTCTGAAAATTAATATTTTGTTAGTTGAATTTTCACTTTTTCAAGTGGGTGACAAGCAAGAAAAATTAAGACAGACCTATAGAAATAGGCCTGTCTGATGAAGAATTTATGAAAAGTGTACTTCCCTGGCAAAACGAGCAAGCGGATTTATGACTTTCCCTGATTCGGAAGCATGAGGGCGATCATCACCATCTTCATAACCATAGTCAACCATACGATTACGATTTAACGTAAGTTTGGTTAATTCAGGTTTAAAGAAATCAAAGAGTTTAAAACGATCTTTCAAATGTTGGTGGTTGTTCTGATATTGTTTGATGGAATCCGCTAGACACTCCCAAAATTTATATTCGGTTACGGCTTCCTGTCGATCAAGAATGTCAGCCATGTACCTTAAGTGGCATACAAACAACCCTGTGAAGATAAATTGGGTGAGTCCTTCAGGCGGCTCACTCCTCAGTACATCCTTCAGTTCTTGTGATAGTACAGATAACTCTTCAAATGGCTGATCACTGATATTTACGTCATCCACAAAATCTTTCACTGCCAACCGATGCGGCTTGAAATCTTTGATTACCAATATCGTATTCTGCCCATGAGGTGAAAATACTGTGCCATATTGATATAAGTAGTGGAGCAGCGGATCCATGACCACTCGGAAAAATTCCTTCAGCCACTCCTCAGGGGACATCCCGGAAGCCTCGATCAAGCTTGAGACAAATGGTTTGCCATCGTTATCTTCATGTAATAATGCGGCCAGGGTAATCGCTTTTTCTCCATCATCCAGATATGTGTAAATACTCTCCCGCCAAATGACACCAAGCATTTCCAGGTATTGATAGGGGGAGTTCTCAAGCTCTGGGTAGAGGCTGTGATCTACATTAATACTTGCTATTTCTCCCGGCAGGATCACCCGGCAAGTTTCTTTTAAAAAATCATCTTTCTCATAAATTCCTTTGATGAATTCCGTAATCTTTGGTGCAATCAGGGTACGCTCCGCAGGCAAGCCGCGATAGACTAGAGTATTCAATATACTCATCGGCACCTTCACGTGATGTTTTTCTTTATTGCTTTGATTTACAAAGGTCCGAATCGACTGTTGAGGGAGGTAATTGTCTTCACCTTTTCCTAATGGTATGATCATCTGCCTGGATAAATCTTCAGCGAATTGATGGATGATCACATTTTTCCACTGCCATTCATGAACAGGAAGGTAGAAATAGTCCTGTTCATCAACTCCCCATTCTTGCAGCACTTTTTCAAACTGTTTCTTTTCATCAAGGGAAAGCTCGTCATGTAAAAGCTTATGATAATTGATTTTTTCAGTCGACTGAAAGGAAGCGCGATCCTTATGCACGGCGATCCAGTATAATTTAGTTTCTTTTTGCATTTCTGGCGCGTAATCACAATAATCGTCGTAGCCGAAACCGATTCTCCCTTTATTATAAGTAATCCATGGGTGGCCGCTCATGTGTCCCTCTAACAACGCATAATCTTCCTTAATCAGCTCATCGGAGGTTTTCGAAGCTTTTCCAAGCAGATGCATATCAGCCACAAGTGTATTGTTCAATTCTTTAATTAAATGACCGGCTGTTTCAGAAGACATTCCTATAATAGGCTGGATATCAAGTAAAAATTGGATGGCATGATCAGCTGGGCGCTCTGTTCCATCTTCTTTTTCGCAAATAGTTCCAGCTTTTACCTTCAAACCTCCAAATAGATCTTTTCTTGCAAGAAAAGTATATTGTTTATTATCAGAGATCGGCAGCATGTATTCATCCCACTTCCCATGCTGCTTCTTAATTTCTGGTTCAAGCATATCTTCGTACGTATACTCCTCGATCATTTTGGTTAACAGCTGGTAATTCGCTTTCTCCCAGTGTTCGTGCTTAAAGTATTTCTTTATATATGGTAAATGCATGAATGAAATCCCTTCTTTCCCTGTAAATTTATTGACTAAAAGCAGGCTGTCTCCTAGTGCCAAATGACTGATAAACATTTGCTTGGCTGACTGGATAGACGTCTCTGCCAGCCAAGGAGTTAATGATAACCGCATTTCGGTGAGCGCCCAATCCAAGATCTGGGGCACCGACTCCATGCGTATGAATTTCTCCATTTTGAATGAAGATATGATTATTGTAGATTCCGTCCATTGATAGCTTATAATCTTCACTCACACTAAACCGCCCTTGGCTATCCCAGATAATAAGGTCATGAATTGGCATCAGGAAGTCTGGAAAGTTTGGCTTGTAGCCTGTCCCTAATATCACCACATCCGTTTCCACTAAAAATTCTTCTTCACTTACCAGCTGGCACCCATAAAGTCTCCATTGCTCCCCAAAAGGCTTGATCTGTTTAATAGCCGACATAGCTTGTAAGTGGATGTCAGGCTCTTCTTCTCCAACACTTCGCTGATATAAAAGTTCATAAATATTGGAGATAGTATCTGCGCTGATTCCTTTATATAACAAATCCTGTTCACCCAACAATTTGTCTTTTTTCTCCTGAGCTAATTGATAGAAAAAAGAAGTATAATCAGGTGAAAAATGTTCAAGTCCAAGTTTTGAATATTCCATTGGGAAGAAACCTTTCGAGCGGGTGTACCAATCCAACGAATATCCATGGTCTGGCTGGTCTTCCAGCAAATCAAGAAATACCTCCGCTGCACTTTGTCCCGAGCCAATGACCGCTACTTTTTCAGCCCCTTTACAAATATTTTTCTTATATAGATAATCTGCTGTATGAAATACCTTTTCCCCCAAGGCTTCCTGTAATTGTTCAGGAACAGCAGGCACCGTTCCAATTCCCATCAGAATATGGCGGCCATAGTAGCAATCTTCTTCCTTTGTACGAACATCTTCCACCACTATTTCATATACGTCTTCTCCATCAAGAGTTTGAAGCTCCACTTGTTTCACATTGGCATGAAACTGGCAATTATCCAGTTGCTCCGTCACCCATCTGCAATAATGGTTGTATTCCTTCCTCGGAATGTGGAAATCTTCCCGGAAATAAAAACGATACAACCTATTCTTTTCCTGTAAGTAATTTAGGAAGCTATAACGATTTGTTACATCTGCCATACTTACAAGGTCAGCTAAAAAAGGAACTTGTAATGTAGTCCCTTCAATCATCATCCCGGGGTGCCAGTCAAATTGTGGTTTCTTCTCAAAGAACAAAGCATCTATTTCGGGTACCCCTTCTGCCAGCGCTGCAAAGCCAAGGTTGAATGGACCGATTCCTATGCCAATCACGTCGTAAATGTTAGACTTCTTGATAGAATCCTTCATGAGACCACCTCTTTTCAAATGTCTCCCTGTGACAAAACATCAATAACCCTGTTTTATCTGGTAGTTTTATTGGATGAATTGCTTCAAACCCGCACTTTTCAAAGACATGGATCATCTTTTCATTTCGTATATCCGGTTCGGCAACCACTTTCTTTGTTTCGGGCCGCTTGAATTGAAAATCTACCATCGCCCGTAACAGGGGGAGAGCGTATCCCCTCCCTAGATATTGTGTGTCCCCGATCAGCAGATGGATCCCTTGATCAAAGGGTTCAGCATCGTAGCATTTTTCTACGACATCATCCTTGACCCAATAAGCCTCCCAATAGCTCATGGGATGACCGTCAATCTCTCCTATATATAACGTTTGGTGACGGTCATCCAGTGCGTCTTTCAAATGTCCGCTGAACTTAGCGAATGGCAGATTCAGTTGCCAAAAAGGGATGACGTGCTGTTGATGCATCCATAAAAATACGTTGGTCAAATCCCTATCATAGTCTAATTTACGGAAGGAAATATTTTTCTCAACATCATTGTCAAAGGTAATGAAATCAGGATTCATGAGAAATTCCCACCTTTTTTGCTATAGGGTTTGTTACTGATGTATAAACCGATTGCGTTTCCAGCGAGCCTACAAGTTCATCCATATCGTGAAAACGAGTAAGCAAGTTAGCCTTACAAGGGAGGTCGTCATTTTCTAATAGACTGTCAAGCAATTGCTTAGACTCCGTGGTATGTTTCTTGTGTTCCTCTAAACGCTCACGCAGCAGCTGGATTAAATTTTCCTCGGGAACTAACCCATTGGTTCCAAATCCATTAATGACACCAAACAAATGGTTGAAGACAAAATAATAACGAAGCCTTTCCTCCGCAATACTATCTGCACAGATGGTATCGCTCTTTTCATTCAGGCCAGGTAAAAGAGCCTTCAGATGGTCAGCTTTCTTTTCCCGAAAGTAGTAGCCTTGGTTATCACGGTAGTAAAATCGCTCAGGATAACCGTCTTTCAATTGAACCATTGAATTCTGCTGGTGAGCTTCCAGTGCAATGCCATAGTTTTCAAAGAGCCATAGAATCGGATCAAGGGTAATGGATAGATAGCGTTCGAACCAGTCTTCACTTACCTGTTGAGTAGTTTTGTTTGCTCGTTCAGCCAAACCGGTAATAATACTATAAAGGCGTGTCTGTTCCCCATAAGGGTGGTCTTGCCCCAGTCCGGCTGCTAATATCACATTTGCATCATCGTTGTAAAACGGATTCTCACGCAGGATGCAATCCAGCCGCACTTCATTTTCCCCTGGAATATCTACACTGATATAAGCAGGGTCTGATATCACATTGAAATTTGGAAACTGTCGATTCAAATCCTCCCCTAAAGTTGTCTGTAATAGTCGTGACACTTCAACTCCTCTATCCAATTCTTTCTGCTGGTTCATTCTAAGGGAATTCGTAATTTTTATCGGGACTGAAAACTTGTACATATATTTTGACTGTGGACTATATACCGTTCGGAATGAGGAGGTAGCTGTAAACTTAGGTCCCATCGGTCCAAAATACCTTATTGTCCCCTCATCCAACATATGCTGTACGGATGATTTTTTCAGCAGTTCTCTTGCCTGCAAAGGGTGAGCAGGAATCCATGCTCCTTCACCTTCAGTCTTGATCACCTCTTCGGCCAAGTTTTCTTTGATCATTTCTTCAGCAGAAGCCTTCAGGGAAGAGTCTTGATTTACGTATCCCTCTGCAGCCCAGAAGTAATGCAATTGGAACTCTCCCTTCATTTCAGGTGCGTACCAATTATCTTCTTCTTCCGTGATGCCTTGCTTGCTTTTTGGAGTAGGGTGAAGCAAATGACCGAAAATCAATGATTGCTCTGCTTCAATAAAATTGAATTGACGGCTGCTCAAGTAGTTGGAATCAGCTAATCTATGTTCGAGGTATTTTTTTATGTTTTTACAGCTCAGAATCACACGCATGATCAGTTCATCCTCAGCTTCTTCCTGATTATTTTCCAATGCTAATTCTTTGGTAATCAGGGAAGCTAATGTGACATAATCGATCGGCTTAGTTTCATTTCCTGTATGATAATAAATAGGGAAATCAAACAGGTGCCTTCCTGTTTCAGACCAATACTTCACATCGATGATCAGATCAATTCCCTGATTAGATAAGGCGCAGGAAATAGTCTTTGCTGACCCTGCAGCAGTTTCTTCCTTGAAATTTCCTGTTTCTCTCAGGTAGCAATTCAAAAAGCTTTGCATTGTCGCGTTCTCTGCAATTTCTTTTATATTTCTCACACGGGAAACCTCCATTTATCTAATTCCAATTTTCCAAACTCATGGATATCAACTAAAATTTCCTTCAAATCCTCAAGCTTCGTCCGGGGATTCAGAAGTGTAAATTTCAAACATACTTCACCTTTTATGGTTGTTTTAGCGAGAACAGCTTTACCTGTATAAAGTAAATGCTTATGGATATTACGATTGACCTGGTTTAGATCTACTTTGCCGGTTACAGACGGTTCAAAGCGAAAAACAATTGTATTTAACTCTGGATCGGCATTGATCACCTTCATGTTTTCCAACCCAGCGATATAGCAGGCAGCAGAGCTTGCCAAAGACAACGTATGATCAATCATCTCACCGTATTGCTTTGTCCCTACCATTCTTAAGGAGAAAAACAGCTTCAACGCGTCAAACCGTCTTGTTGTTTGAATCGACTTATTGACCAGGTTAACAATACCTTTTTCCTCATCCTCTTCAGGATTCAAATAATCGGCGTGGTGCTGCAGGTAACGAAATCCCTCTTTATTTTTAAGGAGGAACGCACCACAGCTGATTGGCTGATAGAATAATTTGTGAAAATCAACAGTAATGGAATCCGCTTTTTCTATCCCTCTCAATTTACTTCTATGCTGATGACTCAAGATCAAAGCCCCTCCGAATGCTGCATCGACATGTAGCCATAGCCCATGTTTTTTTGCTATTGCTGCCATATCAGAAAGAGGATCGATACTACCGAAATCAGTCGTCCCGCATGTAGCCACCAATGCAAATGGCAACAATTGCTCCTTGTCCAATTCTTCTAGTTTCCTGTTTAAATCAGCGATGCACAGGCGATGGTTTTTATCTGTGCGAATAGATAATACCGATTCCTCTCCCAGCCCTAGTTGAGAAGCGGATTTTTTGACAGTGAAATGTGCATCTTCGGAGCAAAGTATCCGCAGGCGCTGAAATTGAGGAGGAAGGCCATGTTTCTGTACATTCACTCCCCAGGTCTTTTTACAAAAAGAATCACGGGCAATAAGTAAACCTGTGTAATTGGACTGCGTTCCCCCGCTGGTAAAAACCCCATCCGCTTCAGAATCAAAGCCGAATCCATGAAGCAGCCACTGGATCACTTCTTGTTCTAAATATGTTGCTGCCGGGCTCTGATCCCAGGAATCCATCGAAGGATTGAAAGCATTGATGATCATTTCGGCCGCCAATGCAGATACGAGTGATGGGCAGTGGAGGTGGGCAACTGACTTTTGATGGGCAATATGAATATTACTCATCAAAAGGGTATCGTTTATGTCTTCCAATAAGCTTTCTATTGATTCTCCCTCGTAGCTGAAAACAGATAGTTTGTTCAACTCCTGATATAAGCTTGAGGGTTTTTTTCCTGAGTATGGGTGTTCAAGTTTATTCATCACTTCGGCAAGTTTCTCTGTCACCTGCTGTGTAATATGTTGATAACTTTCGGTGCTCTCTCCATGAAGAAAAAGATTACTATATTCTTTATCCGGGTGATTAAATCCCCTATTTTCAAGCGACTCTTTCTCAAATATGAAGTTCAAAAGCTATCCTTCCTTTCCAATTCATAATTATTGGGTTGCTCCTATTCATCCCCTTAAATGAAAATCATTTTCAATTAAGTGCATATATACATATTAATTGAGAATGATAATCATAGTCAATAGTAATTGAGATCCATTATCAATTACACCCATTACATTCTCACTCTAGGTATATATTCAGTAAAATTAACCAGTATTTAGTGAGTGTTCAAGAAAGAGAGGCATAAAAAAAGCTTAGAGCAATATACTCTAAGCTTCGGTTTAACAATATTTATAGTTCAAGCCAGGGATTGGATGCACTGCGGTCCTTCATTTTTGGGAGAATTAACGAAGTCGCTTACATCGTAAGCATCTAAATCTTCCATCTGCAGCTGCTCAAGGAAACCAGCCGCTTCATCAGCCCCCCATTTGACGGGCTCAATCCATTCATCCTGCTTTTCTTTAGGCAGAATCACCGGCATTCGATCATGGATCGGATTCATAAAATCATTAGCTTCCTTAGTAAGAATCGTACATGTAAACATCTCTTCCTCATCTTTAGCCCATTTATCCCATAGGCCGGCAAACGCGAATAGCTTCCTGTCTTTTAAATTCATCCGTTTTGCCTGCTTGCCGTTATCGGTACGCTGCCATTCATAAAAGCTATCCGCAACTATGAGACATCGTTTTTTACCCATAAGTGACTTGAAACTTGGTTTTTCATGAGCTGTTTCACTCCGGGCATTGATCATCTTATATCCGATCTTTGGATCTTTCGCCCAAAAAGGAACGAGTCCCCATTTTAAAAATCCGGCTCGCTTTTCTTTCCCATCATGAATGATGGCAAGCACCTTCTGACCCGGAGCGATATTATATCTTGGCTCATAATTCGGAATTTTGTGATCGAGACCAAATTCTTTTAAAATCTCAACCTCTTCTGCTAATAATGTATAACGGCCACACATCACTACCCCTCCATCCCTGTCTAAGCATGAATCAAAAGCCCATCCGCTTGTTGATTTGACCACGGTAGCGTCTGAAAGCTCCAGAACCTTTCAACTTCCTTTGTTCCATCATCAACTGAAAACGAAGCTGTTTTTCACTTAACTGCTTCTTATAGCTCTCTCTTTCTTCCGGCTCCCTGCAACAGTCAATCAATTCCTCCAGCGACACAATCTCTTTTTTCAACTGCATTTCTTCTGGGATCATATTGGCATTCTTTAAAATTTTATAGCTGTTTCGAAGGTCGGCAGGGACATGTTCCATATCATCTTTTGGAAGCGGTTTTCCTTTTCCGGGAAGATTGTCAAAATCCCCATTCCGAATGGATTGCTTAATTTTCTCTTCCACGAGTGATGTAAAATCCATTTCATTTTCTCCTTTCAGAAAAAGGAAATCTTTGTATAATATTATACCACTAATTATTATTGTTTATTAAATGTGACACTATAAAAAAGAGCCCGGCTCAAGGCCGGACTCCATAGCTGCTATATTATTTTCCAATAAACATTTGTGTCCATACATTGCCATTTTCTACATAGCCTACACCGATGTGAGTGAAGTTAGGGTTCATGATGTTCTTACGGTGGCCTTCACTATTCATCCAGCCATTGACAACTTCTTCTGGGCTGCGTTGTCCTTTAGCAATATTTTCACCCGCTGTACGGTAATCAATGCCATATGCTTTCATCATATCGAATGGAGAACCGTGTGTCGGACTGTTGTGAGAGAAATATCCGTTAGTAGCCATATCTTTAGATTTATCACGTGCAACTTTGCTTAGCTCTGCGTCTGCTTTAAGTGGTTCAAGTCCTTGCTTTTGACGCTCTTGGTTTGTCAATTCTACTACCTGCTGTTCGAATTGGCTTAACTCGCTGTTTTGCTCAGCAGATTGCTCTTCAGCTGGAGCTTCTTGAGTTTGTTCTTGTTGCTGTGGAGCAGGTGCTTGTTGTTGCTCTTCAGCTGGCTGTTCTGAAGCTTCTTGCTTCTCAGCAGGTTGTTCTGGAGCTTGTTCTTTCTCAGCTGGCTCCTCTTGCTTTGGTTGTTCTTTCGGTTGTTCTTGTTTAGGCTGCTCCTTAGGCTGTTCTTGCTTTGGCGTTTGCAGCTGATCCCATTGAATGTCGTATTTATTCAAAGCATCTTGCAACAATTTATTTACATCATCCTGGGAGAAAGAACCTCCATAGGATTGAATTTTATAGAATGCTTTAATAGATGGTGCCTGTTGTTCGCCTCCTGCGTGTGCGTCAGCTGTGAAAGCACCACCCATAAGCAATGCTGTTGATAATGCGAATGCAGTACTTACTTTCTTAAACATGCGTTGATCCTCTCCTTTGGTGTTTTTTGTACAATATCATCATAGCATCGCTTTTCTGTAACATTAGACCCAAGGTTTTCCATTGACTATTTTTGCAAGCGCTATCAACAGAAGAACCCCATCAAAGCAATAATAACGAATAGATTATTCAGATAATTCTCTGGAAAAAAACAAACAGATTTCTAGAAATTTCATAAAAAAAGCCGTTGACAGGCGTCAAAACGGCTTTTTTATGTTACGTTATATTACTGGTTTGTTACAATTTCCGCTCCAAAGAAGCCCGAAGTCCAGCAGCCAGGGCTGGTGTCTCTAATATTCTGGAAATTTTATCTTTATTTTCACGATCATGGAAAAGAACATCATTCACATCAGCTACGGTAATATGCAACGAGTCCCTTTCCTTCAAGATTAATTTGTCTTCTGGCTTCACACTTCCTTCTTTAACTACCCGCAGGTAGAAACCAGAAAACCCTTTTTCAATCATCTTGGTTGGAAAATCGTCAAGCCCGTACTTTCTGGCAATAATATAACAAGGCTTCCGCGGCTCGGAAACTTCAAGTTCTGCATCCCCAAGAAGGTACCGGTCTCCTATAGCAGCTTCACGTTCATCCCCCCCTTCAACCGTCAAATTTTCTCCGAATGATGGAAAAGTAAAGGTTTGCTGATAATGATCTTTCCAATGTTTGTAGTGTTGGGCGGGATAAAGACAGACCGCTTTGTCCGGCCCGCCATGGTTTTTCTGATCCGCCTGGTAATCCCCTTCAAAATTAAGCCGGCTTAACCAAACCGGCTCATCTACCCTTCTCTTCTTTATTGCTGTTTTCAGTGGTCCTTTATCTGTATCTAATAGAACAGGCTTTCCGACACTGATAGCTCGTACCTCATACTCCTTCATCCTCTAACTCACTCCTTCGCTTGATCCAGGCAGGTAAATAATCGTAACTCCATACATCACTTGGGTAGTCGACAAACAAACCTTCTCCATTTTCATATAAGGCCTGCATGATTTCATTTAAAGAGCCCATATAATATTCATACAAAAATTCATAGCTGAAAGGCTCATCTGGCATATGATTCTCCGCACAGACTTTAGGATTGGCGTAGTTGAGATAGGTCCGGCAAGGGATCGGACGTATTTCGTAAGCCATACACGTTTTTGTTTCGGGATCGAGCATTGGACATGGCAAATCCAGCCGCTTATAATTCAGCTTCGTTTCTGAGTCCTGAAGGTCCATATTCAACGCGGTATCGAGTTTCACTTCGTGTTCGTCAAAATAGGAGTTCCAGTGCTGATATATTTTTTCTTTCCGCTCTTCAGGAAAATTCTCAATTTCTTTTAACATGATTTTCGCTTCCATTTGGGTCACGATAATCGGAAAATAGCAGCAAAACGCGCACCCCTTGAAACAACTGGCCTTCATACCAGCGTAGTCTTCCATTCGCTCTATCTCATGGTCAACTTCACTTAATAAACGCTTAAAACCATTTAGGATGACTGAATCTGTATCCATGTCGCTATCAAGCAGTTCTTCTATGATGTTATCGAAAAATGCCGGGTCGACCTGATAGTTTTGGTTCAGCCGTTCGCATTTATCGATTATTTCCTGGTGTTTCAGATATTCCGTCATGAAAATGCTCCTTTTTCAGCTACAATTGATTTCTTCCATTATACATCCATATTTATATTCAGAACCACTTATGAAATTTTTCTCTTGAATTTCTTCAAAAACCTTTCGTCCCTATTTTTGAGATGTTACAATGGCACACGCATTTGAAAAAAAGCAAATGGATCACAGAAAGGATGATAGGGATGCACGTAGGAAGCAAAGGCTGGTACGTAGAAAAGTTGAAAGAACATGGGGTTAATACAATCGAAGGAAGAAAAGTGGAAAAGTTTAAAAAGCACATTCTTGCAAACCTATTAGCCGAAAAAGAAGATTAAGTTTATACTAGGGCAGAGGGATTTTTTCTCTGCCCTTTTTTTAATTATAATAGTATTGATAGATTTCCTATCATCCACCCCCGAAAATAGTAAATATTGGTCGAATTAATATTAGAAGAAATCTGTCATCATTGGAGGTACTTTCTACATGTTTGCAACTGCTGAAATTGGTATTGATTTAGGAACTGCTAATATATTAATCTACTCAAAGTCCAAAGGTATCATTTTAAATGAGCCTTCCGTGGTAGCTTATAATACGGATACAAAAGAAGTCGTCGCTGTAGGGAAAGAAGCAAAAGAAATGGTCGGAAAGACACCAAAGAATGTGATCCCTGTACGCCCTTTGAAAGATGGTGTCATTGCTGATTACGATATGACCGCTCAAATGTTGAAAGAGTTAATGAAGAAAGCAAGTAAACAGGCAGGTGCTTCTATGCGGAAACCGACCGTTGTCGTTTGTACTCCATCCGGTTCTACTTCTGTCGAACGTCGTGCTATTCACAACGCGGTTAAAAGCTATGGAGCAAAAAACGTCCACTTGATCGAAGAGCCGATTGCTGCCGCTATCGGTGCTGACCTTCCAGTCGAAGAACCGGTCGCTAACGTTATCGTAGACATCGGTGGGGGAACAAGCGAAGTAGCCATCATATCCTTCGGCGGTGTTGTTTCCTGTCGTTCTATCCGTACGGGCGGTGACAAAATGGACGAAGAAATCATCCAATATGTCCGCAAAGAATACAACATTCTTATCGGTGAAAGAACTGCCGAACAAATTAAAATGGAAATTGGTCATGCATTGCTCGACCATAAAGAAGAAAAGATGGAAGTTCGCGGCCGTGATATGGTCACCGGCCTGCCAAAAACTATCGAGCTAGGGTCTAAAGAAGTCCAAGGAGCGTTACGTGAATCTCTTGAGCAGATTCTAGAGACAATTCGTGCAACTCTGGAAGACTGTCCGCCAGAACTAAGCGGCGACATTGTCGACCATGGCGTTATTTTAACTGGAGGAGGCGCTTTGTTGAAAGGCATGCAAGAGTGGCTTTCTGAAGTGATCGTTGTACCAGTACATCTGGCACCGAACCCATTGGAGTCAGTCGCTATCGGAACGGGGCGCTCCATCAAAATGATTCAAAAACTCCAAAAAGCCGCTAAGTGATAGGCAGGCGAAAACAACTATTAAAGCAGAGCAGCAATTGCTCTGCTTTTTTGTATGTATAAATAGGATAGCTTACGCCTGATGACCTTGAAAACAAGGCATTTTCTATAAGGAATTAGTTTATAAATCTTAAGAAACAGGAAAAGCTAATAAAATAGAACTAGTTAATTTTCTATATAGGATTGGAGTGAAAGCGCATGGTATCCACAACATTTAAATGGGTTACCGGTATACTAGAAGGACTACTTGCCATCCCAATTGCAGGCGGGTTGTTCATTATCGGATCAGGATGGCAGCCATTGATGTTTATGTTTGTCCTACACTTGATCACCTTGATTTTTTCTGTAAAAGACAGCCGATTCAGCGCCGGCAGTGTGCTCGGGCTGATTGCTAGTGTTGTAGGTGTTATACCAGGTGTCGGGTGGTTTATGCATATGATTACAGCAATTGTTCTGGTTATTGACGCTGCTATATCATCTAAAGCAATGAACCGTGCAAAATAATTATTGAAGGCAGGGCCGTTCCGGCATAGTGGAACGGCCCTGCCTTATGAAAAGGTTTATTGGACAATTCACCTGTATACTAGACAGTTCACCAACCTTATGCGACATTTCAAAGACTAAACTAGACAACTTTAAAATATTATAAGACAAAATCGTTATTAAACTAGACGCAATCGACATTTAACTAGAAAAAGAATACTGTTATGGGACATTATTTCTGCGCTTTATATGTTTTCAATTTCATATAATCACCGGGTGGCAGTTTTCTATGATAATGGACGAGCTTCATGCTAAGATAAAGATAAAGATTTCGGAGGTGGAAAAATGAAGATTCTAGTAATCGGAGCCGGTGCCTTGGGGGCCTACTTTGGCGGTCGCTGGCACGAATCAGGTCATGAAGTTACATTCTTAGTACGCGAACGACGGGCAAAACAGCTGCAGCAACATGGAATTGAAATACATAGTCCACATGGGAATTATAAAATAGAAGAGCCTTCTATTATCCGAAACGCAAATGAAGCCGAAGGTATCGACCTTGTCTTTCTATCAGTGAAAGGTTACCATCTTCCTGGTACAATTGATTCGTTGAAAACGCTCGTTGATAAAGGGGCAAAGGTACTCCCGGTTTTAAATGGAGTGGAACATATTTCTGTCTTGCAAAAAGAATTAGGCGAAGAAGCTGTGGTTGGAGGTCTTTCCTTTATCATAGCTACGCTTGATGAAAATGGACATGTCATCCACTCCTCTCAGATACATGACTTGATCTTTGGTGCACTCCATCAATCCCAGCATGAAGTAGTAGATGAACTGGGTATTGCCTGCGAACAATCAAAATTCGATGGAAAGCTGAGTAATAGCATTTTACAAGAAATTTGGAAAAAATACATGTTCATCACAGCATTTTCCGGCATTACGACTGCAGTCAACCTGCCAATTGGCGAGATTCGCCAACATCCGGAAACCTTCCATATCGCCCGTAAAATCCTTGAAGATATGCAGCAACTGGCCAATAGCCATGGGTTAGAACTTACCGATGAACATGTAGACAAAGCTTTCGAAAGTATGGAGAACTTAGGTGAAGAAGCTACTTCTTCCATGCACCAGGACCGTCGAAAGGGACTGACCTTAGAAGTCGAGCATCTGCATGGCGGTGCTTTGCGTCTTGGGGAAACGGTCGGTTTGAAACTGCCTTATATCGAAGCCATATACGGCATTATCAAACCATTTGAAAATGCTTGAATGTAAAAGGAAGCCCGGTAGTTTCGGGCTTCCTTTCCTGTTTATATGCTTATCCATTTTTCATAGCAGTTATAACGCTGACAGTCTTTCGGCCTGTGGGTAAACTCCACATATCCTCGCAGTTGAAAATCGTTATGCAGATATAATCGGTTGGAAACAGGATTGCCATCAAAGGTATCAAGTCGAATGCTTGTATATCCATACTGCCTTGCGTAGTCCTCACACCACTCTATCATTTTGCGGCCATACCCTTTTCCCTGGTGCGTCGGAGAAATGCACAAGCCATGAAGTACGAGTGGTTTTCCAATGACATCACGCCACTCTACCGCTTCCCATTCTGGCGTTTCTGCTTCATTCAGTATGACTGCACCAAAGACATTTCCACCTTCTACCATCACATATAAGTCATTCTGATCTATCGCTTCCTCCAAAAATGCTCGCCCAGGATAATTTTCATCCCATTGATGAATGGATTGGGCTGTCAAAACTTCGCCACAAGCCTGATAAAGTTTAAAGATTTCCTCCCCCTGATGCTTTTCCGCCAATTTGATGTCCGTCATGTCTCTTCCCCTTTTTCATTGGTTAATTATGATAAACTGATACAGAGTATGATTTTACCAGTAAATCTATGTTTCTATAATTTTAGCATAATTCTGATGAATAAAAGTAAAAATTTCGGGGATGTACAATCATGGGCTTTTTCACGGATCGAACTAAAAAACAAACAACATATGAAATATTCATGATGCTTCTGGCTACGCTTTCAGTAGCTACGATTTGGAAAAAGACAGGCTATGACAGCTACATCGTCTGGACGACATGGGCCATCTTTTTCCTGGACTTTCTATACCGCTTATTTAAAAGCAAAAGTAAATGGGGATTCATCAAAGAACATCCCTTCATTGTCATAGCAGCGATACCATTGGATGCCGTGTTTCAATTTGCCCGGTTTGCAAGAATCCTCCACTTGTTGAGACTCAAGTCGATTACCAAGTTTTATACCAAGCCAATTATTCGATACTTAAAAGGCCAGCACTTGTCGCTAGTTGCTGGATTAACTGCGATTGCCATTTTCCTTGCCATTATCCCGCTATATCAATTCGAGTCAGGAGTAGAAAGCTATTGGGAGGCAATGCTCGGTGCCCTTACAGCCATCACTTTTTTTGGCAGGACAGCCTTTGAGCCATCCACTGGAATCGGCCAAACGATTGTAGTAATTCTCACGATTTTCGGCGTAATCTTACATGGGCTTATCATCAGTACCGCTTTTGATATGCTTTATCATTCTAAATGGGTGCAATCTTTTGTAAAGAAATTGAAAAATAGATAACGTTTAGGATTTTAAAGAAAGAGGTATATCTCTCATATAACGCTGAAAGAATGAGGTGAAAAGGATGGCTGAAAACCAAAAGAAAAAAGACCGCCAGCAAAAGGGTATGGCCAGAAGGAATCAGCCTGAACAAATCAAGTCAGATAACGAAAGCTTGTTGGACAAGCACGAAGAAGAACAGCTGACTGATCCCATTCCTATGGATGATTTGAATAAAGAAATGAAGGAAGAAAAGAAAAAAGATAAAACAAAGAAAGATTCTGGTTCAGAAGAGAAATATCGTCAGGACTATTAGAAAACCTGACTTATCGCCTAACTCTAATGGCGAAAGTCTTAGATTTTCTTATAGTTTAATCCTTTAACAAAGGTAAATTTTCTTAAAGTATTAGAAGAACCTGGAGGGCCGGCCGCCAGGTTCTATATTACTCTTTGCCGTCGTTAGTTTGGGAGTTTGATTCAAAAACATTTTATTGACAGGATGCTTACTTTCCTGTAGTATTGTCTTTTGTAGCTATATAGCGAATGGAACGTTGAAATGTAAAGAAACGTTAAGAGTGTAGTATGATCGAACTCTTGACGGACAAAACTGGCATTCTGTGCTAAGTTTTTGAAAGACTTATTCACACTGGATCGGCTTCGGAGCCGTAAGGATGCAAGAGAGGTAGGGCTTGCGTCGTCTAAGTTAGAAAACTACCAAACGGAATTTGAACCGCGGCATAATAAATAGACACACATTAGAAAAACTTGGCTTGTCGCCAAGTACTTATGGCGAAAGCCTTAGTATTTTCTTATACTTTAATCCTTCAAAGTTAAACTTTCTTAAAGTATAAAACAACGTGTGCAACATAATAAAGCATTTCCAAACGTTTAAAACTACAAAGCGGGTCTGACTAATGTCGGACCCGCTTTTCCAATGGAATTATACCTTTATATCTATGTTCGTCTCATTTAATTCCTGGAAAAGTACCGAGTCCTCAATATACCCCACTCGAGTGCGAGGCTGAAGTTTTTCAAGCAGATTAATTTGTTCTTTGATGTAATCAAATGGACCAATACCTCGAAATTCTTTATTTATGTATATTTCACAGCGGTTATCACTAAGCAAAACCAGCTTAACAAGCCTGCCATTGATCAGACTTACATAGGTTCTATCCAACAAACGAATCATGTTTCTACCTCCTTAAACTCAACTACCTTCTTCTACAAGTTCAGCCTGGACGATTAACCGATGTGTCGGATCTTTAATCGGATGACAGGTGATCAGTGTCACCATCGACTTATCTGTTGGCTGTTCTAAAACTGACAGATCTGTAGGTATAACAAGAAATGTCTCTTTCACACGATATGTAAAGGTTTCGTCTTGTGTGGATACCTTCACTTCCTGCCCTTCCTTTACTTCATCCAGCCGATTGAACAACCTGCCATAACTGTAGCCGCGATGCCCCGCTAGTGCTGAATTGCCGATTTCTCCTACTTGAGCTGTTTCAGACATGTGACCGACCGCATATTCCAGATTATCCATTCCGGCGCCTTCTAATAGTGGGAGTTTCAAATCAATGGTAGGAATTTCAATGCTTCCGATTATAGGAACTGCTGAGACTTTCTGAGATTCTTTATGTTTTTGTTGCGAATTTTCTTGTTCTCCAGCTTCTAATATTTGATTTACGTTTTGATAACTTTCGATCATTTCATTGTCATCGATTTCTGGCTGTGTCTTCTCCAGTGCCTCCAACATTTTATCTTGCTGGTTAGAGGTATAATAATTTTCTATCGTTGGGTAAAGCAAAAAGCCAACACCTATCAGTACGACTATTACAGCTACACCTCTCATCAGCCTTTGGCCCTCCCTCTATATAAAAAGAGCAGTGGAGTTTATTATGCTTGTTCCCCACTACTCTCTTCTTCTTTTCAACTGTCCAGAAGCATATAGAGCAAATCCAAAAGCAATGAGTAACCCGCCAATCAAATAGTATATAGTTGGCATTGATTCACCCGTTTGCGGTAAACCTCCAGAAAATGCAGGTATGGCAGTGCCTGTTTGTGGCGTGCCTGAACCGCCTCCATTAGTTGGAGTCCCTAGTGTGGATGGACTTTCTTGGTTATCCTTATCTCCTGGGCTCTCTGGATTTTCTTCGTCTGGTTTATCCGTTATTTTCCCGTCAGCGTAAAATTTAAAAGAGACCTTAGCGTTTAAACCCTGGTACTCATTTCCAAGCTCGTAAGGCATTTCAACTCTAAGTTCCAAAGTTTCAAAAGTGCCATGTAATAGTGGACGAGGTTCAAGTTCCTTAAAATCTTTCAGCATTCCATCAAATAAAATATTTTCTTTATCTTTTACTGTGAGTAATAGAGCGTCATAAAACATTTTGGATCCTTTCGAAAACTCGCTTGTAAAAAGATATCTAAAATCCTGTAATCCGTTATTTTTAATTGTAATTTCCCTGGTAATTGTGTCTCCAGGTTTTATATTATCCGTATTGAATAAAACATTTTTAGGACTAGTTGAAATATCAATTTCTTTTTTGCCATTCGTTTCTGCCAGAGGATGGTTTGGAATGACCAAAATCAGCACAAGAGCTACAATGGAAATGGTATATATTTTAAATAATTTCATATACAGTTCCCCCTTTATAAATTGCAGCTCTTGTATTAATGTTACTTATGATGATTTTTGGACAGTTGCTTCTTCCTCCTCTTTACGAGTATTTGTATCGATAGAGGATAATGTCTGCCATATGGTAAAGCAAGCGTAACCAAGAAGCAGAACACCAGGCACGAACAACAGTAACGCGCTGCCAGTTTTGGATTTAGCATAATCAACAAAATATCCTAGATAAGGAACGGTAAAACCAGTGTATTGAGCGACAACATTTTCAGATTGGACCGGATTCAAATCCTCAGCATCATTGTTATCACCTTTTGTTCTGAAGAGGGTTTGCCCTTCACTTTCCACAACTTCTGTAATCCTATGGGTGACAAGGTAGTCTTCCTCTTTATAAGTGATAACGTCTCCTTTTTTGAGTTTCTCTGTATTTTCTATTGGTTCAACAGCTATAATTGAACCTGTCTTGATTCCTGGTTCCATCGATCCTGATAAGACTGTCTTTAATTGATAACCGAACATACTCGGGCCATCCGGCGAAGCCTTTGACGTGATGACCATGAATACCATGAACAATAGCAATACTGCTAACACTGTGGTAATTAGATAGTTCAACACTTTCTTAACGATTTTCATCTTGTTAGTCACTCCTTATTTTCTTTCTGTTCTTCTGAGGTTTTTTCTTCCGTTGTTTCTTTATTTGACTTTTCACTTATCGTTTTTTCTTCTTTAACCCCTTTTTTGTTAGCATCTTCTTGTTTAGGTCTCTCCGTATCTTCCGCTATTTCATCCTCTTTTTCATTAGAGGAAGCCGCTTTATCCTCTGACTTTTGAGCGGAATCATTAGACTTTACTGGTGGTTTATCTTGTTTGTTCTTTGATTCCTCATTTGAAGTTTCGTCCTGAGCTGAGTCATCTTCTGTTTGCTCTTGACTCTCTTCTTCATCAGTCTGTTCTTCCGCTTTATCTTTCTCAACATTTTGATCAAGAGATTCCGTTTCCTCTTCACTATCTTCTCTCTCTGCATCGTTATTAGCTTTCTCTTCTTCCTCATCACATTCAACAGTAATCGTATCGCTCCATAAGTCATGTCTTTCATCTTCTTTGTTACCATGCCCAGGTCGTTGGAAAGCTCTAAACTTATAGTTGCCAGGCTCCTTAGCTATGTAGCTTATCTCTCCAACTCCATCTTTCTTTATAATTTCAATCGTGCCATCAGCAATCTTTTCTCCTTTTTTCATTGGGTTGCCAGATTCCGAATAATAAACTTCAAACTCTGATGTGCCTTCCATATCACTTCCAGAATTCTTGATAGCCGCCATGATCTTAAGCGGCTTACACCCTTGTTCCATTAATTCCTTTACTTCTCCACCTTTTTCTTTTACAAATTTCAGTGAGCTTTTGTCCCAAAGAGATTTTTCCTCCCAATGGCCGGCCTGGATCGTGGTTTTCGCTACAGATTTAGAATTGAAAAATGCCCCAGTATCAGACGTTGCATAGGATAAGATTAGTGTAGAAACATAAAAAATGCTAAAAAGCTTTACCATAATTGACCGATGCTTCTTCCTAAAGTCACTTAACCGTGAAATACGTATCTCAACCACGTCCTTTCAGCCATAAATTATGTATTGTTTTTCAATTCCTTTCATTTCAAGCTAAAACCTCGAAGTGAAAGGGAAAGAATTGATAAATGAAGGAACTGAGAAGCAGGAAGTTACTGCTTCTCAGTGTATTTATTATTTTGCTTCCCCTGCTCCTTGCATACCATTAAATTGCCAGTTTAGTTCTAAAGAGTCACCTTGGAATATGTTTTGATCTTTACCGTTATCTACAAATTCAAATTGCACATAAAAAGTATCAGTGGTACCAGCAGCAAGATTACCACCTTTCTCAGCAAAGAATTGACTCCAGAAATTCCCTTCAATAACATCAGGGTCCATGTCTTTTAATTCTGATAGTGTGGTACTAAAGACAGGCGCATCCAATTTATCAGCATTTATTAGGAAATTAACTCGAATGTGGTCACCAAAATCATTTCCTTTGTTACTATCGTCTGAATTTACAGTATAATCAGTGAGTAAATCGATACTTGCAATATCTAAACTTCCATCATTTTCAAGTTTGAATTCTCTAAGCATTGTGTCTCCAGGTTTAATTTTATCTACATTTATTACCTCTTCTGGGTTAGTGCTAAGTTGCAACGTTCCTGCAGCAAATGATCCTGAAGCTTCAGCAGTGTCACTAAAGTAAGCGTATGTACCTCCGCCCATTAATGCTAAACCCATCGCCGCAGACATAACACCCATGCCCAATTTCTTCTTAATACTCATACAAAATTCCTCCTCTTGATTTTGTTTTTTGTTCTCTTTTGAGAACCACAAACTGAGTATATGCCAAAAACCCTAGATGTAAAACCTTCAAAAATGGCTGATTATTCCATATAAAGAACTAAAGGCGTTCTTTTTCTTTGATTATCTGCTATTTTCTTAGTATTTTATTTCTTATAAAGAACATTTTGTGTTATATAAAGAACATAAATAAAGAATAAGCCCCTTAAAATGCTTACGCATCCTAAGGGGCTTGTTCAAGTAAACCATCATCTATTTATCATGGATTTGTTTGACTCTGCCAACCTGGCCATCCTGAAGACGGACTTTTATTCCATGAGGATGCTGGGCAGATTTTGTTAGAATTTCCTTCACTACTCCACGGGTAGTTTTACCAGTCCGCTGATCCTGCTTTAAAACGATATCTACTTCGGCTCCCTGTTGAATATCTTTACGGTATTGCCCGCTTTTACTCATTTCATTTCACATGCCTTCCCTTGCAAATTTACTTCTTCTATTCTGACGGTTATTAACCAGAACTGCAAGCTATACAAAAATGCCAGGGGGCCATAAATTCTATTAATCGGGCTATTGCACCAGTCAGCGTCTTTTTGTCATAAAATACAGGAACCAGACGGCGTGATTCTGCTCATCGGCCGATGCCCGACGGAATGTCTGTTGGATAAAAGGATCGGTAGATTGCTCGGCAATGTCCTGATAAAAATCAGCCGTATCCTGTTCATCTTTGAAAGCTGCTTCTATTCCCCTCCGATAATTAGTCGGGCAATCCTCAATCTGCTGTGGGCTCGGCTGTCTTCCCGTTAAACTTCTGTATATACGACTAAATTGCCGCAGGTGTTTTTCTTCATCCCTTCGGATTTCCCTGATTTGTCGTTTTTCTTCGTTTGTCGGTGCCTGCTCAATCAATTTAGCATAACACTGGACCGCCGTGTACTCTCCGTTGATAGCCTGGGCAATATTGCTGATCAGCTGCTGCTGATTTTGCCGCTCCATCGGCTGGTAATACGGATAATAATAAGAATAATACATGATACCCTCTCCTTTTTAATACATGAAATCATGGTATCCCTTACCTTTTTCCATTAACATCCAGATTAATAACTAAGTTTCATCGGTGAGGTAATTCAGTTCAATTTGTCTTAGCTGGCCAATCAATTGCTCTGTAGAACGTTCTGCTTCTTCCAAATCCAACCGGCATTTGGAAACAAATTTTGATAGAGAATAAAGGTGTGCCTAAATGCCAGCCGGGCATCTTGATGATTCAGGTTCTCTGACACATCCTACACACTCCTTTTAATGGTGCTGATGTTTTTACAGGTGTTCTCGCTCATATTGATAGTAGGTCGAACAGATACCTTCTGAGGAAACCATACAGGGACCCAAGGGACTTTCCGGTGTACAGGCAATGTCGAACAGCTTACAGTTAAATGGTACTTCTTTCGCTTTTACTATATCTCCGCATCGACAGTCTTTCACATTCCTCGACATTGGTTTATCGGTCACAATATTCTTTCGTACATCATATTTTTTAAATTCCGCCTGAATGGTCAGTCCACTGTCTGGCAGCTTACCGAAACCTCTCCATGATGGTGAATGTACCTCGAAAACTTCTTCTACAAGCTTCTTCGCTTGTCCATTGCCGAATTCCCTAACATGTCGAGGGTAATTATTTTGAATAACATGTGAGGATCTATCCATTTCTTTCAGTAATAAAACAACCGATGACAGCAGATCTATTGGCTCGAATCCACTGATAACGGTAGGTACACGAAACCTTTCTAACCCCTGCCAGCCATGGCGTCCAATTATTACCGAAACATGCCCCGGCAGCAATAAGCCATCCAGTTTATGTTCCTTATCCATTAGCAAAGAAGCGACGGCTGGAAGTGTCAGCTTGTTTGCGGGGTAAACAAAATAATTTTTAGTTCCTTGTTCTTTCGCTTTTTTTATCGTCTGTGCAATACTCGGAGCTGTGGTTTCAAATCCGATACCTAAAAAGACAACCCGTTTGTCTGGATTCTCTTCAGCTATTTCAAGCGATTGTGATGGTGATTGGACAATTCTTATGTCTGAACCTTCTAACTTTCGCTGATAAAGGTTGGAATGAGTGCCAGGCACCTTCAACATATTTGCAAAGGTCGTGACGATGACATTTTCACATGTTGCATAAGCAATCATCTGATCAATATCACATTGATCGGTCACAGAAGCCGGACATCCCAGACCGCTAACCAGGTTGATATATGGAGCAAGCAGATTCCTTACCCCAGATTTAGAAAAAGCTACCGTATGGGTTCCGCATACTTCCATTAAATTAATTTTCCTGCCTAATGCTTCCCTTTTTTCTTTTAAAAGAGGCTCAGTTTTTCTGAAAAGTCGCTTGAACACGGGACCATTTCGATAGGACATCAGGTTCATCCTTACAGCTCCTCTCCATAAATCAAATAAGTAAACCACCTGTTCTTAATCTATTAACTCGATTGCTTCCAATTCATGTAAGCCTATGACGACACCTTTGATCCTGCTTCCTGATTAACTGATCAAATCCATTCATTTCACTTTTTACTCGAGGAACATGAGAAGTCGTATTCTCGTGGAGAGTATCACGTCCAGTCGAAGTCTTTTACCTGCGTTTGAGCAACCCAGCTTTCCTTTAACCACTTCGTCCATCTCTTGAACCCTTCCCCTGACTGGGCTGATAGTTCAAAAACCGGAGCATCTGGATTGATTTGCTTGACGTTCTCTCTGAATTCTTTCAGATCAAACCCTGTATAAGGAAATATATCCATTTTAGTAAGAAGAATGACATCAGCATGCTCAAAGGGCGTCGGGTGTTTGATTACTTTCTCGGCGCTCTCCACAGTGCTTATAACTGCTGCATTGACATGTTCACCTAAATCAAAAGGCTCTGGATCATTAAGGGTGCCGACATTCTCAATTACCAACATATCTATTTCTCTCAATGTAAAATGAGGCAGAACTTCGGCTATCATTTTAGCGTCCAGCTGGCATGCCCCTTGCGTGTTGATTTGCACAGATTGTACATTTTGTATAGAAATACGCTCTGTACTAGCAGCTTTAACTGCTTCAATCACCCCGAAAGTCATAACATCTTTTAACTGCTCGATTGTTCTTTTCAGAATAGTTGTCTTTCCAGAATCAGCATCACTGAGTAAATTAATCACAAATACATTTTCATCATAAAAAACTGTGCGGTTTTGCGCCGCAAATTTCTTATTTGCAAGCAGGACGTCTCGTTTCATGGTCAATTTATTTCCTCTCTTTCCATGTGATTTCGAAGTATTCTCCATCTTCAGCCATAGTAGATTCTATGTGAATCTATCGATTATTATCACTCGTCCGCCTTTTGGCTGATTTTCTCCTTTCGACTGAAAATTCAGTGTACAGAAAATGTAAGCAGGGTAAACAAATGCTAGACTGTTAGATAAGGAAAGGGGAATGGAAAATGACATTTAAAGCATTTCGCGTGAATCAGGATGGAGAGGAATTTTCAAGAGGGATAGAAGAAGTTGAGATAGACGATTTGACGGAGGGCGATGTTGTAATCAAGGTGCACTATTCCAGTGTCAACTACAAAGATGCGATGGCAAGCGTGAAAAACAGTAAGATTGCACAGAAATATCCGTTGACACCAGGAATTGACCTGGCAGGAGAAGTAGTAGAATCCAATTCCGAACAATTTCGTGAAGGAGACAAGATAGTTGCTACCAGCTACGACATCGGGGTCTCCAAGGATGGTGGCTATAGTGATTATGCACGGATTCCTTCTGATTGGATCGTCGAACTGCCAGAAGGAATGACATTGGAAGAATCGATGATATTTGGAACAGCCGGCTTTACTGCTGCCTTATCGATACATCGTCTGGAAGAAGCGGGTATTAGACCGGAAGACGGGCAAATTCTTGTTACCGGAGCAACTGGCGGGGTTGGCAGCATGGCGATCGCAATGCTTGCCAAACTTGGCTATAGCGTTGTGGCAAGTACCGGAAAAGAGAGTGAACATGACTACTTAAAAGAGCTGGGGGCAAGAGAGGTCATTTCCCGTGAGGATGTCTATGATGGCGGTAAAATTAAACCATTGGACAAGCAGAAATGGGCCGGGTCCGTCGACCCAACGGGTGGAAACAACCTGGCAGCCATTTTAGGTAAACTTCAATATAGCGGGGCAGTTGCTGTAAGCGGTCTGACAGCAGGGACAGATGTGCCGGCTACCGTGTTCCCGTTCATTTTGCGAGGTATCAGCCTGCTCGGTGTTGATTCTGTCCACTGCACGATGACCATTCGCAGACAGATTTGGAATCGGATGGCGACAGACCTTAAGCCAGAAGAACATTTTGAGAAAATGAAAAATGAAGTGACACTGGAAGAATTGCCGGAGACTTTAAATACATTGTTAGAGGGTAAAGCACGCGGCAGAAATATCGTTAAGCTGTAACATAAAAAAGGAGCATCTGAGAATCACTCAGTTGCTCCTTTTTTAAAATTATTCTTCGCCGTGATAATAGCTTCCAGTCAATGTATCCCAGAAAGAAGTATCAGCATTATCGATTGAACCATCTGCGATTGCCTTCAATGTAGCTTTCATCGTTACTACTCCTTGTTGGATCAACTTTCCATTACTCTTTTGACCAAGCACATAGTCTTCACGGTAATGGTCAGCCATTCCCCTCATTTCAAATAGTAAAGTAGAAATACCGTACTCATTAGCTAATCCATTACGGCTGATTGTATTAGCGTTGCCGCCCGGATATTTAGACAATGTCCCGTACCCTTTAGATTCTACAGCATCATAGACTATTGCACCTAGCTGCTTGGATTTTTCTAGCACCTCAGAGTCGACGTCCTCATTGGTCGGATGAAGGATAGATCCAGATACAAGCGGTCCGTCTTCTCCTTTCGTCACCTGTGTACCTTGGTGATGGAAGTCAATCATATAGTCTGGCATATACTTTGCAAGTACATTCTCATGCAGGGCTTTTGTTTCCGGCTGCTCACGGTCAACGTGATCCCGGTTAAGATCTACTCCATTTGCGTTATAACGCGTATGTGTCCCTGAGACATAGTCGTCCAGTGAGAAGTTTACATCGCCTTCTGCTCCATCGACATTGAGACGAGGAGCAATCAATACATTTACATTATCTAAGATTTGTTGAACTTCATTGCTGTCTGTGCTTAAGTATTGAACCATTTTCAAAGCAGCTTCCGTTGTCAATGTTTCGTTTCCATGCTGCTGTGTCAAAAATAAGATTGTCGGATTATCTTCATTTTCCCCAAACTTAGCAAGGTATAAATCACGATCTTTTACAGACTGTCCATATACTTCTAACGTCAAGTTTTCGGACTTTTGATCGACCCTTTCAAGGAGTTTGACCATTTCACTATACGAATGCAAACGCTCGTTCTTGATCGTTTCATTACCATTGTAATTCGGGCCGTTCGCACTTACAGAGTCTACTGTACCAAAAGCAAGACCTGAACTTAACAACACACCAGATAAAGCGATATTTAATGCTTTTCTTTTCATAACCATGCATCCTTTCGTCATTTTATTCGGGTTCTCTTTGAGCTTTCTAGACAGTTTTAGAGGAATCCTGTCAAAAAAACGCAACTCAGGAAAAACGCCCTAACAGAAGGATACATACGTCCTATGCTTATTCTTCATCTATTCCAAAAGTTTCATTCGCTGGTTCAAACCTTATTGCGAGATACAAAAAAACAGACCTTTTTTTGAGGTCTGTTTCATTACTTGTTGCTGTTTTCATAATTGTGTTCGTTCTGAACGTCTCCATTTTTCTTATGAATGACAGCTTTGGTGCCTTTATTTTCAGCAATTTCTTTTGCACGATCAATCGCTTCATCTTTGTTGTCAAACACCTGGTCAGGCTTTTTGGCTCCTTTAGCCTGGACTGCCCAACCGTCATCATGGGCGACAACATGTTCTCCACGGTCCAATAATTCCGGCCGGTTGTCATATTGTTTATCTTCCCGTTCCTTCAATTCCTTATCATCGACATCTTTCATTTCATTTATTTCTTTTTGTGATGCATTGTCGTACCATTCTTTCGCCTGACTTGTAGCGATTGGGATTGCACGGTTTTCATCATAGCCTTCATCTAACATAGCATTTGCTATATCAATCGCTTTATTCCTGACGGCGCTATTTAAATTCTTCAGAGAGCTTGGATAATCATTCTTATCCCAAGGCATTACGTCACCTCCTGAATCGTTTGTTTAATATGTTCCGCATAAATGAACATATTAAACATCTTCTGCCTGTTTTAGGCAGGTATAGGTTGCCCAGTCAATATAAATACTAGCTATGTACCACAAAAAAAGGAGTGTTTCTAATGGGAATTTTAACAGGCGATCCTAAAGAACAGCCTCTCCATTATGGGGAAGTGTTCGGAATGTGGTCCTATTTAGCCGTGGCTAAAGGAAATTACACACGTTACCAGACGTTTATGAACCATACAGGAGATAAAGAATTGATGAAGTTGCTTGAAGAGTTAATTGAGGGAATCAAGCATGAATCAGAAAGTATTGAAGAGATTCTGAAAACGAACGGGATAGCATTACCTCCTTCCGCTCCAGAAAGATCCAATGCTACGTTAGAGGATATCCCGGTTGGCGCACGTTTCAACGATCCGGAAATCAGCGCGCAGGTTTCCGCAGATTTATCACTGGGAATGGTTGCCTGCAGCCAGGTCATCGGACAGTGTACGCGTGAAGACGTTGCGATGATGTTCGGGCAGTTCCATATGAACAAAACCCAGGCTGCCGCTAAAGCGCTTCGTCTGAATAAAGAGAAGGGCTGGCTGGTAACACCTCCCCTGCATACAAAAGTACCTGAACCAGTTTAACCCCTGGACCAGACCATCAATACATGGTCTGGTTTTTTCTTTTAAAATATAGCTATGTTAAAAGTCATGTTAAAATTTTATTGGCAATGGGAAAGTTTTTATGAAAAAGTGATTGCATCATTAGCAAAATTCCTGTATGTTGGTAATTAACTCATTTCAATTGAATATTCACAATTCTTATGAAGAGAAGCTGAGGGAACTGGACCGATGAAGCTTCAGCAACCTGCCATTATGGTGAGGTGCTACATCCAGCAAATGGTATGATCCATTTGAAAAATAAGAAGAAGTGGCTAATTGACGGTAAAATCAGCTCTTCTTCTGAAGGGCTGATTTTTTATTTTACAATAAAGGAGACGGAATGATGGGCACTTATCACCTTGATACAACACTCGCACAAACAGGAAACCGAAGTGAAACAGCAACAGGAGCAGTTAATCCTCCTGTGTATTTCTCTACAGCATATCGGCATGAAGGGATCGGAAAATCAAGCGGGTATGATTATTCGCGAACAGGCAATCCGACGCGTGATTTGTTGGAGCAGACAATCGCTGATCTGGAATCCGGCGCAGGAGGTGTGGCTTTTAGTTCAGGAATGGCTGCCATCCAGGCTACTTTTTCGATTTTTGAACCGGGGGATGAGTTCATTGTAACGAAGGATGTTTATGGTGGCTCCTATCGTATTTTCGAAACTCATTTCAAAAAGTTCGGCCTCAACTTTCACTATTTGAATAGCTCTGACCCAGCAGATTTTGAACAGGTCATTACAAATAGAACGAAAGGACTGTTCATTGAATCTCCAACAAACCCTTTGATGAAACAAATCGATATCACGGCACTGGCTAAGGTTGCTGAAAAGAACAAAATTTTATTAATCGTGGATAATACATTCTACACGCCATACCTCCAGCGTCCGCTTGAGCAGGGAGCGGATATCGTTCTCCATAGCGGGACTAAATATTTGGGCGGACATAATGATGTACTTGCCGGATTAGTAGTAGCTCGTGATGGCAAGCTTTTAGAAGAACTTCGCTTGGAACAAAATTCATCAGGAGCGGTATTATCTCCGTTTGACAGCTGGTTATTGATGCGAGGGATGAAGACGTTAGGGTTGAGAATGCGACAGCATGAAGAAAATGCCAAACAGCTGGTCAAGTTCCTGGAACAAAGTCCTTTTATTGCTGACGTTTTATATCCTAGCAAAGGCGGTATGGTTTCCTTTCGTGTTCAGGATGAAACAGCCGTCCCACATCTACTCGAACAACTGAAACTGATTACATTTGCAGAGAGCCTGGGAGGAACAGAAACGTTCATCACCTATCCAGCTACCCAGACGCATTATGATATACCAGAAGAGATTCGCAGCAGCTATGGAGTTTGTAACAGGCTCCTTCGCATGTCCGTAGGAATCGAAAATGTTGAGGATTTAACTCAGGATCTACAGCAGGCATTAGAAAACTCGCACCAGCATGTCTGATTTTTCCCCTTGGAAATGCCCCCTTACCCTAAGAGCGTAAGGGGGCTATTTTCACCAGATAAATAAAGCGAGAGTAGTGGATACCATCAGCCCAATGATGACAGGGAAGAAGTTTTTGCGAACAAGTTCCATAACAGAAACCCCGCAAAAACCAGCTACAGCTACCAGCGATGACCAGGCGATCAAAGTTCCGCCGCCAACCCAAATGGATCCCATCTGTCCAATAGCTGCCAGGGTAGCAGGATCAATATTCCCTGAAGCAAGTGCACCAGATAATGCCCCTGTCAATGGCAGACCGGAAAAACCAGACCCATCCAAACCAGTGATCATACCGATAATCAGAATACCAAAGGCAGACAGCACCATATTTTCCGGGATTACATTTTGACCTGCCTGCACGAGATCGAACAAAAATGCTGGACTGGCCTCTTCTCCCAGTGACAGAATGCTTCCGGCGAAATCTCCACTTCCCAGGAAGAAAAAGCCGGCAATCGGGATGACAGGTCCCATCGCTTTAAAAGCAAATACAAAACCTTCTGTAATGTGCTCGGAAATACGATCCAGTGCCTTCCCTTTTCCAAAAGCAAGCGTCGCAAAAGATAATAATAATACAGCAACACCGCCGATGAACGCCGCTCCGTCTCCTCCTTCAAAACCACCCATTCTTCCACTGCTGAATTTCGTGTATGCCATATATAACATAACCAGCAGCATGGAAAGCGGGACAATGACAGCAAAAACTTTCCCCCATCGCGAATCTGTTTGAGAAGCAGCAGATCTAGTTGTACTGCCACCGCCCGGCAATGATTTTAAAGCTTTTTCGTTTTCAGGGTCATTCGGTTTTCGAATCTGTTTTCTAATCAACATATAGGCGATAGAGATGGCAACAGCACCGGTAATCAAAGATAATAGTAAAGCTTTATCTGCTACTGCGGCTGTTTCTATACCAGCTGATGTAGCGCTCAACATCGGTGCGACCTGGATCACATAGTCCGAAGACAAAGCCATTCCTTGTCCGGATATAGCCACAATCATTGCGGCCCCCATAATAGGAAGCCCTGCTCTGACAGCTGCTGGTACCAAGAGTGCACAGATTAATGGTACAGCCGGAGTCGGCCAGAAAAATAACGAAATGACAAAGGTGACAAGGATCAACATGATAAAAGCGATATGTCCGTTTGTCATAACCTTTTGAATCGGAGCAATCATTTGTCGATCGGCACCCAAATCCTTCAGTGCATGCAGCAAAGCAACCATAAATGTAATAATGAGGAAAATACTGAACAACTCTTTTGCTGCGGTCAGGTTTGCATTAAATACAGAAGTGAACCCACTGACGAGACTCCCATTATAAATCCATGCAACCAGGAAAGTACCAAGCAGAGTCGGAAGCACGACACCTTTCCTGAATATCATGGTCATAATAACAGCCAGCGTCACAATTGCATAAACCCAGTGAGCTGCGGTCAAAACCATCTTGATTTCTCCTTTCGAGCCTAGTGCTCGATTTTGGAGTATTCTATGTGCATCCGCCTATATATGTGTGGGCTTATCATTAAATAGGCGGGCATCATAAAAGAATGCATTAGAAAAACTTGCTTGTTGCCAAGTACTTGTGGCAAAAGTCTTTCATCTTTTCATTCCGCAGATCTTTCTTAAAGGACAAAAAAGACGCTCCAGTGCGGAACGTCTTTAAAATTTATAACTTTCCTTCTTCCTTTAGTACTTCTTCAAATACCGCGACTATATCAGAATCGTAATGAATGCCAGCGAGACTCTTGAGTTCTTCCATCGCATATTCTGCCGTAAACGCCTTACGGTAAGTTCTATCTTCTGTCATCGCATCAAATGTATCACAAACAGCGATAATTTTCGCTTCATATCGGATTTCTTCCTCTTTCAGCCCATAAGGATAGCCCGATCCATCCAATCGTTCATGATGCTGAATAACTATTGGTGCTAACTCTTTGTAGTATGTATTCGCCAACATGTCAGCACCATCCCCAGGATGCTTCTTTATCAGATCGAACTCTTCTTTTGTGAGTTTACCAGGCTTGTTCAGTATGTCTTCAGAGATGTTGATTTTTCCTACATCATGCAATTCTGAAGCTAAATGAAGTTTTTCAAGATGTTCTTTACCCAGCCTAAGCTTACGAGCAACTTTTACTGCATAATCAGTTACCCTTCTACTATGAAGTGAGGTATATCGATCCTTCTCTTCTACTTTATACACCAGCTCTCTGAGCCCTCTCATATATTCACTCATATAGTAAAAGGTAGGTTCTGTTATCACCCATAAATAAGTGACATCTGTCGTCGCTTTAAAGTGAACAGGATTACTTAAATTTTTCACGGAATAATAGTCATTTTGGGTCATTAAGACTGTTTTCTCTTCCATTTTACATTCCAGTTGCCCGTTGAGAATATAAAAAAACTCCATCACATTGGCACTCTCACTAGGATAAACATAAAATATGTTTCCTTTTTTGATGGTTTGCAACATGATTTCTACTCCGTCACCGCGTTCAAGTAACCTTAATTCGTTTGTTGTATACTTTAAGTTGTCTATAAAAGCTTGTTGGTTATAAATATTTAACCCTTTCACATTTACCCACCTTTAGAATCCTACTACTCTTACCGGATCAATCATTACTGTTCGGTCAGCAATCTGAACCTCCACCCATTCCACTTCAGCTTCCACACCGAGTTTTTCTATAGCTGTGATGGTTGTATAGGTCAACGTTCGGGTAGTGTAATCGAGCACCGCAATCAACAAATCAAGGTCCTGGTTATATTTTGCTGTACGTGCTGCCGCTTCTTCTTCATCCTCAATTGTTTCCATGTCTTGCAGGTAATTTTCCTGAAGCACATCTCCTGCTTCCTGGGCTTTTTCAATTATAAAGTAAATATTACTATTCGTGGTATCAGCCAGCTTCAAAGCTGCATCCATATTTTCGGCTTCATTATCGGCTGCGAAGACATTACCTCCTGCAGCCAGCGTCAACACTAAAGATAAAAACATCATTCCAACTAACTTTTTCATCATACTATTACCTCCCGTTATTTGTGTGCATTATGTATTCTCATTTGCTGATAAGACATACTGAAAGCGGGTCCACTCCCCCCTTATATCGTCACAAAAAGCAAGAACTTAACAGAATGCTTCAAATTATGACATTAGAAAAAAATGGTTTATCGCCAAGTACTTATGGCGAAAGCCTTAGATTTCCTTATACATTAAACCTAACAAAGCCACACTTTTAAAGTATAAAAAAGAATCGTGTGATTGGCTCACACGATTCCGCAAGATGCTGTTCCATTTTTTTGTAAGTATTTCTGATGATACTCTTCTGCTTCATAAAAAAGAGCTGCCTGTTTGACCTCGGTGACTATTTCGGTTTTAAATACTCCCTTTTGATTCCATTCCTGAATTTTTTCTGCAGCAATCTGCTTCTGCCGGTCATCTTGAAAGAAAATGATGGAGCGATATTGAGATCCAATATCTTCTCCTTGACGATTCCTTGTCGTTGGATCATGGCATTCAAAGAATGCATCAACAAGTTCAGAGTAAGAAATTTTTTCAGGATCAAAATCTATTTTCACTGATTCAGCATGGCCGGTCTTCCCTGTTTTGACTAATTCATACGAAGGATTTTCAATAGTACCTCCGCTGTAACCTGCTTTTGTCTGATCTACACCATTTAAACGTTCGAACCATGCCTCTACACCCCAGAAACATCCTGCTGAAAATACTGCTATTGCCATTACTCATCGCTTCCTTTCCACTCACGTTACTTCTTTCGCAAGAGATTGACGAGCCTTTTTACGTTGAGAAACACTCAGCTTCACACCAGGTCTTTCTGGTGAAAGCCTAAGCGTTTCTTATACTTTAATCCTTTAACAAAGTTAAATGCTTAAAGTATAAAAAGATCCCTCTCTTATCCAAAAGAAAGGGATCCGTACGTTTATGCATACGTCCTCTCATCTTTCAGGATCATTCATCCTGCAGGAATTGGCACCGTTCGAATCATGACGATCCGATGGTTGCCGGGCATCAAAGGGCCAGTCCCTCCGCCTCTCTGGATAAGAAGTTAACGATAGTATTTAAATTTGTAATTCTTATCTTACAATAAATGCTATGCCGAAGTAAAGGGATAAAAACCATTTTTTTCGAATAGGTCCTTTATTTTTTCCACAACCTATAGCGAGCATGCTAAGGGAAAGAGGTGTACATATGGGCTGGATGTCCGTCATACCGTTCGTTGCTGTGGTTGTAGCCGCTATTTGGACGAAACAAGTAGTGCCAAGTCTCTTACTGGCTGTAGTTGTCGCTGGGTATCTCGCCGAACCAGACTGGCTGGGAGGGATGACTACTTCGCTTCAGTTCATCATTGAGGGTTTACAAGACGAAAATAACTTAAAAATCATCATCTTTCTTTATGCATTTTCGGCATTAATAGGGCTTATTAAATTCGCCGGGGGAATAAAGGGGTTCGTACGAGCAGCTACAGAAAAAGTGGATACAAAGCGTGGAGCATTCCTATTGACCTGGTTGTCTTCTGTCGGCACCTTCAGCGCACCCAGTTTCCGGATTGTCACTATCGCTCCTGTAATGAAAGCCATGCGAAAAAAGCTGCCAATGACGAAGCAGGAATTAGCCTTTGTCATTGAAACGACCGCTTCTCCGCTTGTTGTTTTAATTCCGGTGGCTACCGCTTTTGTAGGATATATGAGCTCGGTAATTGAGATGTCAATTCATCAGGCTGGGACTGAAGGTGACCCTTATAGACTCTACCTTCAAAGTATTCCGTTCAATTTTTTCGCATTCGCTATGCTCGGGATTGGATTCTACCTCAGCTTTTTTCACCGGAATAAAAAGTCTGCAACCGATGCGGAAGATGGAACAAAACAATCAAACGAAGAAGACGACCAATGGGAGGACTGCCACCCAGCTGTCGCCAAAGATCTGCCTACCAGACCGTGGACATTGATCATACCATTGTTCAGTGTGATTATCCTGACTTTTTTATTGATGTACGTGCTTGGTTTGGCTAAAGGTGAACAAGGATTTCAAGCCTTGATAAATGCTAATGTGCTTGATGCTATGGTATTAGCCGTAGTGCTGACCATCGTATTACTGATGGTCTATCTGAAAATCGTCCGACAGCCCTTACGAACTATGATGAATACGTTGATACATGAAGGAAATGAAATGATGGGGGTTATTGTACTGCTTGCGATGGTATGGGGATTGAGCAAAGGTTCTGAAGCTTTGCAGTTCGCTGATACGGTTTCGTCTTCCTTCGGATGGATACCTCCTGGCTATGTAGCCGTTGTCCTCTTTATCGTTGGGTGCGGTTTATCTTATTTTATCGGCTCTTCGTGGGGAACCTGGGGGATTCTGATGCCTGTCGGAGTGTCGATCGCCGTATCTGCAGGAAGCTCATTGCCGATTGTCATCGG
The DNA here is from genome assembly GCF_043496955.1 of Thalassobacillus sp. B23F22_16. Classification (NCBI taxonomy): domain Bacteria; kingdom Bacillati; phylum Bacillota; class Bacilli; order Caryophanales; family Bacillaceae; genus Thalassobacillus; species Thalassobacillus sp. B23F22_16. The sequence goes on along the minus strand of NZ_JBIEKD010000005.1, from coordinate 50,588 downwards.
AGCCGTCTTTGCCAGCGGGACGTTCGGTGCGTTTGCCTCCCCTTTAAGCGATGATACCAATACTACAGCAGGAATATTAGATCTTAATCCGGTCAAATATGCTAAATTCAAGCTGAAACCTGCGCTTCTTGCTGCGGGTGTAGCGGCTGTAATATACTTTGCCTTTTCCTTTTTTATGTAAACGTGAATTTTATAGCTTCATAAGCAAACAAACGACCAGCCCTCAAGATGAAGGGCTGGTCGTTTGTTATCGAGCGCTGAAGTTTTGGAAGACATTCTTAGCTGGAAGTTTGTAAACTTCCCGGTCAAGCAGATGATTGATAATAACTTTGTTTCGGTGAATCGCCAATCCAAGATTGGTAGAGCCTACCCCATGGGTGTGAGAGATGCCACTGTGTACATAGATTTCGTTCGCTTCTTCGGTTGTTTTCAAACGATAATCCGCTTCTACTTTATATCGCCCTTTCTCATCCCACTCAATGATGGAATCCAGACTGTCAATGAATTCGGGGACAAGGGGCTTATAACCGGTTGCCGTTACCACTACCTCACTGGCATGGGTAAACGTTTCGTCTGTTTCCGTCTGCCTGCAGGTAAGTTCGTAGCCTTCTCCATTCGATTTCTGTTCTATTTTTTCTACTTCTGACAATACTTGAAGCCCTACATCTAATGGTTCACCGCCAACCGAATGTTCATACAACAGGTTATAGATATCGGTCACCGTGTGGTTGCTGATTCCTTTATAATATAAGCCCTGGGTCGGAAATATTTCATCTTTTTTCTCCTGGGGAAGCTGGTAAAAGTAATTGACATAGTCCGGCGAGAAATGTTCCAAACTTAGTTTCGACTCTTCCATCGAATCAAACCCAGGGGAACGCGTAATCCAATCAAGCCGGTAGCCATATTGTTTTTGTTCTTTCAACAATTCCCGGAACGCTTCCGCAGCGCTTTGCCCCGATCCGACCACCGTCACTGATTTCGCTCTTTTACACCGATCCTGATGGTTCAGGAAATCAGCGGTATGGAACACATCTTCCTCCGGCAACCCTTGCAATGATGCAGGAACGGCTGGGACACTTCCAGTCCCTAACACGAGATTTTTCGTGCGGAAAGCATCTGTTTCATTCGTGGCAAGGTTCACAACCTCTACTTCAAAATAAGCTTCGTTGTCCTTTACATGCCTAAGGTTCGTCACCCGGTACCCGAACTTACAACTGGACAGCTGACCAGCCACCCACTGGCAATAATCATTATACTCCCGGCGGGGGATATCCAGGCGCTGTAAAAAATAAAACTGATACATACGCTCATTTTCATTGATATAGTTTAAAAATGTATACTTGCTACGCGGATCTGCCATAGTAACTAAATCTGCCAGAAACGGTACCTGGAGCTTCGTGCCTTCAATCAGCATTCCAGGATGCCACTCGAACTTTTCCTTTTGCTCAAAAAACATGGCATCTATTTCCGGCTGTTCATCCAGTAGTGCTGCCAGGCTCAAGTTGAACGGTCCTGCGCCAATACCAATCAAGTCATATAATTTTGCTTTGTCCAAATCCTTCACTTCCCCTGTATGTTGATTTCTCCGATTGTCACACTATCTTTTATCGTATCATAAGTTTTACGGTACTTGCCTAAATACTAAAATAAGACCACAAGCGGTTACACTTATGGTCCTCTATTTCAAGCTAATCTATTCTATCTGGAACTGAAATGCGCCCCATTATCAATGTGGACGAATGGAATATCCGTATCTACTTCGCCGGTGATGTGTGCCATCTCAATATTTTCTCCTTTTAGCCAGTTACCGAAGTCCAATTCGGTAGGCTCCTGGTCTCCGCCTAAGGCAAACCAGGTTTTCATCTGATGAGGGAGATAGACGGAGGTGTGGATGGTACCAGCCCAGCTCTTGTATTTTTTCGAAAATACTCCTTTATCCGTATCATTCATGACACGGAAAGCTTCATAAGCCTGCTTGGCACCACCAGACTCCATCGCATCCATTCGCTTATAGGAATCAGCAAGGTGATTACGATTTTCATGCTTCATGATTTCAAAATGATTGGTGCACATGGCTGATTGCCGAATTTCGACACCACGCGGGGAAGCCTCAACCACATAGGTCTGTCCGCTTCGATCATACACAATATAACTGAAAGAGTGACGATGGGGGATTTCTTTTAACATGGCGATTGCATCCGCTACATCAGCACAGCTCTCTAATATGAGACGACCGATCATACAGCAGATAAAACCTAAGCCCGGCTTTTTGCGATGCATGAAATTATACCCCAGCACAAGTCCTTTCTCATTCATTCCGTCCATACGTCCGGTAATTCGCTGTGTTGGACCAGCAATAGCATATCCTTGATCGGTCGGCTGGAAAAAGACATACCGGCCTTCATAGGTTTTCGGCTGATAATCATAATTACGAACGAAAAAGTCTTTACCCGTCAATATCGAACACCCGGACTTTTGATAATTAACACGGTAGCCGCCAAATTCTTTCATTACCCGTTCCATTGGCCAGCCAAGGCTATCCCGTAACCCTTCCAGTTCTGCCCAGACACCTGGTGCGAATTTAGTGATGGCTGCTTTTACTTCTTCTTCTTCCACCGTAAACCTTGGAATTCTTACCTTCCATTGTTTTTCGCGGTTTTTGACTGTTAGAGAATCTTTTAATAGCTCCCCCTGTTTGTAGCCAAAATCATAATGGGTACCTCGAAATTGTACTATATCGCTATGTATTTTCTTCAAGCTGATCCCTCTTTTACATGAATGTATGTAATAAGACTACCTATAATGGTCATCATTTTTCAAATGAATAGAATTATTTTATGATAGAACATAGCGTGCATTCCAGTTGAAAGGGTGAAATGAGTGTATAAAATTGAAGAACAACGCCAGCAAGTAATTGATTTCACTACTGACCTTACCGATGAAGAAGCACGAAAAAAGCCGGATGAACATACATGGTCCATCCTGGAAACACTGGAACATTTATACTTAATCGAAGGATGGGTGACTCAGCAGCTAAAAGAATCATTAGCTGCTGAGAACGTTCAGGAAGTGAAGGAAAAGCCTATTGAGCGAACGGTGGACCGCTCCCATAAAGTAGATGCTCCTGAGCCGCTTCGTCCGAAAGGCCAATTTGATTCCCCTGATGAAGCATTGGATAGTCTCTCCAAAAGCAGAGATTCCTTGATGTTCCTCCTTCGAAACTATGAGGAAGACGACTTTCGAAAAAGAGCGATGCCTCATCCCGCTTTTGGAAAAATGAACCTGTTACAATGGGTCGAATTCGTGGGATATCATGAGCTCCGTCATTTGGAACAGATGAATGAAGTAAAAAAATCTCTATAGCGCCCTTCCGCTATAGAGGTTTTTTAAAAAGGTTTCTATTATCGCGCAAGAATGCATATTTTATCGTCTTACCTTCGCTCTTCGCGCTATTTCACTGTGGTCTTGTCCTGGTACACACTAAAAAAAGCCAGACCGTAAGTGGGGCTGGCTTTAGCTTCTATGGCACTATAGTTACGGGGACTTTTGCGGAATGAAGAACGCTGTAGCTTATGCTGCCTAAGATCGCACCTCTCAATGCGCCCATTCCACGGGATCCCATAATGATTCCTTCGACTTCTTCCTCATCCGCCACTTCACATATAGCTGGTGCTACTTTCCCAACCATCTTTCTCGTTTCTACCGATACAGGAACGCTTTTCAGATGTTCATCCGCCAGAGCAATTGCTTCGTTAGCTGCTTTTTCCTGTTGAGCTTCAATTTCTTCATTAGTAAAAACACGATGAGTGTTATACGTGTCGAATAGCGGTTGTACGTTGACGAGAAGGATACGACTTCCATTCTGTCCTGCTAGCTTGGCGGCATAATCAAGGGCGCGCAGGGAGTGCTCGGAACCGTCTACCGGTACGATGTATTTCTTGACCATTTTACCCCTTCCCTTCTCTAGGAATCTACCTCTATTATACCATATCCCTATCGATTACCGGCATTTTCTGATCAATCGTTCAGAATTCGTTCAATTACATGGGCGACACCATGGTCTGTATTAGATAATGTCACCCAGTCTGCTTCCTCTTTAACGATGTCCTGTGCATTTCCCATCGCCACACCAAATCCAGCCTCACGGATCATTGCTATGTCGTTCAGGCTGTCACCGACCGCCATAATCTGGTTCATGGACAGGTCTAGCCAGTTGGTCACCTTTCGTAAGGCAGCGGCTTTATTCACACCAGCAGCATTGACTTCGATATTCGTCAGGCTTGAATTAGTCACTTCCAGTGCTTCATTTTTTACCAATTCATCAAAAATAACCTGACGCACTTCATCATCTTCAATATCGAACCCGAACTTCAGCCATTCATACGTTTCAATATCCCGGTCGAATGGTTGTCCTGAATTGAACATTCCTTCTGAAGTACTCGACCAAAAAATGGTGTCATGCTGTTCTTTCAATTCCCATAACCGCTTGACCAGGCTGGCTTCGAGCGGCTGGCGATCCACCAATTTAAAATTATGATCATAAATCTCACCCCCATTGACGGTGACAATATAGGAAGACCGGCCAAGCTCTTCGGCAATATCCCGGCAATTCGGCAAGGAACGACCGGTACTTAACACGACATGAAGCCCCTTTTCTTTAGCTCGTTGAATAGCTTGTTCATTCTCCTCTGAAACATGGCCTTCGTCATTGACAAGGGTCCCGTCCATATCAAGCGCAATCAGTTTTATATCCATGACTAACACGTCCTCTCATTTGCTGACCTCATTTTAATATAACATCGGAACTTTTTACAGAATAACCAAAAAGAAAGAATCGATTCATACGTATTATTCTTTCTCAAAGAGTTGTTTCGTGTTCCATTTTCCATATTTGTAATAAAGTGTCGCAACCACACTGCTTATAACAAAACTTACCCCCATGCCAACCGCAATTCCTGAATCCCCTAACAGCCTGGAAAATAAGGCAGTCAATGGATAACGGAGCACCCAGAAAGAGATGATATTCAACACAAGTACCTGATACATAGCACCTGAAGCCCTGACGATCCCATTCAAGATGAAGTTGATGCCTAAAAATGGATAAAAGAAGGCTACTATTCGCAGATATTCACCACCAAAAGCTACTGGGGCTTCTTCCTGCACGAACAATTTAATCCCATATTCCCCAAACAACACTAACAGCAACGCAACCACCAGCATGATTGTTATCGTATAAATCAAGCCATAACGAGCGACCTTGTGAACGCGATCCCAATTTTCCACGCCAATATTTTGACCTGCCATACTGTTCACAGCGGTTGCCAGTGCCATAGGTGGCAGCATCAAAACACTATCCAGACGCTGTGCGGCACTGAATCCGGCTACAACATCCTCTCCGAATGCAGTGACAACACTCATGATGGCAGCTACCCCGGCAGAAATGACAGCCATCTGCAGTCCTGAAGGAATCCCTAAGTGCAGAATTACCCCCACTTCCTGTTTACTCGGAATGGAAGGGATAGAAAATGGAGCAAGATTCTTTTTCAGAACGATATACATCCCATAGAGGAAAGAGGCTCCTTGCGCAACAACCGTGGCATAAGCAGCTCCGTCAATACCCAGGTTGAAAACGTAAATGAATAATGGATCGAGTACGGCATTCAAAAGAACAGCAGCCACCACGAACCGGAGCGGAGTTTTGCTGTCCCCAAGTGCACGCATAACCGTTCCGATGAAGTTATACCCCATTAAAAAAAGAATACCGATGGAGTTGATCTGTAAATATGCTTTCGCTCCCGGCATCATCGCATCCGGTGTTCCCAATATCAACAGGACTCTTTCGGCCAACAGGAAACCAAGGAGGCCCAGTCCAGCAGCTAAAAATAGCAAAACGACAACAAAAGCATTCAAGTAGCGCTTCAGACCTTGCTGATCGGCTTTTCCTTTCTGTTGCGATAACACAGTCAGCGTCGCATTGTTAAGGCCGATGATGAATGACAAAAGCGTAAATAGGACCGTACTCGCTACAGCCACAGCACCCAGTGCATTTCCCCCGAGGAGATTTCCAACCCACATGCTGTCGATGAACTGGTACGATACCTGAAGCAAGTTGGTCAGCATAATTGGACCTGAGAAGATGACCAGCTGTTTTCCTATATTTCCGCTTGTAAAATTATGTTGATCCCCCATAACCGACTTCCTTTCTCCTCTACTTTATCATCCTGCCAAAATAATTGCTGTTTATAATCTTTCCATATGGGTATTTAAAGGTTGAACGCTGCTATGACGGTGTTCATGAGGATCAAGTATATAAAACAGGAACCCCACACAAGCCGATAAGGAGGTCGATTGTAGGTCAATCATTAAATAAATCGGAAAAATCCCCCAAAGAGTAAAACCCTTTCATATCAAGGGTTTAAGATTCGATTTTTTTAAAACTTTTAGAAAATTACAGAATTCCTAAGCATTATTTAAAGAATCCCCCATTAAGCACCACTCAGTATAACTCAGCGATAATAAACCTTATTCAGCAAGATTAAGCTAGTTTGATAAAAAAACGGGAGCGATTTAATATTATCAAGTATGTAAGGTCACACCTTATTAAAAATGGAAAGGAGAATCCACCATCACTCAAACGACAAAAGAACGAGCAGTATCAACCGCAACATTAACATTTAGCGAACCAACCTTGGATGATGGAAAAGCAATGTGGGAATTAGTTGATAATTCCACCCTTGATCAAAATTCAGCTTACAAATATCTCATGATGAGTGAGTTTTTTTCTGATACTTGTGTAGTAGCAAAAGAAGATGATAAATTAGTTGGATTTGTAACCGCGTTTATCCCCCCTGAACATCCTGATGTGGTGTTTGTCTGGCAGATTGGAGTAGATTCTTCCCAACGAGGGAAAGGAGTCGCATCCAAACTTCTCAATGAACTTGTAGCACGGGAAGCATGCCAGGATGTCCATTACCTTGAAGCGACAGTCACCCCATCGAATGAAGCATCTCAATCCTTATTCCGAAGATTAGCTCGTGATCATGATACCGAGTGCAAGGTCACCGAACGTTTCACAGAAGAAATGTTCCCTGGCGATGGACACGAAGAAGAATTGAATTTCCGAATTGGACCATTTAAACGGTAAACTTTGAAAATAAATACCAAGTAATCCGATGATTAAACAAGGAGGAAAACAATGAGTAAAACTGATATGAACATCTTTGAAAAATATGAATCTGAGGTACGCAGTTACTGCCGCGGCTTCCCTACTGTATTTTCTAAAGCGAAAGGCTACAAAATGTGGGACGAAGACGGAAAAGAATATATCGATTTCTTCTCCGGAGCTGGCGCATTGAACTACGGGCACAATGATGATCATATGCAAGATAAACTTGTAGAGTATATCAAAAGCGATGGACCGACCCATACGCTGGACATGGCTACCACAGAAAAAGCGAACTTCCTGACAAAATTCAATGAGGTCGTTCTGAAACCACGAGACTTGGATTACAAAGTTATGTTCCCTGGACCAACAGGTACAAACACGGTTGAAAGTGCTCTGAAACTTGCACGTAAGGTTACTGGCCGCACAGATGTCATCAGCTTTACAAACGGCTTCCATGGCATGACCATTGGCTCTCTATCTGTTACGGGTAATGCAATGAAACGTAAAGGTGCTGGTATTCCATTGAATAATACCGTGACCATGCCATACGACAATTTTGTGGATGAAAGTATGGATACACTTGAATATTTAGAACGTTTCCTGGAAGACAACGGAAGTGGTGTTGATTTACCCGCTGCAATGATTCTTGAAACTGTCCAGGGTGAAGGCGGCATCAACGCGGCACGTATGGAATGGCTGAAAAAAGTCGACGAAATCTGTAAGAAGTGGGACATCCTGTTAATCATTGATGATGTGCAGGCAGGTATCGGACGTACTGGTACTTTCTTCAGCTTTGAACCAGCAGGTATCAAACCTGATATCGTATGTCTGTCCAAATCATTGAGCGGTTACGGCCTTCCATTTGCAATCACCCTATTCCGTCCAGACCTTGATATCTGGGCTCCAGGTGAGCATAACGGAACATTCCGCGGCTTCAATCATGCATTCATCACAGCTTCTGCCGCTTTAGATTATTGGAAAGATGAGCAATTCGAGAAAGGGATCCAGCAAAAATCCGATAAAGTAAAAGATTTCCTTGTTGGACTTACTGAAAAATATCCAGAGCTGCAAGGCACCTTCTGCGGTCGTGGTCTTATGGTCGGTATCGAATGCGCAAAAGAAGGGCTTGCCGATGAAGTTGCAGCGGAAGCTTTCGAGCGTGGTCTGATTATGGAAACTTCCGGACCGAAAAGTGAAGTATTCAAATTGTTCCCACCACTAAATATCGATGATGAAGGTCTTCAAAAAGGCTTTAACATCATAGAAGAAAGTGTAAAGTCATTAGTAAGTGAACCAGTAACTAACTAATCTACCAACGAACCAGGAGGAATCAGACATGAAAACAGTCAAACTACAAGACGTAATCGATTCAGAAAATCACGTAAAAGCTGATACTTGGGAAAGCAGACGTTTAGTATTAAAAAAAGATGGCATGGGCTATTCTGTTCATGATACCGTCATTAAAGCAGGCACAGAAACACACATCTGGTACCAAAACCATTTAGAATCTGTCTACTGTATCGAAGGCGAAGGCGAAGTTGAAACAGTAAAAGACGGAAAAGTATGGCCGATTGAAAAGGATACCATCTATGTGCTGGATCAACATGATGAACATTACCTGCGTGCCAAATCGGATATGCGTATGGTATGCGTCTTCAACCCGCCGATCACAGGCCAAGAAACACATGATGAAAACGGCGTCTACCCAATAGTAGAAGATTAATAGTATAGAAGCTTCCAACTTTAGTTGGAGGCTTTTTTCTTTGCCTTCCCCCTAGTTACTATTCAACTAGCTATTCATTACTTTTTTGCTATATAATGGATGAAAAAGCAATGGAGGATTTTGTTAATGAAAAATGCTTTGATTGACCGCTTCATCCGTTATGCCAAGATAGACACCCAGTCTGATGCCAGCAACCCAGAATGCCCTTCCACCCCCGGACAGCTGACGCTCGCCAATATGCTGATAGAAGAATTGAAAGGAATCGGTATGCAGGATCTATCCATCGACGAACACGGATATGTAATGGCGACTTTGCCTTCCAACACAGATAAAGACGTTCCGACCATAGGCTTCCTTGCTCATCTTGATACTGCCACTGATTTCACTGGTAAAAATGTCAATCCTCAGGTAATAGAAGAATATGATGGGAATGACATCACACTGAATGATCTACATAACATAGTCTTATCACCGAGCGATTTCCCTGAGCTAACCGGTTATAAAAGACACACCCTTATAACCACAGATGGAAGGACATTGCTTGGAGCAGATAACAAAGCAGGAATCACGGAAATCATGTCAGCCATGCACTATTTGATTGAGCATCCGGAAATCAAGCATGGAGATATCCGGGTCGCATTTACCCCTGATGAAGAAATCGGACGAGGTCCGCATAAATTTGATGTCGAACGGTTCCAGGCCGATTTTGCCTATACGGTCGATGGCGGCCCCCTGGGGGAGCTGCAGTATGAAAGCTTCAATGCTGCCGGTGCCCGGATTACTTTTTCAGGAAATAGCGTCCACCCCGGCACCGCTAAAGGAAAAATGACTAACTCTGCCAAACTGGCAATGGAATTTCACTCCCACCTTCCAGCAGAGCAGGCACCAGAGTACACAGAAGGTTATGAGGGCTTTTACCATCTCGTTTCCATGCATGGCGATGTGGAAAAAACAGAGCTAACTTATATTATCCGGGATTTTGATAAAGACGCATTTCGGACAAAAAAGGAAAATATAGTCACCATTACGGAGCAGATGAAGGAAAAGTACGGGCAAGAACGAATAACCTTAGAGATGGAAGACCAATATTACAATATGGGTGACAAAATCAAACCTGTTAAAGAAATCGTCGACACCGCCTATCAAGCAATGAAAAATGTAGATATAGAACCGCTTGTGCGGCCCATCCGTGGCGGTACCGATGGTTCCCAGTTATCTTATATGGGCCTGCCTACACCGAATATTTTTACCGGTGGAGAAAACTTTCATGGAAAATATGAATACATCTCGGTTGATAATATGGATAAAGCTGTACATGTAATTGTAGAAATATCTCGTCTTTTTGAGAAACAGGCTTAGATATCCTTCAATTGCACGTGTAAATTTTCCAATCTACGGGTAGTAGGTAATAGGAAGACCAACCAATTTGGGGGAGTGTAAATTGTCAAAAAATGAAGCACTACGTGAATATTTTTTAGAGCACGCAAAAGAAATTACGGAAGAGTGGTATAACACAATCGAAGAAAACGACCCAGCTTCTATCTATGCCATTCGTACACCAGAAGTAGTAGAGAGATTAAAAAAACAGAATTATGACTTCCATCATTTTTTCACTCAAATTTTTGTGAAAACCGAAGAAGAGTGGGCGGAAACTTTTGATGAATGGGCATCGGAGATTGCAGCCGACCAAAACCACTTGAACACACCCAGTCACTACGTCATTCGCGAATTTATGAGAGTGCGTATGCTCTATCTCAAATACTTAAAAACGTTTGTAAAAGAAACGGAACATGACATAACACAAGAAGATATGGATAATTGGAATGAATTGGTCATCACAGGGTTCGATACTGCTATCCTGATGTTCGTCGAAGGTGCTAATAGAAATTCCAAAGAATTACTGAAAGCAAAAGAGGATATCATTCAACAATTGAGTGCTCCCGTCATTGCCTTGGACGATAAGCGGGCGCTGCTCCCACTGATTGGAGAGATTGATAGTGAACGAGCTGGTGTTATCCTGGAGAATACCCTTCATAATTGTTCCAGGATAGGGATTAGTCAATTGTATATTGACCTCTCGGGGGTAGCAACCATTGACACATTGGTAGCTCACCAGATTTCTAATTTGATTCAATCCTTACAGCTGCTTGGTATCAAACCAATGATTTCAGGCATGCGTCCGGAAATCGCCCAAACCGCCATTCAACTTGGTATTGCGTTTGATGATGTCACGATCAAATCCTCCCTTGCCAATGCCATGGAAGAAAAATAAAAAAAGGTCAGCAGCTGATTAAAATGCTGCTGGCCTTTTTTATGTTACAGAAGGGCCATTACAGACCTTGTGTATTTATCAATAACAACCTCTTTATCTGCCTGATCAAGCTGGTGAAACGGCTGTTCATTAGGCAGCACAATATGGCTTAAGAAAATTCCGCCTAATTGACGTGCGCATAATTCTGTGTCCACATTATCACCTGCGAAGTGATGATCCAGTCCACTTTTCAAACTTGTAAATATCAGCTTCGGCAGGTCAATCTCTTCTGTAAGGTTCCCCATAAGGCTTTCCGATATCAACATCTTTACCAGTGGGGTGTTTTTCGAAAGCACTTCCAGCCTGTTTTCAATAATCTTTCTGAAGAAATATTCTGTATCAGCTTCATCTGCCAATTTCATAACCTTGGAATTAAATTGATTTTCCAGGACATGTTTGATAACACTGATAAATAGGTTCTGCTTTGTTGCAAACTTACGGTATAATGTCACTTCTGCTACATCTGCTTCTTTTGCTATCTCTTGTGTTGTCGCCTGTAATCCTTTTTTGACAAAAACGGTTACAGCCGCTCTTAATATCTGATCGGTTTTATCTCTCAAATCCTTCACCCCACTTGTACTTCCTTCCTAGCCTTTATTTTCACAAAACGATCGAAAATAATCAAGATGGCCGGCATGACAACGATGGTACTAAACAAGGCCAACGATATATTGATCAACGTCATTAAGCCGAAATTGCTTAAAATAACAAAGTCAGATATGAGCAAGGCACTGAAGCCACCAATCGTTGTCAATGCTGAAGTGAATATGGCTTTCCCGATTTTCTGGTTGGAAATCCTGATAGCTATTTCTGCACTATTCCCTTTCTCACGCTCTTCATAATAACGTTCCATGATAAGAACCGTAAATTCGGTTCCGATCCCGATAATCAACGCACCAAGCGTAGCCGTCAAAGGTGTATAATTAATATCTAAAAGGTACATAGCTGCCCCGGACCAGCCGACAATCAGAATAATCGGTACAAGCGGGATGAATGCTTTAACTGGGTGACGGTAGATGAGCAGCAGACCTAAGAAGACGAGCCCCATGCCAAGCAATGTCATTTGATACCTCCCTGAGGTCAAAGCAGAAATCATCTCGACATCAAGGACGGATTTACCTGTTACCGTTGTCTCTACGTCAGCCACTTCATTTTCCTCCAAAAAAGCTGCTAAAGCATTCAGGAACTCCTGTAAAGGTTCAGATTCTAAATGCTTGATGCCAATATTGATCACACCCTGGGTATGCTCCTCGTTGATCAGCAATTTGGCCTGTTCAGAGGGCATATCTTCCAAATGAGATCCCCAGTCTCCTTCCTCTGGCAACTCCCCATCATTCATCTGCTTGACAGCGGTCGTAATTGATTTTGTATCTACTACTTCTGAAAATTCGTCATTCAGTGATTCACTGACACGATCCACCCAAGTCATAATTTCAGCGTTAACGACATCCTCTCCTTCATAAACGATGGATACCTGATCGGTCGTACCGATGACATCTCTGAGTTTATGAATATCGCCAAGTGCCTGATCATCCTGGGGCATGAAGCTCTCCACGTCCGTCTCCACTCCTGTCTCCGTATCAACCCATATTCCTAATGATGCCGTGACAATAGCCAAAAGGATGATCAGCCATCTTAACTTGATCAAGTATTTGGTAAACTTATCGAGGAGGCGATCTGCCTTTCCTTCTCCTTTTTCCATGTCTGCTTTTTTTTGCTTGCTTCCAAAAAAATGATCACGTGTAAACAGGATCGGAATTAGTAGAAATAATCCGACAAAGAAACTTACAACCATACCCACTGTCAACATCTTTCCGAAATCTTGAATCATTGGAACCGGTGAAGTATACAGAGATATGAAACCCAACGCTGTCGCAATCAAAGCTGTCATTACAGCTGGAACCATTTTTGTAATGGTTCTCTTCAGACTTTTTTCTGACTGGTTCCTATATGTTTTATTCTTCAATCGAATCCTCTCCTTCATTCAATTCTTCCGTGTAACGGCTGTGGAACTGTATGGCGTAATCAATTCCTAAGCCAATTAAAATCGGAAACACAGCCATGGATACCATCGTAACTGGAATATTGACCCAACCCATCAGACCGACGGTTCCTACGACAGCCACTAAAATCACCACTAATGGAAGTAAGCGCCAACTTACTTTAAATATGATAGAAAGTACAAGAATCATGAATGCGACAGACAACATCATCATTTTCTGCATGTTTTCTTTCATGGAGGTCCGGATGGAATCATCCAAGACCGGTTTTCCAGACACCATTGTCTCCACCTGATCGTTCGGGTTTTCTTCCATATAGGAATTAATTGCTGCTACGGTATCGCTTTTAACCGTATCGTCGACATTGCCTTCGAACTTGATAATCATCAACATATATTTATTATCGATGACCACCTCCTCAAAGGAGCTTCTGAGCTGGTTGTCGTCATCATAAATCATATGGTCAAGCGTTGCCTGTTTTTCTGGCAGCCCTGCCTTCATTGTGTCTGAATAAGCGGTCACCGTTTCAACATTGTCACTGATAGAAAGGAGACGCTCACCCAGTTTGTCCATCTCTTTCTTCTGCTGTTCCTGTTGGGTTAGGAAACCTTCCAATTGTTTGGTTTGCTGGTCTAACCCCGCCTCCCTATGTTCACCGGACTCCTTCAGCTGTCTCCCCATTTCCTTTAATCCTTCGTTGATTTCCCCTATTCCTTCCATGGATTTTTCCTGCTGCTTTCCTGCTATCTGCTCCACTAGAGTGACGGGACTGAATACGCTGAAAACAGCGTCATTATATTCCAGCTGGTCTTCAAGTCCTTTCATATGCTGGAGATTTCCAGTGGTGAGCAAACCTTCTCCTTCATAAAGAACAAGGATGGATTCCCCACCGAATTCTTCCTCCAGCTTTTGATTATCCTGATAAACTTTAGTGTCTGTTCGGACCAATGTTTCATTGCCGGTAGCCATATTTACATTCCTTGTCCCTGCTGCCAGCAAAGCGATAATTAGTATAGCTATGAAAATGACTAGCATTGGACGTCGTGTTAATACCCTCGATAAAAGATTCAATACTTTCATTTCTCTCTCCCCTTTTGAATGTTAGTGGTAACTTACATAAAACTCAAAAAAATATATAAAGGAAAAACGCCACCTTTAATTGTTAGTGGTCACTAACATTCAGTGTATAGGATTACCTTTGTTTTGTAAAGCTAAAAATCCAGCCTCCCTTTTGGATGGCTGGATTTAGCAGGGTTTATTGGGTAATTCAAGTGTTCAAGTCATCTTAGAGTGCTTTTACCAATCCTCCATCGACAACGAGTGACTGACCGGTCAAATAAGTATTCGCTCCGGAAGCCAAAAATACGATTGCTCTTGCGAATTCCTCCGGTTCCCCATAGCGGCCGATCGGGATCGACTGTTCCGTTTGCTGCTTTACTTCCTCAGCTGTAATTCCCAGCTTTTCTGCTCTTTTTTCATCCAATTGGGCAACTCTATCGGTTGCAATTCTCCCTGGGCCTACCGTATTGATTAAGATATTATCACTAGCAAGCTCCTGGGATAGTGATTTCGATAGACCAACAATGCCGGCACGAAATGTATTGGACAAAATCAGGTTATCCAATGTCTGCTTGATCGAAGACGAAGCGATATTGACGATTCTTCCGCTTTGCTGCTCCCGCATGGAAGGAAGTACTTCCCGGACAGTCCGGACAAAGCTCAGCAGGTTTAACTCAAATGCCCCCTGCCAGTCTTCATCCGTAAACTTATCAAATGTTCCTGCTGGAGGGCCGCCGGCATTGTTGACCAATACATCTACGGTACCGTTCCAATCCACCGCTTTTTGTACCAGTTGCTTGATTTGATCTGCATTGGTGACATCACAGACACCATAATCGATATGGCTATTCCCGCTAACTTCCTGAATCTCTTTTTTAGCGGCCTGTAGTTCTTCTTCATTCCTGCTGGAAATTAATACATGGGCTCCTTCTTTGGCGAACTCCAGTGCTGTCGCTTTGCCCAAGCCTTTACTTGAAGCAGTTACAATCACTGATTTTCCTTGTAATTGAAAGTTCAAATCCTACACCCTTTCCTATCGTTTCTTCAAGTCTACTACATTATTTTTCAGTTTGCAGAATCCATCAATCTCGCATTCAATCACATCTCCATCCCGGATAACCACCGCTCCAGGAGTCCCTGTGGAAATGATGTCCCCTGGCTGTAGTGTCATTACCTGGGAATGAAAAGCCACCAGATAATAAGGGTTAAAAGTCATATTGCTGACGGAGTTTTTTCGATGACATTCCCCATTAATGATGGTCGCTACTTCTAAATCAAACACTTCAGCCACTTCATCCGTAGTAACCAGTTCAGGTCCAAAGCTGAAAAAAGTGTCAAAGCTTTTTGAACGCGTCAAATAGCGTGGATTACGCTGGAGGATATCCTCTGCGGTCATATCAATGATGGTCGTATAACCGGCAATAACCTCTTTCACTTCTGATTCGGAAATATTTTTACATTCCTTCCCGATGATTACTCCTAATTCAGCTTCCCCTGTTGTCCGCTCTGACTGCACAGGTAACTGGATGGTATCTTTGTGACCGATGATTGTGGTTGCTGGTTTCATAAAGCTTGCCGGCTCTGAACTTGGAGCTATTTCCTTCAGGTCAGAAGCATGATCGACGTAGTTAAGCCCGATCCCCCAAATCTTTCGTGGATGCCGATAAAGTGGTCGATAGACAGCTTCTTCACTTGCTAGAAAGTGAGATTCCAAATCCTTTTTCTCATCTTCACTTCTTTCATTCCACCAATCTCTCAGGGAAGATAGTTTTTCTTCATTAATCAATTCATACAGCCCTATCGGCCAATCTGTACCCGCAACATCATTGATAGATTGGATGGGGAGCAGACGCTCACCATCCACAATAGCAGCGACTTCCATGCCACCCTGATTGATTGTTGCTAATCGCATAGTCTCTCCCCCCTACTTGCCTGCTTCTGCCGTCTGGTTCGATGGCAGATTTGGTGTGTTTTTAAAATTGGTAAATAATACGTATGAGAACACGATCAAACCAATCAAATCTGTCCAGATGCCAGGGTAGATCAATAGCAGTGCAGCTGCACCGGATACCGCCCTCAGCCAACCCGGTAGCTCTTTCATAAAGTAACCTTCCGTCATGATCGATAATAAGAATACCCCGATTAACGAAGTGATGGTGATAACAATAATATTCATAAAGTTAGCATCAATCATCAGCATTTCATGCGAGAACACGAACATGAATGGTACGATGAACCCGGCAATCGCAAGTTTCATCGCCTGGAATCCAGTCTGGTTCGGATTTCCTCCTGCTATCCCGGCCCCTGCGAATGCGGCCAGTGCGACAGGCGGTGTAATGTTAGCAAAAATACCAAAATAGAACACAAACATATGAGCAACGAATGTTGCTGTTTCCGTAGACCCTGCAAGTTCCCGGTACAATGGAAGCTGCAATAGGATTGGTGCTGCCATCGTACTAGTAATGATATACGTCGGGATACTAGGCAGACCCATTCCAAGGATAATAGAAGTGATCATTGTCAGGAACAAGGTGATGATCAGCTGGATCAATGGACTGTTTACAGCACTACCGATATTGACGATGCTGTTGGCAATTTCCAACGCAACACCTGTCAATGAAGCAATTCCGACAACAATTCCGACAGCACCACAGGCAATCGCAACAGGAACCGTGGTCCTTGCTCCATCCTCCAGTGCCTTAAGGGCGTCCTTCACACCTACTTCATCCGCCTCAAGCTTCAGCCATTTTCTCCATAGATTGATAGCCAGCGGGATAACAATAATTAAGAGCAGTTCCCACCAATCGCTTCGCACATTCGGTATGGCACCGCCGCTGAAAAGAGCAGACAGCTGGGGCTGGAAAATCAGAAACAAGGAAATACCAGTTATAATCGGTACCATCTGCTTCGAACCGGCAATCACCACGGTTGCTATGATGGACCAGAAAGCCGCATAAAAAGGTGTCTTTCCTGAAAACAAGAGGTACAATAAAATCATCATCGGTATGATTAAATGCCCGCGTTTAGCAATGACTGCTTTCAACCTTGGCAGTTCACTTTTAGGCATGCCCTGCAGTCCACGTTTTGAAGCCCGAAAATGGACTTGCAGTAATATTCCTACATAGAATAGCAGTGCCGGAATAATACCCGCCAGTATGATTTTGGTATAGGCTACATTCAGGTTTTCTGCCATGATGAAGGCGGCCGCTCCCATAATCGGGGGGAGAATCTGTCCACCGACACTAGCTGCCGATTCCACGGCACCAGCGAAATTCTTTTTATAACCAATCTTCTTCATCAACGGAATGGTAAACGCACCCGTTGTTACTACGTTTGCGATTGCAGAACCATTGATCGAACCAAGAAACCCACTGGAGATGACAGCGACTTTTGCTGGACCACCTTTTGTATGTCCCGCCACAGCTAAGGCGAGATCATTGAACAACTGCCCCATTCCGGATCGTCCTAAAAATGCCCCGAATAGTATAAATAAGATAATATAACTGGCTGATACACCAATCGCTGTTCCAAGGACCCCTTCCGTAATAAAAACGAGTTGTCCGATGATTTGCTTCGATACACTTAGAACGACAGGTGATGTCAATTCAGGATAAATGGAGAGTTTTACATAGAACCCATAAATGAGGAAACCGAGCGCTAATAAAGACAGGCCCCATCCTGTTACCCTGCGCGTAATATCGAATAATAAAAATAGGATAAGTAAACCAATATAGAAGTCCGTATCATTGATACGTCCACCCGATTCTATAATACGTTCTGCAGTAAAAAACATATAAATCCCGACACCGAGTGACAGTGCAGCAGTGAAATAATCATAGAAAGGAACCGACTTGCCTGGTTTTCCTTTGCTGCGAACAAATGGATATAGTAAGAAACCAAGTGTCATTAATGTGTATAAGTGAATACTCCGCTGCTTGATATCAACAAGCGATCCAGCATAGGAAGTATATAAATGGAACAGTGATAAGGAAATTGCCAAAATAGTAATTACGAGTGCTATCGGCTTTGTGATTCCTGTCCTCACTGTACTTTCGCGGTCATAATCTTCTGCTGATTTTTTCTGTTTCTTCCCCATACGCTCACCTCATTCTAGTAGCTATATAATAACCGATGGCATGGAGCAAATTTGCTTCTTCCACTGTGAAACGATAGGATTGAGAAGCTCTCATCTGCCAGACCTCGTCTCCACGTATGACACGATGATCCGTCGTTTTTCCTGTTCTCGTCACCAGTTCCATGCCTATCGGCTGATGGATGTCTGTCATGTAGACCCAGCCGTCTTTAATAAATGTATCCTCACCAGTATCACTTGGCACCCCGGCCCCAAATGTTTTGAACCTTGTCGAGTCAAGGACAATTTGATATTCTTCCACTTTAAAGAACTCTTCCCATTCCTCATTTTCAACAGAATGGGTCCACCGAATCGAAAAGTCCTTATCCTTCTGAAGATATAGCACCTTTTCCAACTCGTTTTCTCCAGAAACTTTCAGTACAGGAATCGTGTAGAACGTCATCACCGGAAGCAGGAGGATAATACAAGCAGCAAGTAAAATGATGATTCGTTTCATCGGACTATTTTAAAAAGGGCACCAAATTGATGCCCTTTTTGCTTACTCCAAAATTCCTTGTTCTTCATAAAACTTCTTTGCTCCCGGATGAAGAGGTGCAATTAAGTCTTTAGCAATTTCATCACGCTCTAATTGTTTAAGTGCTCCGACTGCAACTTCATCTGTTCCCAGATATTCGTAATATCGTTTTGTCATGTCATAGACGACATCTTCGCTTAGATCAGGAGAAACGATAATCATGTTTTGAATACCTACTGTTTCTACTTTATTTTCTAACTCATATTGAGCTTCGTTGCCTGCTTCAATCGTATATTCTTTATAGAATGGATATTTCTCCATCAGTTTTTCAGCAGTATCCCCTTTGATTTCTACAAAGTTAATGTCCGTCTGCTGCATCAAATCAGTGATATTACTGTTTGGTACTCCGGATGTAAAGAATGCCGCATCCAGATTTCCGTTTTTCATTTCCTGTACACTGTCAGCGTAGCCAGTATGCGTCACTTTAGATAAATCGTCGTAAGTCACTCCCACAGACTCCAATACTTTCTTCGCACTTTGTTCTACTCCGGAACCCACCTTGCCAACACCGACCTTTTTACCTTCTAAATCTTCGATGGATTCAATCCCACTATCTTTCAAAGCAACTACTTGGACAACATTTTGATACATGCCAGCCATTGCTTGTACATCAACAGAGCCACCATCGAATTGCCCAGTACCTTCGATCGCATCATAGCCTACATCACTCATGATAATTGCCATCTGGTTCAACCCATCCTGAATGTTCTGAATGTTGGCGACAGAAGCACCAGTGGACTCCACCGTAACATTGCCAATTTGATCACTTTCTTCAAAAATAGGCTTCAATGCCCCGCCGATCGGATAATAGGTTCCAGATGTACCACCTGTACCAAATACAATTGATTGTTCACCAGAACCACCGGAATCTCCTTCCGAACCATCCGCCTCATCATTACCACCACAAGCAGCCAACAGCATGACAATTGCTAAAGTAAAAATAAATGATAATCGCTTTATCATATAAAAACCCCCATTTCGAAATATAAACTAATTACATGTTACCGCTTACATGTTATTTTTTGAATATTATGACCATATTGGACATTTTGGTCATTTTGGTCACAATATTAATGATTGGTGTTTTAAAAAAACAATATTAAAAAAGGCCACCTCATTTCAAATGAGATAAGCCTGTTTAATGATTAATTTTATATCGATTTACAGGGCGTCCAACGCCGCCATACTGAATATCCAGGACGACCTCCCCGATATTCTTCAAATAATCCAGATACCTTCTTGCTGTTACACGAGCAATGCCAATCCCATCTGCAACTTGTTCTGCAGAAAGGGCTTCCTTCTGCTCCCTTAAGAAAAGAATTATCTGCTCCAGCGTCTGTTCATTCAAACCTTTCGGAAGTTCTTTTGACGACGATGGTGACTGTTTGGCACCGGTGATTACATCATCTATTTGCTTCTGGGCCAGCTCTCCCTCCCCGGAAAAACGTTGATGCAAGTCCCGGTAGCGAGTCAGCGCCTGCTCCAGGCGCTCGAACTTGAATGGTTTGACAATATAGTCCGTCGCGCCTCGCTGCAGCATCTTTTTAATCGTTCCTTTATCGTTGGCAGCTGTAATTACAATGACATCTATATCCAGCTGTTCCCCTCGAAGCTGTTCCAGTGTTTCCATCCCATCTTTTTCAGGCATATAAATATCCAGCACGATCAAGTCTGGTTTAATTTTCCTGGTGAGCTCCATTCCCTCTTCTCCGTCAGAAGCAATTGCTACCACTTGAAATCCAGGGACGCGTTCGATGAACTGCCTGTTTACTTCCTGAACCATCGGATCATCTTCAATCAACAAAACTTTTATCACTGGTGATGTCATCCCTTCTCCTCCTTCAAGTTCATCGGAAATGTCAGCAAAACGCTCGTCCCTTCTCCTGGTTGAGAAATGACTTCTATTTCTCCCTGGCCTTTTTCCACTGTTTTATGGACGAGATACAAACCATAGCCAGAGCCACCTTCCCCTTTCGTGGTGTAGCCTTTCTCAAAAATATGATTCTTTTTCTCTTTTGGAATTCCTTTTCCATTATCCTCCACTGCTATGGCACAGATGGTATCATCCTGTTTGATGGAGATATCCACCCATTTCTGAGCCCGTTTGATACCATGGAAGGAGTGGAAGGCATTTTCGATTAAGTTTCCTAAAATAAGTACAAAATCATGTTTGTCCAGTAACGGGGGATAGCTT
Source organism: Thalassobacillus sp. B23F22_16 (assembly GCF_043496955.1). Taxonomy (NCBI): domain Bacteria; kingdom Bacillati; phylum Bacillota; class Bacilli; order Caryophanales; family Bacillaceae; genus Thalassobacillus; species Thalassobacillus sp. B23F22_16. Next base: position 29,469 of record NZ_JBIEKD010000005.1, on the reverse strand, counting down.
TTCAATTCACTGGTTTCATCAATAGAAACCTCTATCCCTATTTCTTTCCCACGGCTCACCTTACTGAGCAGAAGTCCGGAAATACTGTAATCTTTCATATTCGTAATCAAAAACCGGGATAATTCTTCTTGCTTTTCACTAGCGTCAAATACAAATTCCAGCGCCTGCTCCTTTTTGTCCAGCTGAATCAGACCTGCAATCGTGTGAAGCTTATTTAAATGTTCATGGTTTTGTACCCGTAATGCATCGACGAAGGCTTTTACACCCGTTAATTCTTCAGCAAGCTTCGTTGCTTCTGTCCGGTCCTGGAAAACTGCGACAGCACCTACGATTTCATTCTCCACACGGATAGGTACGCGGGTACTCATAATCAACTTGTCCCCGACTCGCATTTCTTCATGATAAACAGGAGCCCCTTCCTGTAAGACTTTTAATAATTTAGTCTCACGGACAACAGATTGAATTGGCTCACCAATCCAGTCTCCTTTTATATCAAGAATTTGTTTCGCTTTATCATTCAGAATCGATATGCTTCCATCCTTATCAATCGCAACAATCCCTTCATTCATTGCCTGGAAAGTTGCTGTTCTTTCTACTAATAGCTGTACAATTTCATAGGGCTCCAGTCGAAAAGTCTGGTCTTTCAAATGCCGGGCAAGCAGCCAGGAACCGATGACCCCGAATAAGGCAGTTAAAAATAGAACAAATAGAATTTCTTTTTTTATATCGTTTAAAATTTCACCAACGGAGGGAAGGATATTGCCTACAATTGCTACACCAATCTGTTCATGGTCCTCACTCATAATGGGAACGAACGCACGGATAGCCGTCCCCATCTCCCCTTGCGCTTTAGCGGTATAGCTGTGTTCTGCAAAGGCAGGACCTTCATCTTTACCGGATGAAACAGTACCTAGCTGATCAGCAACAGGATGGGAATAGCGAATCCGGTTCATATTTAAAATAACAATATAGTCCGCATCGTTGACTGTTCGAATCCGCTCTACAATGGGATTTATTTTTGTCCATCCGGCTGGTTCTGTCAAATATTCTTTGATATCAGGAAGGTTGGCTACCGTACGCCCGGTAATCATGGCGTGTTCTCCCAACGCATCTTCTTTCGATTCAATTGTATTTCCAATTACAATAATCCCACCGATCAGAATCGAAAAAAGAACGACCCCAAATGACAGGATTGTGATTTTCCAGCGGATCGGCATATGCTTGAGTGTCATGAGGAATCTTCCTTCCCATCAGGCTATACCTAGTGTACCATTTATTCTTTGGTGTGTTACACTATTGAAAACGATTACGAGCGAGGTGGCAGGATTGCGCACAGTCATCACGATTACGGCTTTCATCATCACCGGAATTTTCACTGCCCTATTTTTCGGATTCGATTTGAGTAATGCCTCCAGTTCTCTGGAATATGATGATGAGCAGGAAGGGATCAAAGATAAGATTGTCATCCAATTCAGTCATGTAGTGGCAGAGAATACTCCGAAAGGAATGGCAGCCAGAAGGTTCGCATCTCTTGTAGAATCACGTACCAACGGTGAAATTAAAATCCAGGTGCATTCCAACGGCACGCTCTATAGTGATCAGAATGAGTATGAAGCACTGAGAGAGGGACGAGTGGAAATGATTGCCCCTGCCACTTCTAATTTAACGAAACGATTTCTGAAATGGCAGGTTCTCGACCTCCCGTTCATTTTCCCTTCCTACCAAGCTGTAGAGGAAGCCTATGAGGGGGAAATCGGAGAAACACTGCTCCGTGACCTTGAACAGGATGACATCAAAGGATTGACCTTTTGGTATAATGGTTACAAACAAGTGACCAATAGCAGCCAGCCAATCTTATATCCCGAGGATTTTCATCGTCTTCATTTCCGGATAATGCCCAGTCCTGTCATCGAGTCCCAGTTCGAACAATTAGGCGCCAGCACCAGTGAACTTCCTTTTAATAAAACATATCGGAATCTCGAAGTGGACTTCGTCAACGGCCAGGAAAACACTGCTTCCAATATCTATTCAAAGAAATTATTCCAGGATCAGTCCTATATGACCATCAGTAACCATGGTTACCTTGGGTATGCCGTACTGATCAATGAAGCATTTTGGAACAACCTTTCTAATGAACATAGAGAAATCATTGAAGGTGCGATGACTGAAACCACCAACTGGGTGCGACGCCACTCCATTGAAATGAACGACGAGTCTACAAGAAAATTGAGGCAGGAAGAGAACCTGCAGATTGATTACCTGACCCAAGCCCAACAAGAAGCATGGGAACAGCGGCTCCGTCCGATTTATGAAGAAACAGAATCGATGGTGGGCTCAAAGTTAATGAAGAAAATATATAAATTAAAGGATAAATACAGTAATTAACTAGCTTGTAGGAGGAGAGAACATGAATACAATTTTTGTAGCCGGACATTCGAAATTACCGACTGGAATTGCAGCCAACCATATTTCTGAATCATTGACGCTGACTCTGGAAATCGATAAAAAATACGGGGTCATTGTGGACGCGTCCTGCACACTGGCAACCGATCACGGCAGAGAATACGTGAAAAATCTGTTGAAAGGGTACAGCCTCAAGGAAGGGTTGGATGAGCCTTTGAAACAGCTGGAAAACGGTTATCGAGGGAAAGCAGGCAATGCAATTGCAGCTGCCTTAAAAGATTCCTATAAACAGTATCAAATGCACGACTAAAAAAACCGCTCATTGTGAGCGGTTTTTTAGTATATAATTTTTTCGATATCAATGCGGACACGAAACAGTTTAGTTCGTGACAAGACTTGGCTTCAATTTATCGCTCGCCTTCAAGTGGTCCTGAGGAGGGATCCGGTGAACTATTTCTTTTCCGATTTCTAAGGATGCCGTAGCGGCCGGTGATGGCGCGTTACAGACATGAATGGATTTCTTCCCTGGGATAATATAGAAATCATCCACGAGACGACCATCCTTCAACATCGCTTGCGCTCTTACTCCCGCATGAGTCGGTACTACATCATCCACCTGGATTTCCGGGACAAGGCGCTGCAGACTTTTGACAAACGTCTGTTTATGGAAAGATCGCACCATCTCCTTCAAGCCTTCCTGTAAGTTACTGCCTGCCATTTTCCAAAAGCCAGGAAAAGTAATCGTCTCCAGAGTATCTTTCAGGTGAAATGCCGTTTTATGATACCCTTCCCGTTTGAAACTCAGTACAGCATTAGGCCCCGCATGAATACTGCCATCAATCATCCTGGTTAAATGGACGCCAAGAAAAGGGAAATCCGGGTTCGGAATCGGATATATCAGGTTTTTCACAAGGTGGCGTTTATCATCTTTCAAGGTGAAGTACTCACCGCGGAATGGTACAATTTTCACATCTGTCTGTATCTTAGCCATCTTGACCAGGCGGTCACTATGAAGCCCGGCGCAGTTGATCAAGAAACGCGACAGGATTGTCTGTTTATCTGTGTCGATGAATACCTCCTTGGACGATTCATCAATATTTAATACCTTCGTACCGAGTAATAAATCCACACCTGCTTCTTCTACTAACTTCGCCAACGTCTCGGTAACTTGTTTATAGTTGACGATCCCTGTAGTCGGCACCTTCAGGGCAGCTTTTCCATTGACGTGCGGCTCGATTTCCAGCAGTTCTTCCCGACTTAGTCGGGTAGCATTTATGCCATTCTGGTGTGCGTTCTTATAGAGCTTTTCCATTCTTGGCAGCTCTTCGTCTTCAGTCGCCACCAACACTTTTCCACAAACTTCATGCTCGACATCATGCTCTTTACAAAACGCTACCATGGAAGCGGCGCCCTGCTTGGCTAGTCTGGCTTTCATGCTCCCTGGCTTGTAATAGACACCGGAGTGAATAACCCCGCTGTTGCGGCCGGTCTGATGGCTCGCCCAGGATTTTTCTTTTTCTATAACGGCTATTTTGGCAGCCGGATATTTTTTAGTAAGGGAATAGGCGGTAGATAAACCGACTATTCCCCCACCAATTATGGTGAAATCATACATGCTGACTACTCCCTCCTCATCCAACGCTTACTCTGCGAACCTTCCTCGCTGACGCAGTAACTCTCTATGCAATTCCGTATTTTTTTCGAACGCTTCACGCCCATGCAGCCAGAAGCGGTTATTCAACATGATCAAGTCGCCTTCTGGAAGATCAAGACCAATCGTCGCCGGCGAATTCTCCATAGAATGGGACAAGTCCTTTAGATACTTTGCCTGATCGATCGTCTCCGGGTACACGAACTGGTCGATGAAACAAATGCAGGGACCATTATTATGCTCATAGAAAGTCTGGCGCAGTACATCTTCTGAGACGTTTTTACTTGCAGGCGCTTTGTATGTGAATTTATATTTTGCCAGCGGATGATTATAGAAATAATCCATCTCTTCCCAGTCATCAAGATGAAGCAAGCGGGAGCGTCCGCCAACGGCATTCTCTTCCTCGAACTTCATCATCAGCAGCCAGTCTGTCGGCTCATCGACATAGGTGCCATCGGTGTGCAATGTAAACGTCCGGTAGGCCTGGCGAAGATAGGAATCACTATCATCTGTATGCTTTACCGTAAAACGCGCGTAGTACTTACCTGACATCGCATCGAAGTTTGGCGTACCGACGAGATGGGTCAGTGCCGTAGAAAACTTCACATAGTCCTGATCGTCTTTCGTCCGTCCCTGCAGCCCGATGGTGAAGCCGCCTGTCTTACGATCATGAAGAATACCACGGATTGTCTGTACAAACTCTTCTCCTACTAACTCTACCAGCTTATCAGCCGCCATCAAACGCATATATGGAACATATTCCAGCTGCTCATCACTGACATCCTTTAAGTCTGCTACGAACTTATCAATGACATCGCTTTCAAATTCAATATGATAGAGACGGTGATGTTCCGGGTGCTGCACAACCTTATACCCTTTTCCAGTTTGAAGCTCTAATTTACCTTTTTGTAGATCCATCGCACACATTATTAAAAACCTCCTGATATTTTGATAGTTTTTGGCTGCTGACGGGCCCTTCAGCGATTAAAAAAAGCCAGTATAGTCCCTTAGTTTCAAGGAAAAATACTGGCTTCTAAACTGCGTGGTTGCTCTGGCGCTCAGAGCTCTGGCAGTTTTGACAGTCACTTATTTATTTGAACGTTTGTGATAAACTAGCAAACCGGCTTTGAAAGGGGATACCTTTCTAAAGGTTGCTTTCTGTTATCTACTATATAACAATCTAAATTTTCTGTCAATAATATTATTAACTTTTTCACTATACTTATAGTAATTGTTAAGAGCGCGTACACTGTTGTAACCTTTAAAGCTCATCGTATTTTTCATAGTCGATCGCCTGGTACAGCTCTTTCCTGGTCTGCATATCTTCCAGCCTACTTTGCTGCGTTCCTTTTTCATAGATAGTTCGATACACACGCTCCACCGCTTTGGCAGCTGCCCGCAGCGAAGTAACAGGATAAATCACCATGGAGAAGCCTAGAGCAGCAATTTCATCTGCAGTTTTGTAAGGCGTCTTACCAAACTCGGTCATATTGAAAAGTAAAGGAACATCGAGTCGAGAAGCAAAATATTTCATTTCTTCATCTGTTCTTACGGCTTCAGGAAAAATGGCATTGGCTCCCGCTTCTATATAATATTTTGCTCTATCAATAGCGTCTTCGCTTCCTGTAACAGCTAACGCATCGGTACGGCCGACGATGACCAAGTCAGGTTCCGCTTGTTTCATCAATCGTATCTTTTCCCCTACTTCTTCTTTACCTGTCAATTGCTTGCCATCCAAATGCCCGCACTTCTTCGGGAAAACCTGGTCTTCAATCTGGACAGCGGCTACCCTTACTTTTACTAAATCACGGGCCAGCCTTGCCACGTTAAAGGCCTCCCCATATCCAGTGTCGATGTCGACGAGCAATGGTAAGTTTGTAGCGTTGATAATTTCTTCTGCCTTGCGAACTAGTTCTTCGTGAGTCATCAATCCAATATCAGGCAGCCCTTTACTTGCAGACAATGCTCCTCCCGATAAGTAAAGGGAGGTAAAACCAATATCTTTTGCAATGATACCTGATAATCCATGATGAGCCCCCACCAGCCGCATTAATTCCTTGCTCTTCATCTGGTTTCGAAATGATGTACTTAATTCCTTCTGGCTGGTTCGCTCATCCATCATCCATGACATCTACAATCCCCCCTGCTTTACTAGTTCATTGAAATACGCCTGGACTTCTTTATTCGAAAGCTTCTCCTCATTATGAAAATTTAATAGATCCTTCGTCCGTTTTTTCGTATATCGTACTTCCATATTCTTAAGAAACTTAGCTTCTAAAAGAGGGTAGCCTTCTTGTCTGCGTTCACGATGTCCAATTGGATACCGTACCTCTACCCGTTCCGTAGAGCTTCCATCTACAAAATGAACTGTAACTGCATTAGCAATTGAACGCTTATCCGGGTGAAGATACTCTACGGTATAGTCAGCATTTTCTACTACTTTCATTTTTTCTCGAAGCTGATCGATTTCAGGGTGAGCCAGTGCAAAATCATCCTCATAATGGTCTGCTTCCAATTCTCCTAAGAGCAGTCCAACAGCTGTGATGTACTGAATACAATGGTCACGGTCAGCCGGGTTATTCAATTCCCCTGTCTTGTCGATAATCCGCTTGGCTGATTCCTGTGTTTCAATCACAACCTCTTTAACCTCTTCCACTCTTCCCTTCACTTGGTCATGAAGGGTGACGGCACATTCCGCAGCGGTCTGTGCGTGGAATTCTGCAGGGAAGGATATTTTAAATAAAACATTTTCCATCACATAGTCTTTCATTTCCCGGGAAAGTGTCAGCTCCTTCCCATCTAACATGACATCCTGAAATCCCCAAGTTTTAGCACTGATTGCTGTCGGATAGCCCATTTCATCTTTCATCGCCATTAAGGCAAGGCGGACTCCACGGCTGGTCGCATCCCCTGCTGCCCATGATTTTCGGGACCCCGTATTCGGAAAATGGCGGTAAGTCCTCAAGCTTCCATTATCGATCCATGCATTGCTGACAGCATTCATCACTTGCTGTTTCGTTCCCCCTAACATGGCTGCAGCGACTGCAGTGGTTGCAATTTTAACGAATAGCACATGATCAATCCCCTGTCGGTTCATGCTATTGCTTAGTGCCAGAATCCCCTGAATTTCATGCGCCTGGATGGAACGGTAGAGCACTTCTTTCATAGTCAAAGGGGATTTACCTTCTGACAGACGCTTGCGAGAAAGGTAGTCCGCTAAAGCTAATATTCCTCCAAGATTATCGGATGGGTGCCCCCATTCTTCTGCAAGCCAGGTATCGTTATAATCTAGCCAGCGAATTAATAACCCGATATTGAAGGCAGCCTGGACAGGGTCCAATTCATAAGAAGTCCCGGGAACGCGCGCACCATTAGGTGTCTGTATCCCTGGTACAATCGGACCCAAGTGTTTTGTACACTCCGGATATTTCTGTGCAAGAATCGCACACCCAACGGAATCCAGCAAAACATAGCGGGCATTACGATAAGCTTCCTCGCTGAATTGCTGCTCTTCTGTCACGTAAGCAGCTATTTCTTCAATCACTTCATCAAATACTTGCATGTTCCTTTCACCTCTTAATCTTGTGTAGCATCTTTTTTGCGAATTCTTATTAGTGGCACGACAAATGACAAGGCACTGACAATCAATAAGGAGATGGAAATAGGATCAGAAACAAGGATTGCCAGATTGCCACCCGATGCGGTCAACGCCTGTCGCAACGCCTGTTCCATCATTCCGCCCAGGATAAAGGCAAGTATGAATGGGGCTGCAGGAAATGAAAACAAGCGCATCAAGTAGCCGATCACTCCAAATATGAGTAATAAATAAAGGTCAAATGTACTGAAGCTGATAGAATATACACCAATTAAGCTGAAAATGATGACAAGAGAGATCAGCATCGGCCGGGATATCTTCAATATTTTTGCGATATAAGGGATTAATGGTAAGTTAAGAATCAATAAAAATACATTTCCGATATACATACTGGCAATAATCCCCCAGAAAATTTCCGGACGATCCTGTACTAGCAGTGGACCAGGCTGAATACCCAGAACCAGAAATGCCCCCAGCATGACGGCAGTAGTGCCAGAGCCAGGAATACCTAAACTTAGCAACGGAACGAATGCACCGCTCGTAGCAGCGTTGTTGGCTGTTTCCGGTGCAGCTACTCCTCTTATCGACCCTTTCCCGAATTCTTCCGGCTTCTTGGCTATCCTTTTTTCAGTAATATAACCGATAAACGACGCAATTGTTGCACCGGCTCCTGGAAGCACACCAAGAATGAAACCTAAGAAAGATTGTCTTGTCATCGGTCCTTTCATTTCTTTAAGATCTTCTTTACTCAACTTCAAATTGCCGATGTCACTTTGTTTGCTTAACGATTTGTCTTTTCGATTGATGATTAAGAAACAGACTTCTGCAATGGCAAAAAGTCCAAGAGCTATGACAAGAAAGTCGATACCTTCAATAAGATTAGGGGTTCCAAACGTAAAGCGGGTAGTCCCTGTCTGGGCGTCCATCCCAATCGTAGCTGCTATGAAACCTAACGTAGCTGCTATCAATGCTTTAATCGTCGAACCTTCCGATAGACTGGAGATTGCAGTAAGTCCTAGAAACATCAAGGCAAAATACTGCGGGGGACCAAACGAAACTGCTACCTGTGCGAGAGCTGGCGCGAATAGCATCAATAGAACCACTGAAACAGTTCCTCCTGTGAAAGAGGAGATAGCTGCAATTGCCAGTGCCTTACCAGCCTCTCCCCGTTGCGCCATCGGGTAGCCATCGAATGCGGTTGCTACTGTACCCGAAATTCCCGGGGCGTTTAATAAAATGGAAGAGGTTGAACCGCCAAAGACAGCACCATAATAAACACCAGCCATCATCACTAAAGCAGCGGAAGGATCCATTCCATACGTGACTGGGATCATGATAGCAATGGCACTGATCGGTCCCAAACCAGGCATCATTCCAATCAATGTCCCGGTTACAACGCCAATCAAAACAAACATGATTCCTTGTAAACTAAATGCAACTTGGAAGCCTTGCATCAGGCCGTCTAATGCACCCATTTTTCACCAACACCTTTTAAAATGGTAATATTCCTTGAGGTAAACGAATCTGTAATAAATAGTTGAATAGATAATACAAAACGGAAGGAAAAATAAGTGATACCAATAAATTGCTCACCCATCTGTTATAACCCAGGAACCAGGAACAGAAGAAAATAAACAAGGCTGTTGCAATCAGGAACCCGACTATTTCAAATAAGAAAATATATAAAAAGATCATTCCTCCGACTGCAAGTATGACCATCAATTCTTTTTTGGGCACGCTTCGTTTTTTCTTTTGTTCTTCCGTTTCGGAAGACTTGTCAAAGAAAAGCAATACGGCTAATCCAACCAGCAAGTAACCAAGCGCTTTCGGTACAAGGTCGGAATCCACAGGAACATATGGATATTCCTTCAGGTTGTAACTTAAGTACAAATAACCGCTCCCAAACAGGATTAGAAAAACACTTATTTTTTGATTCATCGTTTTAAGCACATGCATCACCTTCATAAAAAGAGTTCGAGTTTGCAAGAGAAGGGTCTGCCCTCCCTGAACCGCCATCTGCGGCGGAATGAAAGTAATCAGACCCTTAAGCAAACAAACTCGCATGTTCTGTTTATTGACCTAAGCCCAGTTCTTCAAGCAGGCTTCCTAATTCGTCATTTTGTTCTTGCAGGAACTCCTGATATTCTTCACTATTCATGTACATTTCGTTCCATCCGTACTGGTCACGAAGCTCTGCGAATGCGTCAGAGTCACTGACTTCCTTGAATTTCTCTTCATAATAAGCAACTGCTGCCGGATCCATGTCTTTCGGACCGAAGAACCCTCTCCAGTTTACGAATGTTGCATCGATTCCCTGCTCTTTTGCAGTTTCAAAATCAGATAACACATCTCCATCCAGTCTTTCTTCTGCAGTGACACCTAGAACTTTAATTTTTCCTGCTTTTACTTGTTCCACTGTTTCAGCAACACCTGTGGAATAAACATCAGCACTTCCATTCAAAATTTGTGTAAGCGCTCCGCCTTCCTGTTCAGAAACATATTTGATTTCCTGGATATCTACTCCCGCCGCCTTGGCGATTTTAACAAATTGCATGTGATCCATGGAACCAGGTGAAGACGCTCCGACTACCGTAACACTGGATGGATCTTCTTTCATGTCGTCGAACAAGTCATTTAAGTTATCCCACTCGGCATCTTCAGAAACAGCAAATGCACCATAGTCTGCAATCATATTGGATAGTGGTGTGAAATCTTCATAGGACAAGTCTGACTGTCCATTTAACGGAACAAAGATTAATGGAGGTGAAGATACGAATAAATTGTGGGGATCATTCGTGCTATTGATGTAAGACCAGCCTACTGCGCCCCCGCCACCAGGCTTATTGACAACACCAATATCCGTATCTACAATACCTTCCTCTTCCATAATCTTACCGACACTTCTGGCTGTTGTATCCCAGCCGCCACCAGCGCCACTAGGAGCTACAATTTCTATATTCTGTTCTGGCTCCCAGTCACCCCCGCCTTCTCCAGAATCCGTTTCTGAATCAGCGCTTTGATCGCCGCAAGCTACTACAAATACAAGTAATGATAAAATAGCCATCATCCATAATTTCTTCATGTAAATACCTCTCCCTTTCAAGATGTAATCTTTCATTAACTTCATGGTAAAAGAAAGAAATGAAATTGTAACCGTTTTCAAAATATTCTGTTTTAAAAGCAATAAAAAAATAAACCACATAAAATTCACGAAAGAAAAAAATGAGGCCTTTACATAAAAAAAAGCCCCTTACTCGGGGCTGTTCATCCATTTAGATAGTATTTCCTTTCCGGTCTTCCTACTTTACCGTACCGCATTTCTGCCTTCCCTTCTTCTATAGAAATCAAATACTCCAAATAGCGCCGGGCAGTAGTTTTGGAAGCCCCCATCTGATCACTTGCCTGTTCGGCGGTCAGACCGTCTTCGGTTTCTGCCAGCATGCTTCTTACCTTATCAAGAGTAAGTGGATCTATTCCTTTTGGCATATTTTCACTCGGAGGGGTAGTACTCTTCTTACTGCCAATCAATTGATCTACCATATCCTGATCGAAGGTATCCGTCGAGTCTATCATTTGTTGCTTTTCTTGATAATCATAGATAGTTTTTTTGAAGCGGTCAAGAGAAACCGGCTTAATGATATAGTCGATAACCCCATATTTTATAGCTATTTCAATCATTGCTTTATCATTGGCAGCTGTGATCATAATGATATCTATCGTAGGAGAAAGCTCTCTAATATCATGCAGCAATTCCGTTCCAAGCTTATCTGGCATATAGACGTCCAATAATAATAAATCTGGTTGTTCGTCAGCTATGATTTCAAGGGTTTCCTTTCCATTCAATGCTTTTCCGACTACTTGGAATCCTGTTATTTCACTTAAAAATTTTTCATGGAGCTGTGCCACCCGAAAATCATCTTCAGCGATCACGACCTTAATCATTGAAGCCACCTCCCTTTTTAGGTATGAATATTGAAAACATTGCTCCCTCACTGGATGTCTGGCTGATTTCCATCGTCCCACCAAGTTCTTCTACAATTTCGTTCACGTTCGCTAATCCAAAACCTCGGTTTTGACCTTTTTTAGTGGAAAATCCTCTCATGAACAAATACGGCATAATCGAGTCAGAGATGCCAGGTCCATTATCTGTAATTTCAAAAACAATATCACTGCCGATATCAGTTGCAAAGAAACCCACCTTTTTATCTTCCTGACTACTTACCGCTTCGAAGGCATTGTCAATGATATTACCTAATATCGTTACCAGCTTAGAACGATTGATATGTTTTGGAATTAATTGAAGAGACGATTCACTATCAATTGAGAAATCTACTTTTTGTTCCGACGCTTTACTTATTTTCCCCAATAGGATCGCCTGGACAGTATCATCTTGAATCTGATCAAAAAGAACCTTGTTTTGAGTCTGAGACGTTTGAAACTCGCTTTCTATCAAGTCAATAGCTTCCTGATAATTTCCTAGCTGAAGCAGGCCAAGCAACACGTACATTTTATTGGTAAATTCATGTGTTTGCGCCCTTAAGTCCTCAGAATACCGCTTCACTTCAGAAAGAGCATTAACCATTTCTCTTACCTCTGTCTTGTCCCGAAAACTGGCAACTACCCCGACGACGTTATCATCTTCCAGAATAGGTGTGCGATTGACAATGATGACCCGGTCTTTCAGAATCATTTCTTCATTATGTTCAGGCGTGCCTGATTCCAGGACACGAAGCATTTGAGTATTCGGTAATATTTCTTCGATTGGTTTCTTGTTCGTATCTTCCGCTATGTTCAACATAGCTTTTGCTGATTGATTGATCATCGTAACGAGGCCTTGATGATCAATGGCAATGATTCCTTCTTTCACCGAAGAAAGAACAGCTTCCCGATCGCGGTAGAGCGAAGCTATTTGGAAAGGCTCAAGCCCCATCGTGTCCTTCCGTATACTTCTAGCCAGCATAAAACTTCCAAATGTGCCGAGAAGAAGAACTGCGATAGAAATACCACCGATATCCATAAATTTCTGCAAGGCAGCTGAGTTGATATCATCAATCAAAAAGCCGACGGACACAATCCCGATGATATCTCCATCATCATCTAAGATAGGTGCCTTGCCCCTCAGCGACGGCCCTAATGTACCTTCTGCTTTTGAGATATAATATTCACCATTTTTTAAAGCACGATCGTTATCTCCGCCAACCATTTGTTCACCGATTTTCCACGGGTCAGGGTGTGCATAACGGATACTATCCTCATTCCCTATGACGACAAACTCTGCACCTATCTCTTTTTGTACGCTTAACGCTATCGGCTGTATGATCTCAGCCGGATCGTCACGAGTGAATGCATCTTTGATTGTCGGCATAAAGGAAAGTGTAGTAGCAGCCTGAAGTGCCAGCTGACCCATTCTATCTTCCGTATCCTGCTTTTCCCAATAAGCAAACACACCAGAGAGTATAATAATGATCGATACAATTAATGTGATTACCAGCCCAAGGATTTTTGTTTGTAAGGACACACGAAAACGGCTAGTCATGATGAGAGAGCTCCTTTACATAAAGCGCTTGTATTATAGTTTATTTTAACATGCCAGTACATGGGTGAAGCGAAAAGAACAAAAGCGCAAGCGCCTTGCTAGTAATGACGTTCGACTAAAAAACGGCACGTCCTCAAAAAAGACCTTGTCCTGCAGGCCTCCGACAAGCTTAAGACAAGCCTCGCCGTGACGTTGTTTGTACTTTTAGACCAATTAAGTTTATAAAGGTTTAAAGTATAAGTAAAACTAAGGCTTTCGCCGTAAACCCTTGGCGATAAGCAAAGTTTTTCTAATCACAGAGAGGATTGCCTTAAGACCTCTAGGGGGTAGGCGCTGGCCGATGAAAACGCCACGTCCTGTGGCGTCATCGGCACTAGCACGTCCTGTGCGTCGGAGCTGGATGTAACCCACCACGTAAAGTTATCCACAAAAAGAAATTTTATAATTTCCTAGAAAATAAAAAAAGCCTCCCCTGATATGGGAAGGCTTTCCACGCTTTGCGGCGAAGGACCGATGACCACATTCATCGTTTAGCTCAAAAAAGCATATCCATTCGTCTTACGCAAATTAGCTCATCGCTCAACTAATATACCACGTAAAACCTTCAAACACAATCTTTCTTTTTAAAGTACTTTACTTAAGAACTCCTGCGTCCGTGGATTCTGAGGATTTCCAAAGAGATTATCGGGTATATCTTCTTCCATGATGATTCCTTCATCCATGAACAATACCCTGTCGCCAACTTCCCGGGCAAAGCCCATTTCATGGGTAACAACTACCATGGTCATCCCTTCTTTGGCAAGATCCTTCATAACCTCCAGTACATCCCCTACCAGTTCAGGGTCGAGGGCTGATGTCGGTTCATCAAACAGCATGATTCTAGGTTCCATCGCAAGTGAACGAGCAATGGCGACACGCTGTTTTTGACCACCTGACAAGCTCTCCGGATAAACATCCGCTTTATCACTTAAACCGACTTTATCCAGCAAAGGCAATGCGACTTTCTTTGCTTCGTCTTTGCTCAGACCTTTAACTTTTATAGGCCCAAGAGTGATGTTCTCCAGGACAGTTCTGTGTGGAAAAAGGTTAAAATGCTGAAAGACCATTCCGACCCGGGAGCGTACTTCATTAATATTAACTTTCGGATCAGTCAGGTTTGTGCCTTCAATCAGAACATCGCCGGAAGTGACTTCTTCCAGTAAATTCAGACATCGGAGGAATGTACTTTTTCCGGAACCGGAAGGCCCGATAACACAGACTACTTCTTTCTCTTTAATTTCTGCATCAATTCCTTTCAATACTTCAACGGAACCAAATGATTTATGCAAATCTCTAACGCTGATCATCATACGTCAAGTCTCCTTTCTACCCTTCTCAAGTAAACCGCTGTCGGCACAGTAATGACAAGGTACATAATACAAACCATCGTCAATGCCTCGAATGCAGCAAAAGTCGATCCATAATATTGCTGCCCCATATATAGCAGTTCACCAACAGCGATTACAGAGAAGAGTGAGGTATCCTTAAGACTAATGACAAACTGGTTACCAAGCGGCGGAATCATTCTTCGGAAAGCCTGTGGCCAAATGATGTATCGCATTGTCTGGTTACGAGTAAGACCGATGGACCGACCTGCTTCCTCCTGTCCCTTATCGATCGAGTAAACAGCTCCACGGACAATTTCTGCGATGTATGCCCCCGCATTAATAGCAATCGCTATAATTGACGCCGTTATTTTATCGATATTAACACCCATCAAATCAGACAGACCGAAATAAATGAATAAAATCTGGGCAAGAATCGGTGTACCGCGAACAACTTCTACATATACTGTCGCGATTCCATAGATGATTTTACTTTTTGAAAGGCGGGCGAAACCGAAGATAGCTCCGAGGATAAAGCCGAAGATCAATCCGATACCTGTAATCAATAATGTCCATACCAGCCCTTCGAGCAGCATGGGCATAACCCGGTAATAGTGGGATTGTGTAATAAAATCCATGAATGTTCGCTCCTTATTCAACATTTTGTGCAACATATAAATTAAATTTTTTCATTAGAAAAACTTGGCTTGTCGCCAAGTACTTATGGCGAAAGCCTTAGTATTTTCTTATACTTTAATCCTTTAACAAAGTTAAACTCTCTTAAAGTAAAATAAAAGCGCAACAAGCTAATCACTTGCTACGCTTTTACCGATCAGCTATGACGTCTTGGTGTCTTGTGTATTATTCAGAGGATTCTGTGCCGTATTTACGCTCACCGAACCATTCTTCGTAGATATCATCATACGTACCATTTTCAATGAGAGTTTCCAGCGCTTTGTTTACATCCTCAACAAGCTCGGAATCTTTAGGGAATGCAATACCATACTGCTCCCCTTGCAGAATATCACCGACAGTTTTCAGTTTTGCAGAGTCGTTAGCTACATAATACTGAACATTCGGCACGTCATACATAACTGCATCCAGACGGCCTGACTCCAAGTCCATGTATGCTTCTACAATTCCAGGGAACGTAACTAGCTCAGCATCAGGATGGTTCGATTTGATGTATTCTTCACTGGTTGTACCAGAACGAGTACCAACCTTTTTGCCCGCCAGATCATCTTCAGACTGAATGTCCTCATTATCTTTATTAACAGCGATCATCAGACCTGCATCATAGTATGGGTCTGAAAAGTCGATTGTTTCTTTACGTTCTTCTGTGATGGTCATCCCTGCAATACCGATATCAAAACGGCCGGATTGCATTCCACTGACTACCCCATCAAATTTCATTGACTCGATCTCCACCTCAAAGCCCGCTTCATCAGCAACCGCTTTGATCAGGTCGATGTCGAAACCTTCCATCTCACCTGTTTCTTCGTTCAAAAATTCAAATGGAACGAAGTTGTTATCTGTAGCAACTGTATACTTCTCCGTAGCATCGCCAGTGTTACAACCAGCTAACAGCAGAACGGATAATACAATTGTCAGGATAAATAAGTACCCTTTTCCTTTTCTCATTTTCTTGTCCCCCTTTTTATGTGCGTAATTAATTATCTCAAAAGTCACCATTAATTAAAATTTTCTGAATAATGAATATTATGTCATATTTATACAAAATGAATGATTTTTATAACTTTTTCGGTTGATTGCTAATAATTACAGCTATTTATTACGTATTACTCCTGATTACGATAGATTTACAATTTGACCACAGCTTGTAAACTTTATCAAACAATAATTTTCTAGTATTTTACTAGGATTTTTCACCATATTTATAGAACAAAGTACTTATAAATCTCTAAGGAGGGATATGATGAACTTCCTGGTCAACTGGATTGATTATTTAATTTCAAGTGAAAAGACATTTATTTATTCTACGTTCAGTCTGAAAGAATACTATAAAGTCGTTTCCAAACTTAAATCATCTTCCATTAAGTACCGCGTAGCCTCCAATGTTCACTTATCAGGTAATACTGGCGTGACGAGTAATAATTATGGGAATGAATATAAGTTTTATGTAAAAAAGGAAGATAAGCATAAAGCATTGGAAGCTATACATTCAAATTAATAAACAGGAAATCGTACAAAAAAACCGCCTGGAGAACCAGGCGGTTTTATAGTTTACAATAAATTTTCCTGCAAGCGGAAGCAGACAACTTTCGGTTCGGTCATTGATTCGATGGCGTATCGGACACCCTCGCGTCCAATACCAGAACCTTTGACACCGCCAAACGGCATCGCATCAATTCGGTAGTCGCTGCTGTCATTAATCATGACACCACCGACATTCAAACCCTTGATTGCATGGAAAGCATGATTGATATCGGAAGTGAAAATCCCTGCCTGCAAGCCGTAGTCGACGTCATTGGAACGCTCAATGGCTTCATGCAGGTTTGCAACAGGAGTGATCAGGACAACTGGCCCGAATATTTCCTCATAAGCTATTTTAGCTGTCTTTGGTACATCACTTAAAACAGTAGGGTAATAGAAGCTTCCTTCCCTCTTGCCGCCTGTGTGGATCTTTGCCCCTTTCATCAATGCTTCGTTCACCCAGCTTTCGACTCGCTTTGCCTCCCGTTCATTGATCATCGGACCGACATCCGTCAATTCATCCATTTTATCTCCGACCTTCAATTCGGACGTGCGACTGATGAACGTATCAAGGAAGCGGGCGTACACGTCTTTTTGAACGTAGATTCGCTGGACCCCGATACAGTTTTGGCCGACTGCAGAGAAAGCACCGGAGACACAGGACTGAACCGCATCGTTTAGGTTAGCATCGTTCAATACGATGACAGGAGAATTGGATCCAAGCTCCATGCTTACTTTCTTAGGACCTGCCTGTTCCGATATCTTCTTCCCGGCATCCGGTCCGCCTGTAAAGGACAACACTTTAACAGAAGGGTGAGTGACGAGTGTTTCACCGATTTCACGTCCTGAACCAGTAACCACAGATAAGAATCCATCAGGCAATCCGGCGTGGACGAAAGCTTCCGCTAACATCAAAGCACTAAGCGGAGTGACAGATGCCGGTTTGACAACAATAGCGTTCCCGGCTGCGATTGCGGGTCCGACTTTATGGGCCACAAGGTTCAGTGGATCATTGAATGGGGTGATTGCACCGACGACCCCTACCGGAAATCGGTAATGATATCCGACACGGTTTTCACTGCCTTCATTCTGATCGAAATTGATCGTTTCCCCATTGATTCTGCGAGCTTCTTCGGCACTAATCTGAATCGTCTGGATAGCCCGCTTCACTTCCCCACGAGCTTCATTGATTGTCTTGCTTCCTTCCGAAGCGACTGTTCTGGCAAAATCCTCTGCATTTTCTTTCATATAATTAGCTGCTTCCGATAACACTCGAATCCGTTCGTGGGTTGGCCAGACTGCTGTTTTCATATAAGCTTCTTCAGCTTTTTCAATCGCGATAAGCATATCCTTGCTGCTCCCTAAAGGTACGGAAGCGATTGGACGATCATTTTGAGGATCAACCACCTCAAATGTTTGATTCGAATGGACCCATTCTCCGCCGATCAGCATCTTAACTGCTTTCACTTTGGTATGCATTTCAACACCACCTTCCTTAAATTTTGGCCATAGTCTTCTGTCTTTGATAGTCAATCAGGTCAATCAATAAGGAAAAACCCGTTTCTTTTAGCCCTGCGCCTGCACCCGTCAACATGATTGGTCCTGCCAGGTCACATTCATACAAAATTGCATTCGTTGCACCGGTTACGCCTGCTAAAGGATCATCCGCGTCTAGTAATTGTGGTTCGACAGAGGCGGTAACCTCTCCATTCTCTTTCTTCACCTGCGCCAATAGGCGCCATTTCTTATTATCTTTCAGTGCTTCATTGACCATTTCAAGCGTCATATGACGGATGCCCTTGCATGGGATATCTTTGGAAGAAATCGGTGTACCCATCAAATAGCCAGAAAGGATGGCCGCTTTATAACGGGCGTCATAACCTTCCACATCATTCGTCGGATCTGCTTCGGCATATCCCAGCTCTTTCGCTTTTTGCAAAGCTTTGTCATAGGAATTACCTTTTTCCATTTCTGTAAGAATATAATTAGTCGTACCGTTTAAGATTCCTTTGATTTCCGTTATTTCATTGCCTGCAAGCGTAGCTATTGGCATTCTTAATGCTGGCGTTCCGCTCATCACAGTACCTTCGAAGCCCCAGTAAGCCCCGTTTTTCTCTGCAAGCTCACTAAGCTCTTTGTATGCGAGCGCTACCGGTCCTTTGTTCGTGGTTACGACACTTTTTCCTTTTTCAAAAGCAGCCCGGCAATGGTCGATGGCAGGCTGTCCGGTTTCCACATCAGTAAAAGTCACTTCAACAATCATATCGGCATTGGTATCCTGGATCGTTTCCATACTATTCAGTCCCTTGACTGTACCGGGCTCGTCAGGATAATCCTCCACATTTCCCGTTTTCCGGACTGCTTCGAGTAACTGTGCAACATCCAACCCATCAGGTTTATAGACCGCACCTTTCATCATATCCGAAACCGCCACCACTTCTGCTTCAAGACCATAAGAACATTCCAGCTGTTCCTTCCGCTCCAGCAGAATTTCAGCCAGCGCCTGCCCGACACCACCAAAACCGACAAATGCTATCTTAGTCATCGACCTTCCTCCCTTCTTCTATTTGCAGCAACCTGTGAGCGCTATTCGTCAAAATCGCTGCACCAATTGGCAGGGCGTTTTCATCTATTTGAAAGTCACCTGTATGAAGCTTTCGTTCTGGTGTCCCTTTCTTAGCACACCCGAGAAAAAACATCGCTCCTGGCCTTTCAGCAATCATATGAGCGAAATCCTCGCCACCCATACCAAACGGCCCCTCATGGATTTTCATATTTGGATAAAGATGCCTGGCAGATTTCCTGATTGCTTCATTAACTCGTTTATCATTATCCAGTGCTGGTTCTCCTGTTTCGATTTCAAGCTTATAAGTCCCACCCAATGGCAGAATGACATTTGCCACCTGTTCTAATTCCCGGACTAGCTGCAACCGCATATCTTTAGTGTAGGAGCGCAGAGTGCCAGTAATTGTCACTTCATCAGGGATAACATTTGCCGTCTCCCCTCCATGAATTTCTCCTACACTGATGGTACCTACGGAAAGTGGGTCTATTTTCCGGCTAATCAGACTGTACAACCCTTGTAAAAAATAGCTCGACATCCAAATCGGATCCGTGGCCAGGTGAGGATAGCCGCCATGGCCGCCAGTCGCTTTGATTGTCATATGGAAATTATCGATATTTGCCATACTCGGTCCGTCATTCACCTGAATTTCACCTGTCGCATGCCAAGGGCATACATGTAAAGCAAGGAACACGTCGATGTCATCCAAAAGACCGGACTGCAACATCAATGGTGCCCCGGTTAATCCGGCATCGTTGGTGTCTTCTTCTGCCGGTTGGAAAATGAACTTGATTGTTCCCTTTAACCTTCCTGTCTTTGCATCTTCACTCAATAGTCTGGCAGCTCCTAACAGCATAGCCGTATGGGCATCATGACCACAGGCGTGCATAATACCTTGGTGAATTGATCGATATTCAACATCATTGTGTTCATTAATAGGCAAAGCGTCCATATCTGCACGTAACCCGATGACAGGGCCCTCTCCACTGCTCAGGGTAGCGACAATACCATACCCGCCGACATTGGTTTGGATATCAAAAGCCCCCATCGCTTCAAGCTCGCGGAGAACATATGCACTCGTCTCTTTTTCCTGAAAACTTAATTCCGGATGGCGGTGCAAATGGCGCCGCCACCGGATCAAATCAGCTTTAATACGTTCTGCATTTACGGTTACCGGGTCATGTTTGATTTGCAAAGGGGCCCCTCCCTATCACCCTTTCACTGTCAAACTCTCTGGCAATGAACGGAATGCTTGATTCAAGTCTTCTTTTAAATCTTCGATATCTTCAATACCTGCAGAGTAGCGAATCAATCCTTCTGGTATTCCCATTGCCGCCCGTTCTTCCGGCGTACACTCGACATGGCTGGTAGTTCTGGCAGGGCCGACAATCGTTTCTACAGCACCAAGGTTAGCCGCACGGTTGGAATACTTGAGCTTAGGAAGTAAATGACGGACAGTATCCATACCGCCTTTGACTGAAAAGCTCAGCATGCCGCCGAATCCTTTCATTTGTGTCTTAGCAATATCGTGGCCTTTATGCTCTTCCAGCCCAGGGTAGAATACGTCATCGACAATATCGATAGTTTTTAAATGACGGGCTATCGCTAAGGCATTTTCATTTTGACGGTCAATACGAAGTTTCAATGTCTTCATGCCTCGAAGCAGCAGGTAAGCCGCCATCGGATCGAGCGTAGCACCGTTGATTTCGCGGTAATGGTACACTTTCTCAACGAGTTCTTTACTACCGACAAGTGCTCCGCCAAGTGCATCGGCATGACCGCCCAAGAACTTAGTGGCACTGTGGATAACCAGGTCTGCTCCTAAGGCGAGCGGGTTCTGGTTGACTGGTGTTGCAAACGTATTATCTACAACAACAAGAGCTCCTACCTTTTTAGCCACTTTTGCCATCCGTTCAATATCAGTTATTTTAACGGTCGGGTTGGTCGGTGTTTCAAGATAAAGAACTTTACAGCCTTTCATTACTTCTCTTTCAATCGCTTCATGATTCCCTGTCTCACAAAGCTCTACATCGATTTGCTGCTGCGGGAGAAATTCTGTGAAAATTTTGTTCGTGCCACCGTACGTATCTTTAATAGAAACAATCCGGTCGCCAGGGAATAAGAGTGTTCCTAGTGTGTTGCTGATAGCTGCCATCCCTGTGGAAAAACTGGTTGCAGCTTCCGCATCCTCCAGAATCCTGATTTTTTCTTCAAATGCCTGGACGGTTGGATTCGTATTTCGTCCATAAATGTGCCCTTCTTTATTGCCTACAGCTACTTCATACCAGTCATCCATATCGTCATAACCAAACGACACACTGTGAACCACCGGTACCTGCGTTGCTCCGAAAGCTAAAGAATCCTTTTCCCCCGCCCAAATTGCACGTGTTCCGATATTTGTCTTTTTCATCCTAAATTCCTCCCTTGGTTTTTATTTAGTAAGCCTCTCGTAGGCATACCTAGCAATTGCTGTGTCCTGGACGCCGGTGCCAGTCAAATCACAAATTGTTATTTGATTTTCTGAACTTCGGCCTTTTTTATCGCCAGCAGTAACCTCCCCGAGTTCAATCGCTTCATCGATCACCCGCTGGCTGTTGCAGGCACGCAGTTCCCCAAGCCTAGTTGACTGGGCGATAACGTCACAGACAAACATATCTGCTTTTTCTAACACGCTGCTCTCCAATTCCTGCTTATGCTCAGCGTCTGACCCCATCGCAGTTATATGCAGGCCTGGATGAAGCCATTCCCCTTTAATCACCGGAGCGGTTGCTGGTGTGGTAGTTATGACGACATCACTTGCCTTGACCACTTCCTCCGCTGTACGGGTGATGGTTACATCAATTCCTAGCTCCCGCTCCATATCTTCTTTGTATTGTTCCGCTTTCTCATGTGTCCGCCCATAGACGAGCAATTGATCAAAATCCCGGACTAGCTTGAGAGCTTTTACTTGATATCGTGCCTGCGCCCCGGTTCCAATTATCCCTGCTGTATGGATATGCTCCCGGGCCAGGTGCTGAGCCGCGACAGCTCCTGCAGCTGCCGTCCGTACCTCTGTGAGATAACCATTATCTGCAAGAACTGCTTTCGGGATACCGGTTTCCGAACTCAATAACAGCATCATGCCACTGGCGCTTGGCAAGCCAAGTTTATAATTATCGAAAAAACCAGAGGAAAGCTTTACGGCGAAGCTCTCATAACCTGCTATATAAGCTGATTTGATATCAACTTCGCCGTTATATTCCGGTACATCAATTCGCATGATTGGCGGCATTTGCACCTTTTTTTGAACTAAATCAGTAAAGGCCTTCTCGACTATGTCAATAACTTCTTTTTCGAGGTGGATGACCTTCTCCATCTCCCCCTTAGCAAACAGCTTCATCACGAGACACCTCCTAGCTGATCTTATCGGTTGGATTGAGGTTCAATGGATCCCGTACAATCAACCCTTGTGGATAATTTGTAAACCGTTCACAGCCTGTATCCGTAACCCGGAAGGTCTCCGAAATTTCAATGCCATAGTGATCATACCAAAGGCCCGGGATCAGATGGAATGTCATATTTGGCTCTAGGACTGTCTGGTCACCTTTTCGCAGGCTCGCGGTGTGCTCACCCCAGTCAGGAGGGTAACCCAAACCAACGGAGTAACCCAGTCTCGATTCTTTTTCCATTCCATATTTACTGATGCTTTTACGCCATACTTCCTCAATGTCACCGCAGGTGATCCCTGGCTTGATCGCTGCTAGCACTTCCTGGATTCCTTCGGTCACTATTGGCGAAAGCGTTGTCATTTCTTCCGTAGGCGTTCCTAGAGAAACCGTACGAGCTAACGGAACGTGATAACGTTTATAACAGCCAGCCAATTCAATGATGACAGATTCTCCAGTCATAAAGGACCGTTCTGACCAGGTAAGATGTGGAGTGCAGGTATTTTCTCCTGATGGCAGCAATGGTACGATCGAAGGATAATCGCCTCCATGCCCATTAGCGCCTTTGACGAGGTGATAATATATAGTTGCCGCTACATCCGATTCTTTAGCCCCGGCATAAATACTTTCAATTCCTTTTTCCATGGCATGTTCGGCTATCTGTGCGGCTCGCTTCATGTATTCAATTTCCTGATCGGACTTAATGATGCGGACACCGTTAACCAACAAGTCCGCGTTTTTGAAAGTTGCATTCGGCATGTTTTTCTTCAATTGCTCGAATGCCTTCGCCGAAAAATAATAATTATCCATCTCTACCCCAATTGTCCGGTTACCCTGGCCAATTTGATTTAAAATTTCAGCAATGAAGTCCATTGGATGATAGACATCAGAGTGTACGTAATAATCAGGATAGGAAATCACATTTTCATCATAGATCCAGGTTGTCTTCCTTGCCCCATTAGCATCCTGAAACCTGCCTATCCACAATGGCTGTGCTTCATCGATAATAATGACAAGCATCTGATGGACATAAAAAGACCATGCATCATAACCGGAAAGATAATTCATATTAGCGGGATCTGTAATCAGCAGCACCTCTATCCCTTTCTCTTCCATCCGCTTCTTCGTTTTTTCCAGCCGCCCATGGTATTCTAAAATATCAAAAGGAAGCATCATCATATTCCCTCCTTACATTAACTGAATATTTATATAATTCTTACTTCTCATTGTATTCATTAAAGTAAACAAATGTAATGTCCAATATGTATGAACTTTCCGAGCTAGGCTTTATACAAATTAAATAGGCGCTCCGCAAAAACCCATAATGGGTTTCACAGAGCGCCTATATCTGGCATTATTCAAGTTTTTTCAGCATCCAAAGGCGAACACTCAGTTCCAACAGGAATAAATCATCAGAGTCGACCAATGACAAGCCTGTCAAGTGCTCAATATTCCGAAGACGATGTAACAGTGACTGCCGGTGCAAGTTTAGTGCACGTGCCGTCTGGCTCACATTGCTATTGTATTTATTGTAAACAATGAACGTGTGAATCAAGTCCGTCTGCCGCTTCTTATCATATTCAATCAGCTTCTCCAATGTGTCTTTCACAATTGCAGAAATATCCGGATCATGGGAGAGTGACATCAGCAGCCGGTTGATGCGGGTGTCACTGAAAAAGGTCCGTTCACCTTTTCCATACTGCTGCTTGCCGATATCAAGCGCTGTTTTCGCTTCCTGATAGCTTTTATGGAAGGAATAATGGCCGTCCTTATGAATGGCGATTCCCCACGATATCTCAATACCAGCTAATAAATCATTCAAGCGCCGTTCGACCATATCCAAAAATTGATTGGACGCTTCCATATAAGGATGATGATCTGCTTCCAGATACACAATCACTTCCCCATCCTCAAAGGTCGTCATGGTGCTCCTACTCAGCAGCTCGCCAGCCTGATTGATTTCTTTTTGAATATAATAATTGCGGCTATGGAGGGAAGAGCCGGCAGAACGATCCGTCTCCTTCAATTTTTGGTTCGTTTCCGTAAAACTGATTTCACCTACCATACAGATATAAGACTTTGTCAGGTCATACCCAAGCAGCTGCCCCTTCGACATCGTCTGCTTCGTAATTTCTGTATCATTTTTAGCGAGGTCTAATAAGAAATTATCCTTCAAGCGGATTTCGGTCATTTCAATAGCATTTTCCTGTAAGAAATAAAGGGCGCACGCCGTCAAAGCATGCTCTAAAATATTCATGACCAGCCACGTCAGCTGGTGACGGTCGTCCGGTTTGAAAATCAAATACCCCTGCTTTTTTTGATTCGAAAGGATTGTAAGCTGGTAGCATGTCTGTTGATCGATGACAAATTCTTCAATATGGTGGTACAACGGATGCTCGCTGAACTGGATATCAGTCTGGGGGATTTGCTGTACCTGCCCGTCGACCTTTCCATTAAAAACATCCAGCAGGTGCGGATCGACATCATGGTTAGCCCGTATCCGCTTATTGTGATCGCTGATCGCAATCGGTATTTTCGTATTTTTATACAAATAATTAGATATTTCCTGAAGGCCTTTCCCATTTAAAACAAATGTAATCAATTCCTGTCTGATTTCTTCTGCCTGCTGTCTTTCGGCCTTCTTTTCCTGACTGATTTCTTCCAGCACCACTTGCAGGATATCACCAAAACGTACTTCCCAAGGGAGATCGATAAGGATCAGATCCTTTTGTTCAGCGAGCTGTATAATTCGGTCGGGTATATCATAGATATAACGGCCAGTGGCAAACGCCAGGACAGAAGCTCCGGATTGGATGACATCTCTTGTGAATTCCTCCAGCAGCAGGGGGTCATCTTCACAGCCAATTCCTGTACTTAAGACGAACTCATTGCTTCGCACAAAATTTTCAACTGGTGTCTCAATCACCGAAATCCAATCGACCTCTTTTTCATGTAATACTGACTTACCTGTCTTGACCTTGGCTGTCTCCATAATCGGAAGCTGGATGATGTCTTTTACGGTCAATCCCATATCCCCCACCTCACCCTTGTTAAACTAATACTTGCCGGTCAAGGAACGGATCGTGTCGTGATCGACATTGTTTCCGCTGATGACTAGGACAATATTTTTATATTTACTACTTTCTTCTCCCAGCAGCCACCCAATTCCTGCTCCGGCTGCCCCCTCTATTGCCATTTTATGATATTCCAGCATAAACATTATCCCTTTTGCAATCGAATTCTCCGATACAAGCACACTCTTATCCATTAATTGTTTCACCATTGAAAAAGTGTAGCGATTATCAGGACCAAGCCCGCCGAGCAAGCTATCGGCTAAGGTGTCCGACTCTTTCAAAACGATGGGCCTGCCATGCTTCAGACTTTCATGCATGACTGCTCCTTTCTCCATAGAAACACCAGTGATATTAATAGTCGCGTCCGTGGATTTCAATGCAAGACTGATTCCTGCAAGCAGCCCGCCACCTGACAATGGAATGACCGCCTGATCAATTTCCGGGCATTCTTCTAAAAGTTCCAATGCAATCGTCCCTTGGCCAGCGATGACTTCCGGGTCATCAAATGGCTTTATGACTGTAACGCCTGATTGGTTCTCCAGTTCGTAGCAATACTGTTCGGCGTCGTCCTGATTATCACCAACTATCTCCACATGGGCACCCAGACGCTTCAACTTTTTCACCTTTTCCTGCGGCACTCTTCTGGAAATACAGACAGTCGCAGGTATATTGGCCGCTTTTGCTACGTGAGCAACCGCAATCCCGTGATTTCCTGTTGAAAAAGTAGCTACCCCTTTATCCTTTTCATCTTTCGTCAACGACAAAATCTTGTTGGCAGCTCCTCTTAGTTTGAAGGCTCCAGTCGGTTGCATATTCTCTAGTTTCAAATAGACATTAGCCTCCAGCCTGTCAGACAGATGCTGAGAAAAAAGCAATGGAGTTTTAGATACTATGCTTCCTATACGCTTTTGAGCTCTCCAAACATCCCGGATCGTTACACCTGCCACTTGCATTCTTTCCATTCCGCCACCCCCAATACCTTTTCTGAATTATATATAACCTTATAATTATCAGTCAATTGCCAATATTATAGTTTTTAATGAAATTTAGACAAAGTACCGTTCTCTCTTCAATGATACAACCAT
Organism: Thalassobacillus sp. B23F22_16; assembly: GCF_043496955.1. Lineage (NCBI taxonomy): Bacteria > Bacillati > Bacillota > Bacilli > Caryophanales > Bacillaceae > Thalassobacillus > Thalassobacillus sp. B23F22_16. Next base: position 2,559 of record NZ_JBIEKD010000005.1, on the reverse strand, counting down.
ATTTTATTTAGAGAGGAGGTGTTAATATTGGCGATCATCGAACAAAAAGGATATATCTATACAATCAAGCAAGGAGATACCTTATACGCTATTGCCCGCAGGTTCGGTACCACTGTGGAAGCTATTGAACAGGCAAACCATTTGTTCCCCCCTGTTACAGACCGTGGGCTTATTTTTCCAGAAGATGTGTTGGTAGTACCTACTTCTACTCCGTCACCTATAATGAGTTATGTTGTTTACCCGGGGGATGGATTAAGAGGGATTGCCGCTTCTTTTCAAACATCGGTAGATTTATTGGCCGGTATCAATAATATCGATAATCCGAACCTCATTTATATCGATCAATTGCTGTTAGTCCCTGCATTTTCGTATGAAATCCAATCCGGGGACACGCTATACCGTATCGCTTCCCGATTCGGTACCACGCTAGAAGCCATTGAAAAAGCAAACAGCGACAGGCCTGGTTTTCAAAGAGATGTCATCTGGCCCGGCTACCACATGGTTATCCCTATTCCTACTTCTACTAATATCTTTGCTACTACTCCGCTCCCGGGGACCCGAATTAAAAGTGGGCAGCAAGTAGAAGGATATGCCAGGGTTTTTGAGGCTTCCGTCCAGCATCAAGTAAGGGACAATAATAATGTGGTTGTTTCCCGTGAGCGCTTCACAACCGCATCCGAGGGGGCACCTGCTTATGGATTCTTCAGCAGTACGCTGCCATTTGACCGGCAGCCGACAAGCAGCTCGGGTGAAGTGTGGGTTTATAGCAGAAGTGCTAAAGACAACAGTATCCAGGATCTTGTACGAATTCCGGTAACTTTTTAGCACAGAAAAAACCCCGATCCTATAGCTCGATCGGGGTTCTTCATCAGCTTGCTTTTCTCGCAATTACTTGTTTATTTAGCATTCCTTTATATTTCATTATTTGTACGACAAACCAGACAGCTACTGCCAGCCAGATGACCGAACCGATGATCATCGATGTCGAATAAGCTAAACCGAAGCCTTCAGGGGCATAGAAGATATACGTACTGACAACTGCGGTCATAAATAACGCTGGGATACTGGCAATCCAGTGGAATTTTTTACTCTGCAGCAGGTACATTGCTGCTGTCCAGAGCATGACGGTGGCCACAACCTGATTGGACCAGCCGACATAACGCCAAAGGAAACTGTAGTCCATTTGTGTTAACAAAAATGTCGGAATCGCTACGGGGAAGACAAGACCGATTTTCACCCAGTTTCCCTTCAATTCCTTTTTACTCACTTGCTTCAATAAATCAGCCAGCATCATTCGTGAGGAACGAAGCGCTGTATCACCTGTCGTGATTGGCAGGATGATAACGCCAAGCACTGCTAATATACCGCCTAATGTGCCAAGTGTAGTCGTGCTGATTTCATTGACTACACCAGCAGGTCCGCCTGCTGCTAATGCCTCTTGCAGCCCGCCAGTGTCCCCGAAGAAAGCCATACCGGCTGCTGCCCATATCAAGGCGATGACTCCTTCTGCGATCATGGCACCGTAGAATACTTTACGGCCTTCACTCTCTTTTTTAAGAGTACGAGCCAATATCGGGCTTTGCGTACTATGAAAACCAGAAATGGCGCCACAAGAAATAGTGACCATCAACAACGGCCAAACTGGCAGGTTGTCTGGGTGAAGGTTGCTCACTGTCAGGTTTGGTACCGGGTTGTCGAAAAAGAACAAACCAATTCCGATCGCCACTGCCATGAAGATCAATACGGCACCAAAAATCGGGTAGACTTTCCCTATGATTTTATTGACCGGCAAAACTGTCGCGATTAAAAAGTAAGCGAAAATGATCAAGAGGGAAGCAAGAAATCCCAGTGGGGTCACTTCCGCCATCAGCTGTGCAGGGCCAGCTGTAAAAGCAGCAGCTACCAGAATCATTAAAGCTATCGATAGTAGATTAATAATGGACTTTGCATGTTTTCCTAAGTATTTTCCAACGAGAGTCGGATACTGTGCTCCATTATGCCGAAGTGATAACATGCCTGAAAAATAGTCATGTACAGCTCCTGCAAAAATCGAGCCCACTACGATCCAGATAAATGCAATAGGACCATATAACGCTCCCATTACTGCCCCAAAAATCGGACCAAGCCCAGCGATATTCAATAACTGGATCAAGCTTGCCTTCCACCAGCTCATCGGCATGTAATCGAAGCCGTCATTGTTTCTGTATGCTGGTGTCTGCTGTTGGTCGTCAATGCCGAAAATTCGTTCGACCACCTTTGCGTAAACGAAATAACCTGTAAGTAATAATGCGATGGATGCAACAAATGTAAGCATCGCTGAGCCTCCCTTCAAATTGAGTGATAGGAAGTATTCTATAACGGAATTAGACAAAAAACAACATCTTTTCTGAAAATTTTATGTATTCTTTCTAATTAACCGCTTACATTATTAAATCGAGTAGGAGGAGGTGACTAACCTCCGTCCTCTCACACCACCGTACGTACGGACCCGTATACGGCGGTTTCTTTAAGATTGACGTAAGAAAATATATCTTTGATACAAACTGCGAAGCCCTAAAC
>NZ_JBIEKD010000056.1:0-2318 GCF_043496955.1 Thalassobacillus sp. B23F22_16 | reverse complement strand
GTTTCTACGACACTATAAATCATGGCGCTGGATTCAGCCCCTTTCAGGCTATTCGAAAACAGCCAGTTCTTGCGGCCGATTACGAATGGTTTGATGAATCGTTCAGCTCGATTATTATCGATATCGATCTGCCCATCCTGCAGATAGACGACCAGCTGATCCCATTGATTCAAACAATAGGTGATGGCTTCCCCCAATTTGCTTTTCGGCAAGACTTTGGATTTATGGTTTTTCAGCCACTTCGAAAAGTCCTCCAGTATCGGCTCACTTTTCTTCTTCCGATACTCCAGGCGTTCTTCGTCTGTCCACGTTTTACTTTCTTTTTCGATGGCGTATAATCGCTGAATCTTCTGAATCGCCTCCTTGGCGACACTATGAATCAATGTCGACGAGGAAGGGGCGGCTTTCAACGCCTCATCGAATTTACGGCGAGCATGCGCCCAACAGCCCATGAGTTGTACGCCGTCCACCTTATGATAGCCTCCATACCCATCGGTCTGGAGATAACCAGAAAACGATTCGAGGAATCGTTTCGCGTGCTTGCCGGCTCGCGTACGCTGATAGTCATACAGAACGATGGGTGGTCCGTTGCGACCGGTACAGTACAGCCACATATAGGACTTGGACTCGGCTGCCTTTCCATCTTCTCTTAATACTTGAAGAGGCGTCTCATCCGCATGCAGCGATGAATGCTTCACCATGGCTTGATGAAGTTGGTCAAACAACGGCTTCAGCCAGTGATGCGCTGCTTGAATCATCCAGTTGGCGATGGTGGCTCTGGATAATGGGATTCCCATGCGTTCCAACTGCTTTTCCTGGCGATAGAGAGGCAACGCCTCGACATATTTCTGACTCATGAAAAATGCCAGGCTTGAGGGCGAAGCGAGACTCTTCGGAAGAACAGGATTCGGCATAGGAGCTGTCTGGACAGGGGTTTCCACCCCATGTCGCTCACAACGCCTACAACTGTATACATGGCGCACGTGTTTTTTCACTTTCACCTGCGCTGGGATCACGATCAATTCCCGACGCTCTTCTGTACTCATTTGGTGAAGATCATGACCGCATGACGAACAAGCCTGGTCCTCGAGGTGGTATTCCACTGTCTCTGTCGGAAGGCTTTTCAACATTTCTTCACGCTGCCCTATTCGTTTTTTCCGTTTATATTCAATCGTTTCCAGCGTCGGCTCCTCTTCGTTCGTATCGGAGGTGACTTCTGCTTCATCAAAAAAGGAAATCTGATCAGGGTCCATCTTTTCACTCGAAGCACCAAAACGTTTCTGTTGGCTCAATTTGAACTGTTGTTCATACCATTCAACCTTGGCTGCCAGCTTCGCATTTTCGTCTTCCAGAGAAAGACAACGCTCTTCCAATGATTCCATTGTCTTTGGGGTCTTCGTGTTTGTATCCATAAAAAAAGGATTCGACATCAATAGACGAATTCCTTCTTTTAAATCAATGTTCTTGCGTGAACAGCCCGGTGGGCTTCTCTTTGGTGAAGAGGCAATCCGTCCATCAACCACCGAAATTGCCGTCGACTGACAGGCATGACAGAAGCACCATCGTCTGCGGGCCATTCAAAGGTTCCTTTTTCAAGGCGACGATAATGAAGCCAGAACCCGTTGTGATCCCATTGGAGAATTTTCACTTTATCCCGTTTCCGGTTACAGAATACAAATAGACAAGGGGAGAAGGGATCCAGTTCAAAAGCTTCCTGAACCAGGATTGCCAGGCCATCAATCGACTTTCGTAAGTCTGTATTGCCCTGAGCGAGATAAACCTTCTCCACATGTGCCACATTCAACATACCGCCTGGACCACTTTCAGCACGTTGGCCAGGTGCTCCGGACAGACATCTTCGGAAGTTTCAATGGTCGCTCTACCGATGGAAATGTGTATAGATGGTTGGGAAGTTTCTTCTTCCACTTCTACAGCCACCCAGGAAGGCGCCGGATCAGCTGATACTTGCATTTTCCTTTTCCAATACCGAAAGGTATGAATATTAATCTGATGGTGGTTACACCATTCTTTGGCTGTTTGACCGGATTCATGGAAATGAATCAAGCGGTCTTCCCAAAGCGCTTGTTTTTCTGTTTGGCTCATCAACATTCCTCCTAAGAAATTCTGCCTGTAGTATCTCACAGCCATTAGGAGGATTAAGATTGCGGTGCCTGACCACTGGCCTTGCGCGATAGTTTAATAATGACATAAAAGGTAAAAATTACCTGTTGTTTTTGGTATTCAAATTCAAAAAAGGGAAGAGGATAACAAACAGACCCCGTTCCCTTTTTTTGTAATTTTATTGTTTTTACCTTTTC
>NZ_JBIEKD010000055.1:0-3381 GCF_043496955.1 Thalassobacillus sp. B23F22_16 | reverse complement strand
GGAGATTTGCCTCCAGCTTCCTTCAGATTCCAGGTCGTCCCAGACACCCTTGCCTTCAGCTAACGGTTACAATGACCTTCACCGCTCGGGACTTGAACCCTAAAGCGTGCGCACATGCCGGGCACACCCAAAAAGCTAGACAGCAAATGCTGTCCAGCTTTTTATAGGTTGAATTCAGCTTCGTTCGTTGAGTCCATACTTAGCTGATTTCTTTGAAATAATCTTTATAGAAGCCACCGATTCTTCCGGTATTATCAAGAATGAAATAAAATTCCTCTGTTTCATTTTTCACATCGTAGACTTTACCAGGTGTAAGAACTTTATCTACAACGAACTTTTCAGCATCATTATGCACACACTCAATTTGCTTGATCGTTTTGCTTGTTTCCCAATTTTTATGGATCATGTTACCCCATCCTTTTTCCAGTTTATTTTTCTATGATATCGTTTTAGGTTGCCACACTCAACTGTTATTCGTTACATTATGAAAAGGAATTTCCTTGTCATATTTGATTCCTGTCCTGTCGACTGTACATTTGCTGCCAAGGACTGTCACTCCATGAACCACCGCTTGTTTCACAGCGGCACTGAATGCCGGGGCAATTTCATCTGCAGTTGTAATGGCTGTTACGTCATTCCGCTGAGCGACAAATAATATGGCTGTGTCCATTTCTCCCTCCTGCCGTATCTGCGCCAGTTCCTCGACATGCTTTTTGCCCCGCTTGGTAACAGCATCCGGAAATTTACCATACGTATCCTCTCTCATCGTGACGCTTTTAACCTCCAATATCAATTTCCTGCTTCCATTATCAAGGAAGAAATCGAACCGTGAAGGGCTTATTGTATATTCTCTTTTTAGTATCTTATAGTTTTTTAATGAGGGAATTACTCCATTTTGTAACGCTTTTTCAACTAATTGATTGGCAAGCTGTGTGTTTAAAGAAACCATGGTATTCGTGTTCTTATCTTCAATCATTACCGCCGACCAGGCTGTTTTCCTGGTCGGATCATTATGGTGTCTGACAATAATGGCGGCTCCTTCTCGTAATAAACCAGTTAACCTGCCCGGGTCAGGGAGGTGTACCCGAATGGTTTGCCCATTTTCTTTTAACCTACAATGTAAAATGAAACGATTAGGCCGTTCAAGGAAAACCGCTTCAAACAATTTATCCTGTTCAAATGGAACAAATGCTGTTTGCATGACAAAAACCACCTTTCTGCCGTAAAAAGAGACTGTCTCACCAAATTGAGACAGTCTCCTAACTTCATTTCTGAGTTTTATCATACCATTTTTTTGCTTCCTGTACTTCTGCTTCGGTAAGTTGGTGCCCATATCTCTCCCAAAAGACCTCTACAGCAGCACCGGCGTTTTCCAACATCTCTTTCAGTTCCTTCGTTTCTTCAGGTGGACAAATCGGATCGTTCTCTCCCGCTCCTATGAACAGCTGCTTGCCTGTCAAATCTGGAAGCTCCACATTTCTCCTTGGAACCATCGCATGAAAGAGCATCGCTCCTTTCAAACTGTTTTCGATGTGGAATAATAAGCTGCCGGCGATATTCGCTCCATTGGAATAGCCAGCTGCTATCACATGCTCACGGTCAAACCCATAAGCTTCAGCTGCTTCATCTAAAAACTCATCCAATTCTTTCGTCCGGTTAATCAAATCTTCTTCGTCAAATACACCTTCACGCAATCGTTTGAAAAAGCGCGGCATACCATTTTCTGATACATTACCACGAACAGAGAGGATGGATGCATCAGGGTCGATCATATTAGCGATCGGCAAAAGATCCTGCTCGGTTCCTCCTGTACCATGCAGGAGTAATAATACATTTTTATTATCTGTTTTTCCTTCCCGGAAAATATGTTTCATCTTCATTTGGATTGCCTCCTTCTTAAGTATCTATCATTGTTAATTGATCTTCATTTATCTCAGTATCAAGATAATGGTATCTCACATTCAAGATAACGTCAACTAAGAGCTGCTGGCAGAAGCCTCTTTTCTTTCCACCTTAGGAAGAAGCCATTGTAAGATGAACGGCAATAGTAAAACGATCATCAATAACCGAATCATTTGGAGCGAACTTACAATGGAAGGATCTCCACCTGCTTCATCCGCTGTCAAAGCCATCTCGATCAAACCTCCTGGGGCAATACTTAAGATTGCAGTCGAGAGCTCCATCCCTGTCCATAGAGTTAATAAGTAGCCTAAACCGAAAGATACCAGGATTACAAATAAAGCCAGGGCAAAATAATAAAAACAGTACCGCCCTGCCCGGATAACATCTGTAATGGAAACAGAATTACCAAGGTAGACGCCGAGACTCAGCTGGGCAAATATGAAAATAACCCCGGGAAGCTCAAATAATGGCATCCCCAAAGACTGAATCCCCCCGGTGATCAGCATTGGTACGATGACTAATGAGGCTGGAATTCGTTTTTGAAGCAAGAACCCTAAAAGGAATGCCGCCACGTAGAATAAGAGGGTGTACCACTCCCCTTGTATATGAGACGAGGCGTAAGCTGCTTCTTGTGATTTATCACTGGCAAAAAAATGAGTAGCCATAAAAGGTATCGCAAATAAGACAGTAACTAATCTAATCGTATGCAAAATCGTCACAAGGACCGTATTTCCTCTTAATGAATCGCTCAATGCCAGCATGGCTGATAATCCACCCGGCACACTGCCCAGCATACTTGTCTTCGCGTCAATTTCAATGTATCTGGAAATAATATAAGCATTTAATAAACTGATAGCAATCAATAATAAAGTAAAAATACTATAAGGGATCAAATAAGGCGTGACACTCGTAAAAGTATCGGCAGTAAATGTATTTCCTATTTGTATGCCTAAAAACCCGAAACTCAAATTCCTCAGTTTTAAAGAAGCTGCGGTTGCTTTCTTTGTCGTTACCTTGTATATCAGTAGAAAAGCCACCGGTCCCAGAATCCAGGGCAAAGGAAAATGAAGATAAAGAAAAACGCCTCCACCTGCTATGGAGATCAAAAAAGATAATAATAATTTCCATGAACGAGATTTAAACATAGCATTAACTCCTTCAGCCCAATTCTATCATACCCTTTCCATAACTCTAATCGATAGTATTGTTTTGCTTATTCAATTATAAGACCGAAAAGTCGAAGACTTGATTTCGAGATATTGTTTGAGGAAAAGGGGCGTTGGGGAAGGATTCGCTTTCCTGCGGGGGACCTGGCAAGCTTCCTCGGGCTAAGCCCTGCGGGATCTTGCCTTGCTCCTTCTCCCGCGGGAGATTCCTGTGGGATTCAGTAGAAGGATCCTTGAATGAAAAAAAGCCCTCCGTTATGATGCATTTGTACCCAAATACAAACATCAAAAGGAGGACTTCCCCTTGAATTCT
>NZ_JBIEKD010000054.1:0-3405 GCF_043496955.1 Thalassobacillus sp. B23F22_16 | reverse complement strand
CTTTAATTTTATCAGAGGTTGTCCTTATTTTCTTTATTGAAAATAAAAGAAAACCATAAAAAAGTGGTCGGCATCATTTTGATGCCGACCACTTTCCGTTTAATTTACTGGGTTTTGTCCCAGCCTCCATTGGTTTTAGTTTATTTGTTCACTTGGACTTGCTGCCGCCCGGTAAGATGCCTGTTCCTGATCATTCAGGATAATCCGCGGCTGTTTCTTAAATAGATACCCGAGTCCGAGAGCACTGATGATGGCAGCTGGTACCATATAAGATGCATTGTAACCCAGTGAGTAGAGCCAGATATTTTCTGCCTCGGTGTACTCGGCAAAGAATACCACGCCGGCAACCACATGGGCGAAGAACCGCAACGCGCTGCCTAATAGAATACCGAGCGAAACATACGTGAAGAATTTCTTCGTATTATGGTTAATCAATGATTGTTTGACCGTGCTGGCAAATATCCCTGCTAACCCCAGAGCCGTGAATGCCAGTCCATATTCAATAAAAGCCTGTAGTGGTGTCAGAATATACGCCTGACCGACGATAATCTGGAATACACCATAAAGGAACCCGGTCAGCAGTCCTCCTTTTAACCCCCAGCGAAATGCGATAAGGAAAACAGGTATCATGGCAAGCGACACCGAGCCGCCCTGTGGCATTTTGAAAATCGGGATAAAGTCCAATAACGTCGCAAGCGCTGCAAATATCGCGACTTCCACCATAAATAATGTTCGTTTGTTTCTCACTTTTAATCACTCCCCTTGATTTTTGGCAACAAAAAAAGCAATGCCAAGGGGGAAGCTTCCAGATGGACGGATTCCGTTTGCATTGCACCATCATAAAAGCCACCATTCCTACGCTAGTATTAACTAACAGGTTCGAAGGGTAAGGACACTGTCCACTCTCAGCCATGTTTGGCTCCCCTTGGAAGGCTTCGAATCTATGCTTTTTTTGTACTCTTTCCATTATAAAAAACTATTGTAACTTTAGCAACAAGCGGGCGGTTATTCCATATTTCGGAATAAATCTGCTGCCTGCTCGACGACATCCCCGCTTTTGGCATCTTCTTTCATCATTGCAAGTAATATATCCGTATTTTCGCTCGGATAAACAACGAACCAGCCGTTTTCCAATCCTTCCTCTTCTTTTGTACGCTTCAGTTCGGCGGTACCTGTCTTACCAGCAAGTGCTTTTCCGTCGATATTAGCTGCTCGTGCGGTTCCTGCCTCATGAGCAACCACCTGGCGCAAGGCGTTTTTGATGACATCATTATATTCGGGATCGGTGACATTTTCTTTCCAAACATCCGGCGTATTCTCGGATTGAACAATGGCTGGCTTCAATAAGTTACCTTCATTGAAGAATGGCGTATAGGCCGTGGCAAGGTGCAGCACAGACATTTCCATTTGCCCTTGACCGTAGGCTGTGTTTGCCATCAGCAAATCATCCCGGAAGGTATCTTCATTGGAAATCTGAGAGTTATAGAGCGGATAATCATAGGGAATTTCCTCGTCAAACCCGAAATCCTCCAGCCCACTTCGGAACGTTTCCGGTTCCATTTTCAAAGCCGTACGGGCAAAGAAAATATTATCGGAACGAATCAATGCGTTGGTAACATCGACGGGACCATTAAATTCTGTCACCCTACTGATCTCATAACTCCCCCACGAACCATCATCTTTTGACCATGTTTTTCCGTTAATATCCATCGTTTCTTCCGACTCGATCGCCCCGTTGGTCATAGCGATAGCAGCAGTAATCGGTTTGACTACTGATCCCGGCGCAAATGTATGCATCGCCCTGTTCAGACTTGGGTCCAGCTCATCGCCGATGTCCTGGTTGGTGCCATAAACTCGCAAGTTCGGATCGATGGCAGGTGAACTTACGAGTGCCAATGTTTCCCCTGTCGTCGGATTGATAGCCGCTGTTGCTCCTCCTTCGCCGTCATAAGACTGATAGACCTTCTCTTGCACGTCGGCGTCAACAGTAAGTTCGATGTCTTCCCCGTGCTCGACCTCTGTCTCTGCAATTGTGGTTCTTTCATCCGTCTCCTCATCTACCGCGTATACTTCGACCCCTGGCTTTCCGCTTAACGTTTCTTCAAACTCTGCTTCCAAGCCTCCATGTCCAATTACGCTATTGCTGTTATATTTATCATCATCTAATTTTTCCAGGTCCTCTGCAGTGACCTGACGGATATAGCCGGTCAGATGCGCAGCCGCTTCCCCGTATGGATAATACCTTCCTGTCGCATCACGGGAGGTTGTAGCCTCGACCTCAGCAATCGCTTCGATTCTCTCCTTCTCCTCAGCTGGTATTTTTTTCAAGGGGACAAACGAGTCTTCCTGTACCCAGCCGGCATCAAGTTTTTGATCTATTGCTTCTACCGACATATCAAGCAATTCGGCAAGCTCTTCTTTCGTTTCTTCTTCCTCTTCACCTAATTGCCCTGGAACGACACCAAATTCGATAAAGTCATCATTGATGGCTAGTCCATTGCCATTTCGATCAAAGATTTCCCCGCGTTCGGCGGGGACGGAAGTAATGCCTACTCCCTGTCCCTCCGCTATTTCTGGAAAAATGAAGCCCGGGTTCCAGTTGACATACCAGTTTTCCTCTGTTTCACTGTCTACTTCCCGTTCCTCTTTGATCCAGGTCGCTTCATAATCAAATTCGTTTTCACCAGCTACAGAATTCATGGATGCCTGAAAAGGGATTGTTTTCTCTGTTTCATCTTCAGCATCTTCTTCCTCTTCCTCATTTTGTTCAAAATCTACTTTCAACTCTTCAATTCCAACATCCTGATAGATTTTTTCAAATCGCTCTACCGCTTCCTCTTTACTGAATTCCTCTTTTGAGGAAGCGCTCATCATTTCATACATTTCTTCAAACTTGCCGTCTTCCCATAATGTTATGTATTCCATAAATCGTTCTTCTGCTGTTGGTTCTTCCTCGTTATTGCATGCTGCTAAGGCGACCGTAAGCAGCACTAGCAACAACAGGACTGTAAGCTTTTTCATAATATCCTCCTTTTGGAAAAGCATTAGTGCTTTCATCTTACCACAGGTTAAACCAGCACATGAATCACCCGGCTCACTTGAATCTAAAATGATTCAGGTGCTTAGCTTAGAAAGTGTTATGAAAGGCGGTTCCGTTAACATATTAAGCTTAAGGGTCCGGGAAATAACTCGCTTTCCGCGGGGAAGTCGGCAAGCCTCCTCGAGCTAAAGTAAAGTGCCCCCCAATCGTTGGACACTTATCCAACCTAAGGGGGTACTTATCTTGAAAACATTTACGAAAGAAGAAAAACACCAGGCTGTTCATCGCTATCTAAACGAGATGATAAGCTATAACGAACTAGCGAAAGAGATCGGTGTGGATTCCTCCGCCTTACGTTATTGGGT
>NZ_JBIEKD010000053.1:0-4090 GCF_043496955.1 Thalassobacillus sp. B23F22_16 | reverse complement strand
TGCATTAAATATTAAAAATATCATGATTTAGAGAATTTCAAAATTATATAGTCTCCCTTTCCTTTATCACATAATTTTATCGATCTTAACAGTTTAGTTATGTGGGCATCACTTAAATATTGAAACCCTACAGCTTCAGACGCTTTAATACTCGGGATATTATCTTTATGAATGTAATCATATGCAAACTTGAATTCAATACCTGATGTATTTAATATATAATCCAACAATACTATCGACAGCTTTCTACCCCTATAATCTTCATGAACAAAATAAGGCCCCACTATAATATCCTTTTTTGTAGAAAATTTATATCTTTTATCTTTTCCATTCTGTACTAGACAGTAACCAATCAAGTTATTTTTATCAGCTATATAAAATACTTTATAGCCAGTTAAATAGGCAAGAAGAAGTCTTACTCTTCTTTTTAATGTTAGTGGTTCTAAATCTTTGTAAAAAGGCTTTGTAATACTAGGGTTATATTCATAATATATCAGTCCATTTTTTTCAAATACCTTTTTCATAACTCTCTCCTTTATAAATATCCCTATTGATTTAACATAAGATCCAAACATAAGTTACTTACTAGCTTTTAGTTTTGCTTGAAGATTTTTGAGGTTTCCAACTAAGTTAATAAACGTTGACAACACAGTAGCAACTGTTGGCAGGGGATCTTCCTTTGATAATATTGCATAACTAATATTCTTAGGCTTATTAAAGAAATAACCTATTTCTTGGTTAAATCTCTTCTTATTAAAAGCAAAATTAAGTAGGTCCCCCGGTAATAACCATTGACAGTATTCATTAAATTTATTGTTTATTTTGGTTCCTACTTCTTTACTCAGTGATAACTCAGAAAAAATAAACGGGAAATCAATACCAACATTGACTGCTAGTGCTATATTTGCAGAAAAACGAGGGTTAATTTCCATTAAGAAATGTTTACCTGTGTTGTAGTCCACTATGTATTCAACTTCCGCAAATCCTACCCAATTAATTTTTTCCATAAACTCTATTGTTTGATTTTCAATTTCCGGAAGTTCAACAGTTTTCCATAATGTTACAGGTCCACCATCTACCGGAAATTCCCTAATCCCTTGATATGTACATGAAGCCTTTACCTTATGGTCCTCGTCTGTCATTAATAAAATTTGTATTTTTTTGTAGTTACCAGATACATATTGCTGAATAATAGGTAAAGGATAAATGCTATGAATTTCCTTATACTTTGTTATCAATTCCTTTTTATTTTCAACATAAGAGAGTCCACGAGAACCTGAACTCATTCGAGGCTTTATAATAACTGGATAATTGATTTCATCTTTTAATTTCTCTAAATCAGCAATATTATTAGGGAAATACGTGTAAGGACACGACACCCCCAAATCTATTGCATATTTAATAGTTTTACCTTTATCCCTAGCAAGCATAAATGTTTCATAACCTGGCAATAAAGTTTTAATACTGCCAATTTTATCTCTATTATTTATTATTAATTCAACTGTTTCATCTTCCATTGGTACTAAGACATCAATAGAATGTTCTCTAATCAATTTAGTTAGTGTAGCAAGATAATTTTCTTCTTCGAAAACAGGGTTTGGTAAGTAATGAAATTTAGAACAGTATTTACTAAACCTAGACATGTTTATTTTATTGTCGCAAGCTGCTATTACTTGGTACCCTTTTTTCCCAAGGCTTCTCACAGCACATAAAGCTTTTCTAGAGTTGCAATCTGTAACTAATACCTTTGGCATTTTAATCCACCTTATTATTAAATTAAATATGACAAGTGGGAGAGTTATTTATTGTATTTCCCTATATACTGTATTCTTTAAATTCCACCTTGGTGTCATTACTTGTTCCATTCTATTGGTTGAATATCTAGCAGGTCTAATTAACTTATATAGATTAGTACGAAATTTATTAAGCTTTTGGTTCTTAAATAATTTAATTGATATCTCTATGCTATTTTTAATAAAAGTCATTGCTAAATCAGGTAGGTGAATAACTCTTTTGGAATTACCCAACTTCTTTTCTAAAGAAATAAATTCCTTTGGATTAATGGGTTCCTTATCACAAACATTAAATATACCAGATATATTTTTTTTGGAATTAAGCCACTCAACTACAAATTCAACCACATTATTAACAGATACAAAGTGATAACTATACCTACCACCAAGGGTGAATGCTATGTCTGGGCTCTTTAGATAAATTCTTTTATAGGCATCTTTCATAAACTCCCTATCATAAACAGGGGCAAATCTACCAATTACATAGTTATGGGAATACTTCTCCCCCAAATCTTCCAAAGTTTTTTCAGCAAAATACTTGGATTTAGCATAGGCTGAAATTGGATTTGGAAGGCAGTCTTCTTTTATAATAGAATCGTCTATATTTCCATATACATCTACAGAGCTGGCAAAAAATATACTGGCGCCCTTCCTTATAGCGCATTGGAATATTGTTTTACTTGCTAGTGTATTTACTCTGTAGAATTCATTCCACTCAATTTTTTTTCGTCCTTTAAGATGGGCAATTGCTGCCAAGTGTATAACTGTAGATATATCATAATTGGAGAATATATTCTCCACAGCAATACAATCAGTAAGATCCGTTCTTATATATTTAAAATGCTCATGTAATATTTTTGGTTTTTCTCCAGTAGATAAACCCAGGACTTTATAGCCTTTATTTAACAGGGCATTTGTGACTCTAGATCCGATAAAACCATTACATCCCGTAACTAAAACTTGCCCCATTGCCATCCCTCACTTTTAATTCCTGCTCAAAGGTACGAAACTCAACACCTTCATTTAATAACATTAACAGTACCTTTTCTAATTTTCTAAGATTACCCTTCCTACCAACTGACGCTCTAAATTTATCTTTTACTGGCATTTCCTTTGGAAACGGTAAATTTATATCGGTTAACTCAAAAGGGTGTAAATACAATATAAAGTTATTATGGTCCTTAAAGTATTTCCTAATCAGAAAACTAATTAAGGGATAAGGGAGTAACCTAAGATATCCACCGCCAGATATAGGTAAATTATACTTCCCTATTTGGTATGTCGGTATTTCAAATTCTAGAAAATTATCTTTTTGGTATGTTAAATCTTCAATTTTTTGATAACCGCTCAAATCAAGGCTTCCATAAAGTGGATGTTTCGCAAAACTAATATAACTAGAATCATAGCTATAGCCACATTCTTCTAAAATATCGAGTTTTTTTCTATCCATGGAAAAGCAGGAGGCCCGATAACCCTTGACAACCTCTTCACCTAAAACGGAGTCTAGCATTTTTTTTCCTTCAACTATTTGCTCTTTAAATTCAGCATTTGTTTTATTATATAAAAGTTCATGATCTAAGCCATGACAACCTATTACATGACCTCTATCTTTTATTTCTCTTAAAATATCCGCATGTTTATAGGCTAATTCAGCAAGTGTGAAAAATGTAGCTTTGATATTTAGCTTGTCTAACATATCTAGAAAATTAAAAATCTGTGGTATTGTCTCAACTTCATCTTTATTAACTTGATATGTTTTCAAATAATCGAGATGATACCATTCTTCTATGTCAATGGATAAGTATGCTTTCTTCATGTTTCAATTCTCCTTAGTACTTGCAATCTCTTTTTCCCCTGTACTTCCAGTTCCGCCTTCAACAACTCCTTCACTCTTAACTATACTGACGACAGTTCCAAAAAAACATTTAACATCCATTCTAAAATTAATTCTCTTAACGTACTCACCATCCAGCTTTGCCTTTACTGTAATTGGAAGCTCATCTCTTCCATTAATTTGAGCCCAACCAGTCATCCCAGGTGGAACATCATTTGCGCCATACTTATCCCGTTCAGCAATCAAATCATATTGATTCCATAACGCAGGCCTAGGTCCAATAATACTCATATGCCCAACAAAGATATTCCAAATTTGCGGTAACTCATCAAGTGAAGTCTTTCTCAAAAATTCACCCATTCTAGTAATATACTGTGCTGGGTTTTCCAGCAAGTGAGTTGGAGTGTCTTTCGGTGTGTCTATTCTCATCGTACGGAATTTCAATATGTTAAAATATGATTTT
>NZ_JBIEKD010000052.1:0-4069 GCF_043496955.1 Thalassobacillus sp. B23F22_16 | reverse complement strand
ACAATAACATCTGATACTTTCTTAAATTCATCAAAGTCATTAATTACTCTAGAATTAAAGAAAGTTTCGTCATAAAATGCTGGTTCATACACAACAACTTCGATTCCTTCAGCTTTAATACGCTTCATAACACCCTGAATAGCTGACTGCCTAAAGTTATCAGAATCCATTTTCATTGTAAGTCGATAAATACCAACAATCTTAGGATTTCTTTTAATTATCATATCTGCAATATGATCTTTTCTGGTTCTATTTGCATCAACTATTGCAGCCATTATATTATTTGGAACGTCTTCGTAGTTAGCTAATAGTTGCTTAGTATCTTTTGGTAAGCAGTAACCACCGTATCCAAAAGATGGATTATTGTAATGGTTGCCTATACGCGGGTCTAAGCCAACGCCATCAATAATTTGCTTAGTATTTAAACCTCTAATTTCCGAATAGGAGTCTAGCTCATTAAAGAAAGCAACCCTCATTGCTAGATAAGTATTTGCAAATAGTTTAATAGCTTCTGCTTCTGTTGAATTTGTAAATAAGACGTCAATATTTTCTTTAACTGCGCCGTCTACTAACAAATCAGCAAAAACTTTGGCTCTTTCGGACTGTTCACCAATAACAATTCTTGAAGGATTCAAATTATCATATAATGCTTTACCTTCTCTTAAAAACTCTGGTGAAAAAATAATATTTTCTGTCTCAAATTTCTCTCGCACTGCTTCTGTATAACCTACCGGAACCGTCGATTTAATAACCATCACTGCTTCTGGATTAATAGATAATACATTAGCAATTACAGCTTCAACTGTTCGTGTATTAAAGTAATTCTTTTCTGGATCATAATTTGTAGGTGTAGATATAATTACATATTCAGCATTCTTATAAGCTTTATAATTGTCTGTTGTTGCGGTTAAGTTCAATTCTTTTGATGCAAGGAATTCTTCAATCTCATTATCTATAATCGGAGACCTTTTATTATTAATCATATCTACTTTTTCTTGGATAATATCTAATGCAATTACTTCGTTGTGTTGAGCTAATAAAATAGCATTTGATAAACCTACATAACCTGTTCCTGCAATCGTTATCTTCATATTTAATAATCCTTTCCTTTTGCTCGAATTTCTAATGCATGCTTTGCCGCATAAAAATACGTTTCATTTTTTAATAAATGTAACGCCAGCAATTCTTTATTGTTATTCTGTTTACCTAGGATCTTTTTTATTAAAAGTTTAGCAGACGAAAATAATTCGCCATTGTAAGTAAATGGAACTAAGGAATAAACAAGATTTTTTCTGATTTTATTATTAAAAATATTCACAGACATTTCTTCACATAATTGTTCATAGTTTACATTTAGCATTTGATTTAAGTGATATAAATCAACTTGTTTATCTTTTGGAGATAGCTGAAGTTGCCCATTTTCCTTATGATGGTAAACTAGTTCAAAATTTATTTCTTTACCTTTTTGAAGGTCTAAAATAACAGAAAAAGAATTGTCTTGTTTCATCTTGAAATTCTCCGAATCAAAGTAAAAATTTCCAAGGCTATAAAAAATCAGAGAGTTTTTAAATTTTTCATAACCTTGTGGCACATGTGGGTGAGATGCAATCACGACATCCACTCCTAACTCACAAAGATGTTTATAGCGCATGCGCCACTCTTTTTGTGGGATATTGTAATGTTCTAACCCAGCATGTGCTAGTAATATAATGAAGTCACACTCCATTTTCAACTGCATTATTTGTTGATCAATAGTACTATGATTGATCCATGCATAACCAGAATGACCAGGATGCGAACTATAATCAAGTACCCCAAATTGCGCCTCACATGCATTTACAAAGCCAACTTTTATATTATTAAAAGTTTTAACTATCGGTTTGTATGCTTCTGAAAAGTTCTTTCCTGCTCCAATTGTATCTAATCCCTGATTTTTTGCTTCTTGTATAGTTACTTGTAAAGCTTTTTCACCAAAATCCATGATGTGATTGTTTGCTAAACATAAAAGATCAAAACCTTGGTGCTTCAAACCACTTATTGTTGATTTTCTTTGAAAATGATGTTTACCGACTTTTTGTCTTTTATACCCCACACCCTCAATAGGTGCTTCAAAATTACAAATAGAGTAATCTGCAGTAGAAATGATATTAGCTAAGTCTTTTGAACAAAAAATTCCATCTTCCTTTTCATAATTAACGACATCACCGCAAACAAATAGCTTCACTATTTTATTTCCTCCGTTGTCTATCAAATTTTTCACTAAACTTTAGAGTGATAAAAATCAAAAGCAGATTTAATATTGCACCCGATATTCCGAATAAAGCAATGGCCAACAGATCACTTGAGAAAAAATAATAACCGATTGCCAAAGCAACAACACGCGTAATTAATGTAAGCACAGTAAACTTCAGATGGAAAGACTGTGCATTTAAGACTAGTAAAGCACGAATACTCGGTTGATTAATAAACATAAAAAAAACCCACAGAGACAGCCATCTTGCATATTCTCCAGCTATTGTCCAATCTTGCCCAAAAACGAAGGTGAAAAGCCACGGACCAAGTAGAACAACTAGTGAATAGGGTAATATTCCAACAACTGCCAGCGTAATAGTAGCTTTTTTTATTAACTTCGTTAAATTTTCCCCTTTGTTGGCAGCCTCTGATATCCTTGGATAAAACACATCCCCAACAGACTTTCCAATTAGAGTAGATGGGATATTCAAAACCGTTCTCCCAATGGAATAAAGACCTGCAGAGACAGGTCCGAAGAAAGTCGTTAACATAAGGATCGGCAAACTTTGGGAAGTTGCATTTAAAAATACTTGCGGTGCCCGATATAGTGGGAAATTTTTATGATAGATTGCTAATTTTTTTACAGATGTCTTATCTTTAGGAATAAAAGAAAGTCTTTGCTCTCCTTTCTGTGAAAATAAGAGCATGAGTGAACCCTTTACTCCGTCTTTTATAGCAGAAAAGAGAACAAGCACACTAGCAACTGGATGGATATAACCTAAACCAGCTTGCCCTCCGTGAATAATTAACGCTTGAATTACCGATACTTGTGCTGTAATCCTAAATTGCTTAGTTCTGATTAACCATTGTTCAACTACTTGTAAAAAGCCTCCTAAAAGTATGGCTACTGGAATTAAAAATAAGTAAGGTGATATAGTTTCTATATTGAAAAGTTCTATTATTTGTTGATTAAATAAGAATAAGACTATTGCTGTAATTATTGTAATAGCCATTGTAATATAAAGTGACAAACGGACAATACCTTTTGCATGATTATCACTTTTGGGTAAAACAATAGCTGTAGGATATGTTAAAGCAGCAATAGGGGTTACAATTGCTATAATTGCTATAAACGTTCCCATAACCCCGTAGTTTTCAGGGCCATAGAGCCGTGTGATTATCGGGGAAAAGAGCATTGTAATTGCTTGAGCAGCAGCAGTACCGGAAGCTACAGTAATTACATTTCGAATAAATTTCTTATTTGAGAATTTCTTTATACTTTTAATGGTAAAAATTTGATTATATCTTTTCTTTATGAAATTTATTTTATTTGTAAATTTATTACTCATTTTTAGGAGCCCCTTTAAAATTGGAAATTCGAAGTTTTTAATATATAAGCTCCAGCACTATTTAAATACTGAATTATAAGCCCACTAAATTTTAATGAAGTATAAAACAATAAATTACTTAAGATTGAAGTGAATAACTGTTATTTATTATTCAACTTCTTTTTTACTTCGCCTGAAATATCAAGTAATTCTCCCATTGTTTTTCCTTGAATGCTTGTTTGTGAAGTATATATTCCACTGCCAGGTGTAAATGTCAGCTCGCCAAAAACAACTTGGTTATCACATTCATAAAAATCCACTCGTACAAAAGGAAATGGCTTACTTAATTCTTTTGCGATTGCTATCATATTTTCAAGCGATACAGGCTTTTCCGGAAGACGATGTGGTTTATTGTATTTATTGTGCTTATTTTCTGCTGCCGACAAAAATTTCCATTCAGGTGACATAAAAATACCTTTTTTATCGGTATCCCTTGCAGACACATAAAG
>NZ_JBIEKD010000051.1:0-6879 GCF_043496955.1 Thalassobacillus sp. B23F22_16 | reverse complement strand
TTTAATTTTATCAGAGGTTGTCCTTATTTTCTTTATTGAAAATAAAAGAAAACCATAAAAAAGTGGTCGGCATCATTTTGATGCCGACCACTTTCCGTTTAATTTACTGGGTTTTGTCCCAGCCTCAATTCATGCTATTTGTTTATGGCTTCAGTACTACTTTGATGTTTCCATCTTCTTTTTTATCAAAAATATCATAGGCTTTGGCTGCATCATCAATCGGCATGCGGTGGGTGATGATGTCTGTAGGATCGAACTTGTTGTTTTCAATCATGTCATAAAGCATCGGCATCAAGTGGATGACCGGCGCTTGTCCCATTTTCAGGGAAACATTTCGGCTGAAGAAATCTCCAATCGGGAAGCCATTTGCTTCTGTGCCATAAACACCAGTCAATTGAACAGTACCAAACTTACGGACAGCCTGAGAAGCTGTTACAATCGGACTGATTGTTCCAAATTGGTTGTCATGTTCGGAACCGAATTCTTCATTCGGAGGCACGGTCCCATCCATTCCTACACAATCGATGACAACATCCGCACCGCCTTTTGTTTCTTCATGCAATAAAGCTCCGATATCCGGATTTTCTTTGAAATCGAACGTCTCTACCTGATTGGTTTTCTTTGCATGCTCCAGACGGTGGTCGACCTGATCGACCGTGATGACTCGCTCAGCTCCTTTAAGACGGGCAAATTTCTGGGCCATCAAACCAATTGGTCCACTTCCTAATATGACGACGGTGTCGCCTTCTTTTACACCGCTATGTTCGACACTCCAGTATGCGGTAGGGATGACATCAGATAAAAACAGTACGCTTTCGTCATCCAGGTTACTGTTTTCCGGAACCTTGAACGAAGTAAAATCAGCATAAGGTACTCTTAAGTACTCTGCCTGACCTCCGGGAAAGTTACCGAACATTTCTGTGAAACCGAACAAGCCGCCTATTTCACCGTGTGGGTTGGAGTTATCGCATTGGCTTTCCATCTGGTTATTACAGAAAAAGCATTCGCCGCACCCTATGTTGAATGGGATAACGACACGGTCACCTTTTTTCAGGTTCTTCACTTCAGGTCCAACTTCTTCAACAATGCCCATAGGCTCATGTCCGACGATGTAATCCTGTTCCGGCTCGATTCCACCTTTGTATAAATGAAGGTCAGAGCCGCATATCCCGCTGGCTGTTATTTTTACGATCATATCATCCGGCTGCTGGATGGACGGAGCTTCAACATCTTTCACTTGCATGTTTTCTTTTCCTTGAAACGTTACTGCTTTCATTCCTTCACATCCTTTCCGTGTTGTAATGGGCTATAACCATTTTATAGAAGTTTTAAACGCTGCGACTTTAGCATTGGAGAGGAAGCGTAGCTGCTTTAAGAGGGGGAATGTCACTCGCGGTGAGGTATCAGAGGATTTGTTCAAAAAGCCGTTAGAAAAAGGCCGGAATTTTTCCGACCGTTTAAAGGGAGTTATTTGTTTTGCTTATTCAGAAAATCAACAATGCCCATGGCACATACTTCGAAATCTACTTCCAATACCTGGTGAACAGGGTGATTGTCAGGGATATGGTGGTTTTGTAGATAATCCTGAACTAACTGGTAGAGGCGCTTTTTGACACCTGCTTGTCCTTCCTCATTAGCCAATGCCTCTTCGCCTGCTGCGACAAACTTTGGCAGCCATGCTTCTACCTGCTGGAATACTTCTTCGGGTTGGGCCGATTCACCAAAATGGCCGAAATAGATTCGGTCGACACCGAGCGTGCGGAATCGGTCGATGGAAGCACGCATAGCACTGGGATCGAACTGGTTCGGTGATGTAGAAGGCAAATAGAAGGTTAATCCTTTATCCTGGGTTTGATGATACCTTACACCGACTGTGTCTCCCGTGAAAATGCCGTTACTTTTGGAATCATGGATGCTGAAATGATGTTTGGCATGACCAGGTGAATCATAAAAGGTTAGGGTACAATCCGGACTGATATCCAGGGTTTCTCCATCTTCTTTCACAATCAGGCGGTCTTCTGGAATCGGAACAATGGGATCAAACAATTCATCGAACTTCTCTCCATAAACGGCACGGGCGCCGGCAATCAATCGGGATGGATCAGCGAGATGTCGCTCCCCGCGAGGATGTACTACTACTTCGGCATTAGGACATTCTTTCAATAAAAGTCCTGCCCCGCCTGCATGGTCCAGGTGAATATGGGTCACAATGATAAAACGGATAGCTTCAGGATTAATATCCAATTCTTTCAAGCCCTCAAGTACATACGGAATAGAGGGACTGGGTCCTGTTTCAATCAGAGTCAGGTGCTCTTCATTAAGTACATAGGTGCCTGTTCTGCCAGGCATCCCCAAATCATAACCATCAATTAACTGGATGCGGTTTCCTAATTCAATTGGAGCTTTTGTTTTCATTTGGCTCACCTCATAAAGAATTTCTGTCACTTCTTTACTACATTCACTTTTTAAACAAAAAATCCTTCTTTATGACAGGTATTTCAATGGGGAGAAAACCTACTCAGTCAAAAGTCATAAATACACCAGACCAATTAGCTGTTTTTTGAACAATTGTTAAAATTTTCAGTATTCTTTGCTAAGGTTGAAGTACCAATTTATTCAAGGAGGAAGATACATAAGATGCTGCCTGCAAAAGCGAAACAAATCGTGGTAATGTTTCTGTGTTCCGTAATGTTGTTTGCCCCTTTTCAAGCCTATGATAATCCACAAGTGACCGCCTCTTCTGAAAATGAGGCCTTAACCGATCAGCTGAATATGATTATGGCAGATGAAAAATTAGAAGGGGCGCTGGCAGGCGTCAGTATCCGCTCTGCCGAAACAGGTGAGGTTCTTTACGAACATGATGCTGATAAGCGACTGAAGCCGGCTTCTAATATGAAGCTGTTGACCGCTGCTGCTGCATTAGAGGTTCTTGGTTCTGACTACACTTTCCCGACGGAAGTTCTTGCCGAGGGAGAAATAAAAGGAAATAAACTGCATGGCGATCTATATTTGAAAGGGAAAGGCGACCCTACGTTGATGGAAAAAGACTTTGATACTTTAGCAAACGCGTTAAAAGAAGCCGGAATCAAAGAAGTGAAAGGAAATGTGATAGCGGATGACAGCTGGTACGATGATGTCCGGTTGTCCGAAGATATTTCCTGGAACGATGAAACGAACTATTATGCCGCTCAGGTTTCTGCCCTGACTGCCGCTCCTAATGAAGACTACGATGCAGGCACCGTCATCGTGGAAGCACATCCAGCGGATACAGCCGGGGAGCCGGCGGAGGTGAAAGTTGTACCGGAAAACGATTATGTAGAAATTATTAACCAGGCAAAAACAGTACCAATGAATCAAGAGAAGGATATTTCTATTGAACGTAAGCATGGAACTAACCAGATTATTGTAGAAGGTGAGATTCCTGTTGAAGGGTTCCGTTCCCGCTCCTGGGTTGCTGTCGATGAACCTTCCGGACTAGCATTGCATCTGTTCGGAAGAGCATTAGATAAGGAAGGTATTAAGGTAAAAGGGGAATTAGCCGGAGAGGGATCAGCTCCTGAGTCTGCTGAATTGCTTGCTTCCAAACAGTCGATGCCGTTGGAAGAGCTGTTAATACCCTTTATGAAACTAAGCAACAATGGACATGCAGAAACCTTAATAAAAGAAATGGGGAAAGTCGTTCACGATGAAGGCAGCTGGGAAAAAGGGCTGGAAGTGGTGGAAGATTTCCTGATGGATATAGGAGTGGAAGCTGATACGCTGCGACTACGGGATGGTTCCGGTATGTCCCATGTCAACATGGTGCCTGCCCATGAAATTTCTGAACTATTATATCAAGTAAGAGGGAAAGAGTGGTATCCTGAATATTTAGCTTCCCTTCCTGTCGCAGGAAGAAGTGATCGGTTTGTAGGGGGAACACTTCGTTACCGGATGAATGATACCCCAGCAGAAGACAACGTTAAAGCAAAGACCGGATCTTTGACCGGAGTTACTTCACTGTCTGGTTATGTGACCAGCAAGGATGGGGAAGAGCTGATTTTCGCTGTCGTATTGAATAATTATCTGGGATCGGTTCAGGATATTGAAGATGAAATTGCTATCACATTGGCAGAATCCGAATTTAGTAGTGAAGAATGAAATGGAAAAACGGACTCCTATCGCTGAGGAGTCCTTTTTTTTATGGCTTTTTTTCGTGAGACAGCTCTTCTAACACTACGGAAAGCCTATGCATATCATCAGCAGTCAACTCTTCATAGCGATCTAATTCTTTCTGGACGAATTGCACGGTTGGATGTTTCGATTTTCTCTCTTTAACAAAGTAAGTGGTAATGGAACCTGTCAGCATCCCGATCAGGCCTATCCCCACTAACATAAGTACAACCGCTATGACTCGTCCACCTACGGAAGCGGGAGAGATATCACCATAGCCGACAGTGGTTGTGGTTACGATTGACCACCAGAGCCCATCTCCATAACTATTGATACCTGGCTCGAAGTATCGAATTAGTACCGTGGATAAAAATAACAGCACCACGGATATGGTGAATACTCGGTCCAGATTATTGGTTTTCAATACACTTAAAAAAGGTTTTGAAATAATTTTTCGATATAGCAAAGACCCTTAACACCATGAGCAGACGCGCCAGCCTTGCCATTTGGAACATACCGCCTAACGGGATAGCGGCGACAAGATCGAGCGGATGTGTTTTTATATACCCCCACTTGTTTTTACTAATCGTGATCCGGATAATGACATCAATGAAAAATACCGCCCAAATCACCTTGTCGATGACCGGCTGGTAGGACAAGTCAAACACCAGAAATAACACAGAAGTAAGTGCTAATAAAATAAGGGAAGTTTCATATATCAACTTTACTTTTACTTGTTGCATTGGCATCCATTCCTTCTAGTTTTTCGGGATACCTTTACCCTGTTCATCTTCCATGCAAACAGGTAACGTTTCAAATATTACTCCAAAAAAATCGATACCGGCAGTGTTGTCCAGTATCGACACTTTTTGTCTAGTATTCGCTTGGAAAGTCTAGTGAAAAAATGAAGGTGTCCAGTATTTTTCTCAGATTGTCTGGTAAATTTCATATTACTTCTAGTAACAGCCTGTCTTGTCTAGTACTCCAGTATGCTGTCTAGTAATAAAGTAGACACAGAAACAGATAAGACATCAGGCGGCTGAATCGGAATCAGCTTCTTCATTACGGTCAATGACTGCGGAACCAACGATATCTCCTAAAACATTCGAGGCGGTACCAGCCATGCCAATCAGTACATCCACTCCAGCAATCAATGCGACAATTTCTAGTGGCAAGTTGAACAGGCTGAGCACGGCTGCCAACGTAACCAGTCCAGCAGCTGGAATACCAGCTGTCCCAATTGACAGTAGTGTTCCGACTAATACAATGGTAAGAAAGTCCATGACAGACAACTCAAGGCCAGTGATATTGGCGGCAAAAACGATGGACACTCCCATCCGTAATGCCCCGCCATCTGAGTTAAATACAGCTCCGATCGGCAAGGAAAAATTGGCTGTCCGCTCGGATATCCCTGCTTTTTTAGCTGATTCAATGGCAACAGGAAGGGAAGCAATACTGCTGGATGTAAAGAATGCAGTAAAATACGCCTCTTTTGTCTTTTTGAAAAAACCGCGGATACTGACTTTTGCATACTTGAGAAAAGCTGTATAAACGAACAACCACAATAGGATGACCCCTAGATAAAACACCCCGGTAAACGCCAGCAGGGATTGGAAAGTCTGCCAACCCTGGCTTCCGAATGAAGAAGCACTAATGGCGAATATTCCAATCGGAGCATAGAGAAGAATTCCTTTTAACAATAAAAAGAATAACTCATTGGCAGCAGAAAAGAACCGGTGCAATGTTTCTCCCGCATTACGCAGGTCGACTTTATCGGCGTATCTCATCCTGGCCATTCCCAATCCGATGATGACGGCCAGGAAAAGAATACCCATCAGCTCCCCGGATGCGAAGACTTGAAAGATATTGTCCGGGACAATATTCAGTAATACATCCGAAAAGCCTGGAGTTTCCGGTTTTTCTACCTGGGCATCAGGTAACGAAAGCTGAGAACCCGGATTGATCCATAATGCTAGAGCTACTCCGATGACAACCGCGGCCCCTGTGGTCAGCCCGTAGTAGACTAGCAATTTGCCGCCCAGGCGACCTAAATGTCTCGGCTTCATCTGGTTGATAGCGAGGACAACGGTGAGAAAAATAACTGGGATCGCAATTAAGCTTAATAGGTTGATAAGAATCGTACCCAGTGGTTTCAGCACTTCCGCCTGTTGTCCGAAGATAATACCAACAGCAATACCAAGCAGGAAGCCGATAGTCATTTTCAGAATAAAAGAAGAATGTTTGTATGTATGCCAGATTGTTTGCATGATTAAACCTCACTTTCACCTTGTTACTTAAAGTATAACAGGAAGAGATCATCACCATTAGGCAATTAGAATTATTTTTACTAATGTAAAGGTTTTCATTGTGAGAATAGATAAAAAAGTCAGAAAATATATTGACATTCTTATTGGTATCTTGTAGCGTAGGATTTAACTTAATTACGGAAAACATCCTTATCGCGAGCAGGGGAGGAATTTGGTCCCGTGAACCTGCAGCAACCTGTTATTTTCTCTAAGGAAATAATAAGGTGCTACGTCCAACAGACGCTGTTGTCTGAAAGATGAGGAAGAGAAAAGCCTCTTCCTCCGGGAGAGGCTTTTCTTTTTGTGTGTGCCCGGCATGTGCGCACGCTTTAGGGTTCAAGTCCCGAGCGGTGAAGGTCATTGTAACCGTTAGCTGAAGGCAAGGGTGTCTGGGACGACCTGGAATCTGAAGGAAGCTGGAGGC
>NZ_JBIEKD010000050.1:0-7289 GCF_043496955.1 Thalassobacillus sp. B23F22_16 | reverse complement strand
GCATTTGTGGATGACTACAATCACCAACGAATCAAATCAAAGCTTAGAATGAGTCCTGTCCAATACCGTGAAAAATTTGAAGAAGCTGTTTAATTACATAGTGTCCAATTTTAGGGGGTCATTTCATAAGCTCGAGGAGGCTTGCCGTCTTCCCCGCGGAAAGCGAGTTATTTCCAAGTCCCCATTTTCTCCAAGCAAAAGTAACGAAACCGATCTTCAAGTAAAGGGAGCTTTCGTTGTAAAATTTCCAAAAACAAAAGGGGATGAAATATGTTTGTTCGTACCGAAAACTTTAAAGAATTCCTACGTTTTTACCCGATCGTTTCCACCCTGGTAGCTATCCACCTTGTTCTCTGGATGTTGATCGACTTGTTCCAATTTGGCTTCGCCCATGACTGGCTCCGGGCGGGGATTGGACTCAATACCGCTATTACTGCCGGAGAATATTGGAGATTAGTCACTCCTATTTTTTTACATGCAGGGCTGGGTCATGCCCTCTTTAATTCTTTTTCTCTTGTACTATTCGGACCAGCGCTTGAACAAATGCTTGGTAAAGTGAAATTCGTGGTCATGTATTTATTTGCCGGCATCATCGGGAACATAGCTACATACCTGTTCAACCCGGATTCCTATATTCCCCACCTCGGCGCATCCGGAGCGATTTTCGGCATTTTTGGCGTCTACCTGTACATGGTAGCCAATCGTAAACATTTGATAGACCAGGCTAACTCTCAAATTGTAATGGTGATTTTGGTCATTGGTGTTGTCATGACATTTGTACGACCGAATATCAATATCCTCGGACACATAGGCGGTCTTGCCGGAGGTTTTTTCATTGCCCCGCTCGTTTTGAAAAACGCCAGGCCATTTTCTATATGGAGAACTCGAAGTCCCCGGGATGACGTGGAGATTTCCTTTAACCCTAACCGTTGGAAGAAACGAGGCTTCCCATGGAAAAAAGTATTGTGGGGAATCATCATCCTCCTGGTGATTCTAGGCCTGTTCGGAAGAATGACATAAAAATAAGGAAATAATAACAAGACAAACCGAGCATGAAAGCTTTCCGCTTACATGCTCGGTTTGTTGTTGAACGACTTATCCTGGTCTACCCATTGAACGCTCCCCCTGTCATCGTGCTCATAAATCTTCTATAAAAAGAGAAATAATCAAACTGCAATGCCACGCGATGCCGCTTTGCCTTAGGGGTAGAGTATGAGCGGATATCTGCTATGGTGTGCCCGCGATGCGGATCTTCCCGACTGGTTACCACATGCACCGGCAGCATTTGACAGCTGAACATAGAATCATCAACCGCTGCCATGACTGGTAATAAATCATGAATCGGGCTCCCGATGAGATTTGGATTTCTTTTTTTGTAGAACTCGTAATAATAATCAATTAAGGTTTTAACTATCTTCATTTCTCCTTTATTAGCGATCTCATCTGCCATTTTCGGTGTGACAATGGCATGATCGGTAACATTCAAAGGGAATACAGTTACACCATCGGCATATGTAAACACGATATCAGCCGCAATCGGATCCGCATGAATATTAGCCTCAGAAACAGCGGTGACATTTCCAGGAACCCAGAAAGCACCGCCCATGATATAGTAGTGTTTGACTTTGCTCATCAAAGACCGGTATAAGATGAACATGGTAGCTAAAGATGTCAGCCTTCCCACATTAACGATAACAAGTTCATCCTGATACTTCTCGATTAAGCGGACGATCTCAAAGAAATTTTCTATTACACCTTCGTAAACACCAGGAATTATCGGTCCCAGCCCATATTCTCCATGGATATCCGGGTAAAATGCAGGCTCCTCACCGGTCATGGGTGTTTCTGCTCCACCGATCACTTTCAACTTTCCCGTCAGACCCAACAAGTCCAATAAGTAATGAACGCTGGATATCGCCGCTTCTCTCGGTACATTGCCATAGTCTCCAACTACCCCTGCCAGTTCTACCTCTTCGTTTAAATGGGAATATATAAGTGCTATCGCATCATCAATTCCAATGTCACCAAAAAATAACACTTTCACCGCCATCCCAGCCCACCCCTTATTTAGTTAATTAAGGAAGCCCTTATACCATTTCATGTAGGGGTCACCGTATTTATGTATATTAATGGTAAATATAGTAATAAAGACATCTGTGAAACTTTTTAACGTACAAAAAAACCACCAGTACGGGGACTGGTGGTTTAATTATTGCAATATTTGTGACGTTAGCTGCGGCCGCCACGCTTTTGGTTGAATTTACGGTTACGAGAATTCTTCCGGTTGAAATCGCGTTTTTTATCATTGCGCTTATAAGGCTTTTTCTTGCCTTTATCATATTGAGCCTTTTTCACACTGATCGGCTGTACGCCAGAAAGGCGGACCGGAGTTTCCCGACGCTCTTTCGTCATCAATTTCAGCGCTGCTGCTACAAGCTCCATAGAATCATGCTGCTGCAACAACTCATTTGCTGCCTGATGGTAACCCTTAAGGTCGCTGCTTTCCATTGTTTTAAGCAGCTTATCCACAGCTACTTGCTGTTGGCCGCGCTGGGCTTCATCGTTTGATGGTACATCCAGTCGTTCTACTTTTTTCTTTGTCAGCTTCTCGATTAAATGCAATTGCGCTTTTTCACGAGGTGTGACAAAAGAAACTGCTTTACCTTGACGACCAGCACGTCCTGTACGTCCAATCCGGTGGACATAACTTTCCGGATCCTGTGGGATATCGAAGTTATATACGTGGGATACTTCAGAAATATCCAGTCCACGAGCTGCTACATCTGTTGCAACTAAAATTTCGACTCTTCCCTGCTTGAACTTATTCAATACAGACATACGCTTTCCTTGAGTCAAATCACCATGGATTCCTTCCGCACGGAAACCACGGGTTTGCAACCCATCAGTCAACTCATCAACACGGCGTTTTGTACGACCGAACACAATAGCGAGTGCGGGCGCCTGGATGTCTAACAAACGGGTAAGCGCGTCAAATTTTTGACGCTCTTGCAACTCAACAAAGTACTGCTCAATGTTTTCCACAGTCATTTCTTTCGCTTTCACCTTAACCTCTTCCGGCTTCTTCATCAAGGTAGAAGCGATGTCACGAATCGCCTTTGGCATAGTAGCTGAGAACAGCAGTGTCTGCCTTTGTTCCGGGATAGCTTTCAGGATATCTTTGATATCATCAATGAATCCCATATTGAGCATTTCATCGGCTTCGTCAAGTACAGCAGTGTGTACATTAGCCAATTTGATGGTTCTGCGACGGATGTGATCCAACAGGCGTCCTGGAGTCGCTACCACGATCTGATTTTGATCTTTCAACGCACGGATTTGACGATCCATATGCTGTCCGCCATAAATAGGCAGGGCACGGACACCTTTAAATTTACCAAGACGATTGATTTCTTCAGCTACCTGGATAGCAAGTTCACGAGTAGGTGCAACAACAAGGCCCTGGATATCGTTGCGATCCTGATCGATTTTTTCGATCATCGGGATACCGAAAGCTGCTGTCTTCCCTGTACCTGTCTGCGCCTGGCCAATAACGTCACGCCCTTGAAGCGCCAATGGGATTGTTTGTGCTTGTATCGGTGTTGTCTCTTCAAATCCCATTTGATCTAACGACTTCAACACCGGTTTAGTTAAACCTAATGAATAAAATGTAGTCACGTTCTTTTCATACTCCTTTGATGTAAAATCTTTTATACAATTTCTATAGTAAGTCACGTAAAAAAAGCCTTTCCCCCAACTTACGGAAGAGGCTGCCGCTCCACTTGTCCGATAGATTCATCCATCATAACATACGACCATTTTTTATTCTACCTATTTTTCAGATGCTTTTCAAACAGATGAATGATAAAATGGAGAAAAATTGATGAAACAAGGAGGGATCCGATGGATAAGCCTCCATTTAATCCATATATTGCTGTCTTCATCGGGGTAATCTCCGTTTCAACAGCAGCAATCTTCGTAAAGTTGGCAGCAGAAGCTCCAGCTTCTATTATTGCTAATTATCGACTACTAATTGCGGTTTTAATCATGGCACCATACATCTTGTGGAAATATCGTCATGAATTCAGCAAAATATCATGGATGGACTGGATCCTGGCGTGTTTTGCCGGTATCTTTCTCGCCCTCCATTTCATTTTATGGTTTGAGTCATTAAACTATACATCGGTAGCGAGTTCAGTCGTTCTAGTCACCATGCAGCCCATCTTCGCATTCCTTGGTACCTACCTCTTTTTCCAGGAGCGGTTCACAGCGGGATCTCTTCTAAGTATGGTAATTACCCTTACCGGAAGTGTCATCATCGGCTGGGGGGACTTTCAAATCAGCGGTATGGCATTGCTTGGTGATATTCTTGCATTACTGGGCGGAGCTATGGTGACGGGATATTTTTTGCTGGGTCAAAACCTGCGAAAACGGTTATCCTTGATGACCTATACGTTTGTCGTTTACGCAATGGCATCCGCAGTTTTAATCATCTATAACCTGATTCTGCAACATCCGTTTACCGGTTATCCATCTGATCATTGGTGGATTTTCATTGCGTTGGCAATTATCCCGACCTTCTTTGGTCATACCATGTTCAACTGGGCATTGAGGTGGCTCAGCACCTCTACCATTTCGATGAGTATCCTGTTTGAACCACTTGGCGCTTCCATTCTCGCTTATATCATTCTTGGAGAAATGATTACATGGGAGCAGTGGCTTGGCGGTACTATCGTCATATTCGGATTGATGATGTTCATTTTCAGCACGACTAAAAAAGTGGCACCTAAATTGACACGTTTAAGTAAAACAAACCAGGAAACGGAAAAATAAAAACTTTTGAGAGCAGGTGTTAATGATGACTATCCAACTGATGATAGACGGAGGAGCAGATGTACCCCAAGAGTTAGTGAATAAATATAACTTAAAAATCGTGCCTTTGAATCTGCATTTCGGGGATGAACAATATAAAACCGGGGAAACGCTTGATCTGCCATTGTTTTATGAAAAGTTGAAACAGGCCGATGAGCTTCCGCGCTCCTCGGCACCCAGTCCTTATGATTTTTATCAGGCTTGCAAAGATATTGACCCGGATAAACCAATTCTTGTTCTCGCTTTGACAAAAGGGCTAAGCAGCACTTACGAAAGTGCGGTAATGGGAAAAGATATGTTATTAGAAGAAGAACCGGAGAGACAAGTTGTTGTTTTGAATACAAAGACGGCATCATGCGGAGTGGCACTGCTCGTCCAGGAAGCAGGAAAGAAAATGGAAGAAGGTTACAACTTGGAGCAGCTTTCCTCCCATATGGAAGAACGGATAGAGAAAACTACGACATTGTTCATTTTGCAGACACTGGAGAATGTAATCAAAGGTGGACGATTAGACAAAGTCAGAGGAGCTATTGCCAAAACTTTGAACATTAAATTGTTGATGAAAGCAAGTGATGATAAAGGCGATATCGAAGTAATTGAAAAAGTCCGCGGAAATAAGAAAGCATTCCGCCGATTTGTGGAACAAATCGGTGACTATGCCAATAACTTTGAAGATCGTGTCATTTCACTATCCCATTGCAATAGTGAAGAGCTGGGACGTACGGTTTTAAATGATATCAAATCGAAATATAAGTTCAAAGACAGTCTGTTTATGGAAACAGGGCCTTTGATTTCTACTTACGCAGGAGAAGGCGGTCTCGTCATCGCTTTCTTCAGGGATTAAATCCAAAAAGAATCCGGCATGATTATCTATAATCTGCCGGCTTCTTCCTGCCTGCCCGTTGATTATCTGGTTAAGAAAGACATGACTGTTTCAAATAATTCTTCTCTATCTCTCCCATGGCATATCAAATGCTTCGATTCCTTCATAAAAACCAGCTGCTTATCTGTTGAAGGAATTTCCTGTTCCAGATAAATTGCTGCTTTATCCGGGACCATCTCGTCCTGTTGCCCCTGTATAATTAACACCGGTGCCTGAACTTCCTTCAAAAAAGGCCGCGTAAATCGGATCAATTTTACAAACTCAATGGAAGACGGAAATGGCGTCTGTTTCAATTTATCCTGGTAATGAAGGAAAAGGTCGTTATCTGCCAGTGTACCTTTCAAGGCCTCTGCCACGAAATCTGTAATATCCTTGTACATTTGAGGCACGCTGATATATTTTCCTGCAGCCGATAATAACACAAGACGATCCACTTTGTATTTTGAAGCAAGGTAAGCGGCAATCATCCCGCCCATAGAAAAGCCGATCACATACACAACATCACAAGTCTTCGCCAATTTAAGGAAAGCAAGTTCGGCTGTCGCTATCCACTCTTGATAGTAACGCCCTTTTAAGTCAAGCTTCCTCCCATGACCAGGAAGGGTCGGGACTTCAAACATCCAATTCGTTCTTTGTTCTAAGTAGTCCACTAGCGGCTGAACCTCATAGGGACCGCCTGTATAACCGTGAATGCATAAACAACCGATCATGTTCGTTCCTCCTATGTAAATTAAAAAAACCTGGAGTTTCTATGGCGAAAGCCTTAGTCTTTTCTTAAAGTAAAAAACAAGCAAGCGTCCAAGGCCTTGCCCTGCACGCTTTTAACGCATTCCTTTGATGAACCCGCCAATCCCCTTCATAATTGGGGATAACTGGTTGGCCGTCTGAGCTAATTGCCCAACCGTTTTCATCATTTTATCCATATCCAGCTGGCCGTTTTGATCCTGGAAATACCCCGCCATATTCTTAGGGTTCATGCCACTATTTGCGTAAAAAGGTTGCTGACCATAACTATTATACATATTATTCTGTTGAGGAAACATAGGTTTCGTATAAAGTTCAAATGGATTCCCAGGCGTCGGAGCCATTTCCCAGTTCTGCGGTTGATTATAAAAATTTTCTTCCATCATTGGCTGGTAATGGTAGGGATATTGCGGATCCTGAAAAAATGGATCATCCGGGTAAAAATTTCTGTTTTGATAGGAAAACATGTTGCTCACCCTCTTCCTTTCTACAAACAGCCTATGTTCCTGAAACAAAAAGGTGATTACATGGAAAGCTCCTTATAATAGCCACTATCAAACCACAAAGTCGAAGACTTGATTTCAAAATATTGTCTGAGCAACGATCCGGTGGGGAACGACTCCCTTTCCGCGGACATGCGCTGAGCCTCCTCGAGCTTACGCTCTGCGGGGTCTCACCTGTCATGCTCATCCCGCAGGAGATTCCTGTGGGATTCAGTAGAAGGATCCTTGAATGAAAAAAAGCCCTCCGTTATGATGCATTTGTACCCAAATACAAACATCAAAAGGAGGAC
>NZ_JBIEKD010000004.1:2500-172685 GCF_043496955.1 Thalassobacillus sp. B23F22_16 | reverse complement strand
GGAGATTTGCCTCCAGCTTCCTTCAGATTCCAGGTCGTCCCAGACACCCTTGCCTTCAGCTAACGGTTACAATGACCTTCACCGCTCGGGACTTGAACCCTAAAGCGTGCGCACATGCCGGGCACACACAAAAAACAAACGTAAACAGCAACGTTTACGTTTGTTATCTCAATGTTTTGAATGACAGCATCACATAAGTGAAAAAGGCTCCAATCAGAATCATCAATATCCGGATCACCCAGAGATCGACGAAAAAGAAGGCGGAAGAAAGCATCGATACCCACAAAACAGTCACCCCGATAACTTTTGCTTTCAGCGGGATGCCTCGTTTTTCACGGAAATCACGAATATACTTGCCGAACCATTTATTGGTGATCAGCCAGTGATACAGCCGGTCGGAGCTCCGGACAAAACAGGCGGCCGACAGCAATAAAAATGGTGTCGTTGGCAACAGCGGAAGTACAATGCCGAGAATGCCAAGGAACAGGGTAATAAATCCGGAAACGATGAGAGTGATACGTAAAATCATATGCATGGCTACGACACGCCTTTAGAAGAGATTCTGTATTAGTACAGTGATTAGAAAGATTGCAGGTATTCGCAGATCGTCTCGATCCCTTTTTCAAAATTGTCGAGGTGGAAATGTTCATTCGGCGCATGGAGGTTTTCCGTTGGGAGACCAAATCCCATCAGGACAACCGGCGCTTCCAACACCCGGGCGAAAACTTCGACGATCGGAATCGAACCGCCTTCTTTCGGGAACAGCGGACGGATGCCATACACTTTTTCATAGGCATCGGCTGCTTTTTGAATCATCGGATTTTGGGAATCAAGGGCTACCGGCTTCGCCTGGATGAACTGCTTGGTCGATATTTTGGCACCAGCGGGTTTGTGTTCCTCCAGGTGCTCTTCAATTAATTCGTATACGCGTTGCGGATCCTGGTCACCGACAAGCCGGCAGCTGATTTTGGCACTCGCTTCTTTAGGAATAATCGTTTTGATGCCTTCCCCTTGATAACCCCCGGTCACCCCGTTGATCTCCAGTGTCGGGCGGATGCCGGTTTGTTCATGGAAGGTGAACCCGGACTCACCGAATAATGCATCAAGACCCAATTCCTGCTTCATCTGTTCTTCGTCAAAAGGAATTTCCGCTACTTCTTTCCGCAGTTGCTCTGTCGGTTCCGGCACCCCTTCATAAAAGCCTTCGACCGAAATTTTCCCATCTGCTTCATGGAGGGAATCAAGCAAGCGTACCAGCGCATGTACAGCATTAGGAACCGCTCCTCCGTAAGCACCGGAGTGAAGATCAGAATTGGCGGTCTTCACCTCGACTTCCATAGCAAGCGCACCGCGCAGGGAAGTACAAATCGCAGGCTGACCTTTTTCTATAAAGGATGTATCCGAAACGAGTACAGCATCAGCAGCAAGCTTATCCGCATTTGCGTCGATGAATGGACCGAGGTTCGGGCTCGCGATCTCCTCCTCCCCTTCAATACAGAATTTCACATTCACCGGGAAGGTGCCATTCTCTTTTTTCAATAGTTCCAACGCTTTGATGTGCAGGAACAGCTGGCCTTTATCATCAGTCGCCCCGCGTGCAAAAATTTTGCCATCACGAATCACCGGCTCGAACGGCGGCGTCTCCCATAATTCTAATGGTTCAGGTGGCTGGACATCATAGTGGCCGTAGATGAGAACCGTCGGACGCCCCTCTGCATGGAGCCAGTCGCCATAAACGATTGGATGCCCGTCTGTTTCAATGATTTCGACATGCTCCATGCCGATATTTTTAAGTGCACCTGCTACCCATTCGGCCCCTTTTTTCACATCGTCCTTATGAGCTTCAACCGCAGAGACACTCGGAATTTTTAAAAACTCTTCCAGTTCATGCAAAAATGCTTCTTTATGTAACTGTACCTTCTCCTTCACTGTATAACCTCCTTGCGTTATCATTAATCCCATTATAAGCAATGCTTGATATGCCATTCCACTTTTTCCCCCTAAAGATGGCCTATTCCTGATGGGAAAATGGTTGGAATTAAAATAAAATCAGCATCTTTTTCTGAAAATAAGGGAATGCCACCATGATGTAAAGATAAAAAAGGAGGACAAAAAAGGATGAAAAATTATACTGGGTTATCGATGATGTTTCTATCTCTTTTTCTGCTGCTGGCAGCTTGTGGAGGAGACGAATCCAATAATAATGATTCCACTAATGAAGAAACGACTCAGGAAGAACAGACGGAGGGCGATTCTTCTAAGGAGAATGGCCAACCAGAAGATGATGATAATTCAACGCAGGGAGGTCATGGCGGACACCATATGTCCAGTGATGGAGATGTTCCGGAAGAGTTGAAAGTTGCAGAAGACCCTGCCTTTAATGAAGGAGATACCGTCATTATCGAAGCGGAACATTCAGAAGGCGGAGAAACGATGATGAAAGGAGCTGAAGCAACGGTAACAGGAGCTTTTAACACGACGGCTTATGCCGTATCTTTCACTCCCACGGATGGCGGCGAACCGGTAACGAATCATAAATGGGTTATCCATGAGGAATTGGAAGATCCGGGTGAAGCTCCTCTAGAAGAAGGAACGGAGGTTACACTAAATGCGGATCATATGGAAGGCATGAATGGCGCCAAGGCTACAATTGATACAGCTGAAGACACAACTGTCTACATGCTCGACTTCACCACTGTCCATGGTGATCAGGAAGTGACCGACCATAAATGGGTCACCGAAGATGAATTGAGTGCTGCTGAGTAATCAAAGGGAGCAGCGTTACTATATAACACGCTCGGATATAATCTGAGCGTGTTTTCATGCTTGATAGACAAATAGTTTGATATCCCTCAAATGTGGAATGAATAAAGAAAAACGCCTGAAAGGATGGAAAGCGTATGAGCGAACCTTTACACTATTTCCCGAAAAGCTATGAAGAATCCCGCGCTGCATTCCGCAGCCATCTCGATAAAATTAAAGAAAAGTGGCCGGAAGCTGAACTGATTAGCGAAACCATCAGCGCCGGAGAAGATAATACCATCGATATGATCTATGCGAATGCCCGCAAATCCAAGGAAAAGGTGCTTTTTTTCACCTCCGGTGAGCACGGGATTGAGGGATATGCCGGGGCAGCGGTCATTAACTTATTTGTAGATGAGTATTTGGAGCAAATGGACCCTGACACGACGGGTATCTGCGTGATTCATGGACTCAACCCCTGGGGAATGCGGAACTTCCGCCGCGTTAACGAAAACAACGTCGACTTGAACCGTAACCAACTCTATGATGAGGGTTCCGTCCCCGAAGACGTCAACAAATATTATGAAAAAGAAAGTGAACTCTTTTTACCAAACGGAGCAATCACCGATCTAACAAGAGATAAAAATGAGCTGCACGCCCAGCTGACAAAAGCATTAGCCAAGGAAGGCTACAGTGCCATCAAAGAAGCGAAGGGCATGGGGCAGTTCGAATTTGAAAAAGGCGTCTATTACGGCGGAAATAAAGAAGAAGAATCGGCAGTCTTCCTAAAAAAGATGCAGCACAGGTTATTGTCGGAGTACTCAAAAGTCATTCACATGGACTGGCATACCGCACTCGGTCCGACCAATGAAATTACGATGGTCGCTTCAGAACTAGAAGAACGCGATGAAGATGAACTGAAATCCTTCTATGGCATGAAAAATATCCAGAAGTTCACACCGAAAAAAGTAAAAGGGGATTCCACCAATCATTTTCATAAACTCAGGAAAGAAGAATATCCAGACACGAAGCTTTTCTCTGCACTATTCGAATTCGGCACCTTTGGCGAAGGGAAAAAAGCAGAATTACGGGAGTTTACGACGATCGTTCTCGAAAATCGGCTATACTGGGAAGGTGCCGAAAAAGAAGAAGACCGGCAGTGGATCCTTGATGAGTTCAAAGCGATGTTCTATCCAC
This sequence comes from Thalassobacillus sp. B23F22_16, assembly GCF_043496955.1. NCBI lineage: Bacteria > Bacillati > Bacillota > Bacilli > Caryophanales > Bacillaceae > Thalassobacillus > Thalassobacillus sp. B23F22_16. The sequence continues at coordinate 168,746 of NZ_JBIEKD010000004.1, read as the reverse complement.
AAGAGCAAGAGTGGCGGGAAGCTGTTTTAAAAGAGGGCCGCTTCGGCATCGAAGCAGTTTTGAAAAAGGAAGAGATTATCTAACAGACAGAGCTGGCGCCAGCTCTGTTTTTTTGTATGTGCATAAAATCTGCATATTTTCCGGGTAAGCATCTTAAACAGGCGAATCCTAACAGTAACATTCGGAGGTGTTATCCATGTCTGATTATAGAGATAACAGCTTATCCTTGATTGGTACGGTAGGCCTCGGCACAGGTGTCATGATCAGTGCCGGGATTTTTGCACTGCTCGGTCAGGTGGCCGAACTTTCCGGCTCCTGGTTTCCCCTCATTTTTATCATAGGGGGCATCGTTACAGGTTTCAGCGCTTATTCTTATGTGAAAATGAGCACGGAATTTCCATCGGCCGGCGGTATTGGCATGTTTTTAGTAAAAGCGTACGGGAAAGGAACGTTGACAGCTGCCGCTGCTTTGCTGATGGCTTTTTCCATGGTGATCAACCAAAGCCTGGTGGCAAGGACGTTCGGGACTTACACGCTGCAATTATTCGGCATCGACGCGTCAAGTTTTCTTGTCCCGTTGTTGGGTGTTGGGTTACTGACGTTTGCTTTCCTGGTCAATATATCAGGGAATGAATTCATTCAGACGTTTACTTCGATCGTGTCTCTACTAAAAATTGTCGGGCTTGCGATTTTTGCGATTGGCGGTCTATGGGTTGCCGGTTTTTCTTTCTCCCCCGCTGAGGGTGGAGGGGAGACCCCGCAGACGACCATCGTCACCATCATCGCTTCAGTCGCATTGACCATTCTGTCGTTCAAAGGGTTTACGACGATTACCAATAGTGGATCAGAAATCGTCAATCCGAAGAAAAACATTGGCCGGGCGATTATCATTTCGATACTAATCAGTCTGGTTATTTACTTGCTATTAGCCTGGGCGGTGTCGAGCAATCTTCCACTCCACCGGATCATTGAAGCGAAAGATTACGCTCTGGCTGAAGCAGCACGACCTGCTTTCGGCAGTCTCGGGTTATGGTTTACAGTTATTATCGCCATTATCGCTACCATTTCCGGTATCATAGCGAGCGTATTTGCCGTTTCCCGTATGTTGGCGATGTTGACAGATATGAAGCTTATCCCGCATAAGCATTTCGGGATGCCTGGAAGAATTCAGAAACACACGCTTGTCTATACGATTGTCTTTGCGATGGTACTGACGATATTTTTCGACCTAAGCAGGATCGCATCGATGGGAGCTATCCTTTATCTCGTTATGGATATGATTGTTCACTGGGGCGTGTACAAGCATTTACGAGAAAAAGTGAATGCCAGCACAGGGGTTGTTTTAACCGCGCTAATTCTTGATGCAATTGTGTTAGGCGCCTTTTTGTGGGTGAAATTGACAACAGACCTGCTGGTTGTTGCCGTTTCTGTTGGGTTTATCATACTAATCTTTATTGGGGAAAGGTGGTTCCTTAACAATGCCGCTCCCGAGGAAGAGGGTACCGGCCACGACCATTAAACAAATGTCTGTCATTGTCTGTCCCCCGTTTGCATAGTCTCTTACAAAGGGGGACAGGCGATGACGACAATGAAACTGATCCGTTATTTAGTTGCTTTTGTATTCCTGATATCCGCATTGATGAAGCTGCTGAACTCAGAGATGGGGAGTGTGTTTATAAACCTTGGACTGCCGAGCCCTCTCCAATTGATGTACGCGGTTGCTACGGCAGAATTAATTGCCGGAATTCTATTGATTATGGGAAGATATATTAAATACGCAGCGATGGTTTTACTGTTCATCATTACTGCCGCCATTATATTGACCAAAATCCCCGCTTTGCATGGCGGGTTTGTACATGCTTTGTTCAGTGCCAGGCTGGATGTTCTCCTGTTGGGTTTACTGGTTATCCTTTACCGCAATCATCCATAAGAACAACCTTAAGTCCCTCTCCAGGGACTTTTTTTATGTAGCAAATTAAAGTTTGTGAGATTTTCTTACAATAACGATGATATAATTACTATTATCCTCTACAATCAACATATTAAAAAGGTATACCAGCATACACAAACCCTATAAACCTCGCATATAATAGAATATGTAAACTTTCCTTACATGAAATGGAACAGAAATGATTACGGTTTGGGGGTGTCATTCGCTTTGACTTCTTATAAAGATAAAAAAGTAATAACGATCGGTGTTGTCCATGAGCTCACCGGGCTATCGGAACGACAAATCCGCTATTACGAAGAACGCGGGCTGGTCTTCCCTGATCGCAGCAAAAAAGGGACGAGAAAATATTCCTTCAACGACGTGGAACTGCTGATGGATATTGCCAACAAGCGCGAAGAAGGCGTACAGACATATGAAATCAGACAGGATATGAAAAAAGAAGAGAAAAAACGCCAGGTACGCGAAGAAATGCTCCGCGGCCAGTTGAATGCCCACTTTAACATGCGTAAGTAATTACAAAAGCGCAAGCGCCTTGCTCACCCCCGACAAGCTTAAGACAAGACTCGGCGTGACGGTCTTTGTCACAGAGAGGATTGACTTAAGACCTCGAGGGGGTAGGCGCTGGAGCTGGATGTAACCCACCACGTAAAGTTAAAAAAAATGTTTTATAATTTCCTAGACATTAAGAAGAAGGCTGACACAAAACAGTCCTGCCATTTTGTATCAGCCTTCGGTTAGTCTGCTTTTTTGAGGATGGACGAGTCCATTTCCCGCACTGAACTCTCCCCTGTCAAAGCCAGGGTGATGTCCAAATCTGCAATCATATTCTGCAGCACTTCTTTTACGCCTTGCTGTCCCGCCGCTGCCAAACCATACATACACGGCCTTCCTACAAGAACGGCTTTCGCTCCTAAGGCCATCGCTTTGATAATGTCAGAACCTCGCCTGATGCCACTGTCCATCAGGACGGGAATCTTATCCTGGATAACTCCGCAGACTCCAGGCAATGCATCCAGCGCTCCTATTGCCCCGTCTACCTGGCGGCCGCCATGGTTGGATACAATGACGCCATCCGCTCCATATTCTAACGCCTGTTTCGCATCATCCGGATGCAAAATCCCTTTTAGAATAATTGGCAGGTTTGTATTCGCCTTCAAAAAGGCAATATCCTCCCACGTTAAGCCAGCGTTGCCGAACACCTGTGTCCAGAGCATGATGGCGGCTTCCGGGTCTTCTTTTGGATGTTTCTCCAGCTTGGAACAAAATGCCGGATCCGTAAAATAATTTCCGACCCCTTCTCCTAATAAAAACGGCAGGTATACATTTTTCAAATCCTTTTCCCGCCAGGCCATCATAGGCGTATCCAGTGTCACAACGATGGCCGAGTATCCGGAAGCTTCGGCTCGTTTCAAAAAGCTGGCCGCGATATCCGGGTCATTGCTCCAGTATAATTGAAACCACCGCGGAGCATCCCCCATCTCTTCGGCAATTTTCTCCATAGGCGTCGTCGAAGCACTACTCGCAATGAAAGGCACACCAAGTTCCGCACAAGCCCTTGCCGATCCCAAATCCCCGTCTTCATGAATGATCGACTGCACCCCGATTGGTGCATGAAGAACTGGAAACGGGTATGTATCACCAATTAATTGAACATGTAAATCACGCTTTTCTACATTTCGGAGCATCCTCGGTACAAGCTCCCAACGATCAAAGGCGTTAAGGTTGGCCTGCATGGTTTTACCCGCACCGGCGCCGGCTGCTACATAATCGTAAGGACCATCATCCAGTGCTTCTCTTGCCTTTTCTTCCCATTCCTCGCAAACAACCGGAAGACGATTGGGGTCAGGCTGCTGCATCGTCTGATATAAACGAAACTGTACTTGATTTCCAAAGTTCTGCATGCATACACTCCTTTTTTAAATTGCGGTTCACATTTATGTCTGATTATTCTGTCTATTTTTAGCATACCGATTATGTGAAAAAATGGCAACTACGTATAAACCAGCACACATATCCGCATAAAGAAAACTTCAGTGAAAGGATCTCCTCACTGGTAAAAAAAGACCCTTCCCATCATCAGAAAGGGGCAGTAGTCATTCCAACTCTTAAATTAACAACATTTAGTTTTAGAAATCATCTTCGGTCTCAATTATCAGACCTTCCACATGTTTACGATCAAGCTCCTTGGTAACTTTGCGGTATTCCTTAGATTGAAAGATGATATCAAAATCGTAATCAGGGGGATATAGATCCTGAGCTTTAATGTACAGCTCCAGTCTCTTATGATTTATTTTCAGCTTGTTATCCTGCTGCTGTACGATATAATTTCCATTTTCATCTGGACCTTTATAAACAATGGCTGTTTCCCCTGTTGCTTTTATCTTCACATTATCACCCATTTTAAAACGGGAGAATGTTAACTCTCGCTTAGGAGCAGCGTTCTTTTTCTTGTAGCGTGGAACGTTTATCTGTTGTTTCATTTCATTAGAATTGAGCACTTCTTGATCTAGCCTATACTCCTTTGTTTCGTGATAGGTAACTTCATGGGCACGCCGGATGATGGAAGGGTGAAGACCCAGCTTTAATGCAATTTGAAATGCCTGACTATCCCCCGATTCCCCGATCACCAATCGATAGGTCGGTTGTAATGTCTCCAAATCAAAGGACATAGAACCATTAATAAAATCATTACGCTGATGAGCGAGCTCTTTCATCTCTGTAAAATGAGTCGTAACCATTAGTTTCGCTTTCTTGGCCACCAACTGTTCCAAAATAGCCTGAGCAAGACCCATCCCTTCATTAGGCTCTGTGCCTGAACCGATTTCATCAATTAATGCCAAGGTTCCCGGTCGAGCATGTTGTAAGATGTCAATAATATTGACAAGTCTTGAACTAAAAGTACTTAAGTTGGCCTCAATGCTTTGTCCATCGCCAATATCACAAAAAATATCATCAAATATCATCACCTGGGATTCTGGTCTGGCTGGAATCCATAAGCCTGCCTGGGCCATCATCGTTAATAGACCAGTCGTTTTAAGGGTCACGGTTTTCCCACCAGTATTAGGACCGGTAATCATCAACGCTTGTTCCTCGGGTTTCATTTCGATGGTCAATGGTACAGCTTCCTTCCCCAAGTGGGGATGACGGGCCTCAATCAGGGAGATCTGATTATCTCTATTTAGCCTTGGCATATCAGCCTCTATATGAATAGCGTATTTAGCCTTTGCGAAAATGACGTCATACTGATGCATGACATCAATTGCTAAAAGGATTTCCTGCTTGTATTCTAGGACAGCCCCCGTCAGGTAGTACAATATTTGTTCAACTTCATGCTGTTCAGACAGTTTCATATATTCAATCATTTCTTGCCGCTCTGTCAGTTCCTTTGGTTCTATGAATACGGTTGCGCCTGAAGAGGAGGTATCAATTACGGAACCCTTTACTTTCTGGCGATATTCACGCTTGACCGGAAGAGTAAGTCGACCATTTTTCTCTATAATCATATGTTCTTGCAACAAAGAAGATTGTTTTTTCAGCACTTCCTGGGCGCGGTTTTTTAGCTTTGTCTGTTCTGTCTGTATATCACGCCTGACTTTCAATAGTGCTTTGGATGCGTAGTCATCAATTCTTCCATTTTTCAAGCACCTTCGTAATTCCTCCTCCAGGAAGGTTAAGTCTGACATGGAATCGACGTAGACGGAAATCGTCGGGGCAATATATCCTTTATCATCCATAAACCGCTTCAGCTTGCGACAATGATCCAAAAACTCAATAATCCCTTGAAGGGAACCGACTGGAAGGTAACGTCCTTTCTCTCCTTCTTCCAGGGAACGGATAACGGAATCCAAAGAATGAATTGGGACACTGGAATTAAGGCGCAATACCGCGATAGCCTCACCAATTTCCTGGAAAGAACGTTCAATGTGTCTTTTATCTACCATAGGTGTTAATTCACGTATCGTCTGCTTTCCTTTGTGTGTCAGTGCGTAAGAAGCAATCTCTTCGATAATTTGATTAAATCCTAAATCATTCATCGCTTTTTTATTCACTATCCATAAGCTCCTTTATTAATTAGTTAAAGATATAAAAAGCCATCGCAGGCTGTACTTCCCCCGCGATGGCTTTCACACTTACCATTCTGCATGCAGATATAAAGAAAGAGCTACGACAGGCCCGTCATAGCTCTTTCTAAAACCTTTGGGTATGCCTGTTCTTAACTACCCCTGGTAAATCCAGCACAAATAACACCTTTGAGAAGGCGATTTTGCCAAAACCAGGGATTATACGATTCGTATTAGTTAAGAACAGCCACACTCATAAAAATGTCTCCTTTTTTCCTACCATATTTGCAGAATGGTATAGATTTAAGATATGCCACTCTTTCCTTAATGTCAATAGTTGATTAAAAATGCCTGCCCCCTCTGCTGTAACGTGTATACAGAGGATGCAGGCACGTTTCTACCTATTACTTGACCTTTTTCAAAATCGTTAGAGAATAGATGGCTGCAATACCAACCAGGATGTAGACAATTCGTGCAACCGGACTGTCCATTCCTCCGAAAATTCCACCAACCAGATCCCACTGGAATAAGCCAAATAATAGCCAGTTCAAGCCGCCTACAATAATAAGAATAAGTGCAACCATGTCTAAACCTTTCATTACATCTACCACCTTTCAATTTTTGTTTAATATTTGTATAGTTATTGTATAACCATTTTATGAGTTTGTAAAACCTTTTATTACCTAAAACAATAGAAAAAATTTCATTTCTAAAAAAAGCCTGGGATAAAAGTATTTCAACCAAAAAAATCCCCGACCACTACTTTGTTGGTCGGGGTCTATTTGTCCAAAGATCCATGGCCACATCCATCGCATTCCGGCGAGAAGGAGTGTGGCCTGTACATTACTTATACAGCCGTCGCTCTGTTTCTACAGGTCTTCACTCTTCCGGATTGTAGAAAGAATCACCTGTTCCAACTGAATAATCAGGAAGTGTCGGCTGTTCTTTTAAATTTTATTTAGTTGAGATAAACGGCTTCAATAAGTGGCTGAGTCCTTTCAGCACACTCATATTCGGCTGGGTGACCACCTTCTTTACCATTGAGTTGTGCAGGGACTTGGTCACTAAATCCAATTGATGATTGCTCAGACCCTCAATCGCGCGTCGTAACACGAGGGAATCATCATAATCCTTATAGAGCGGTTTACAAAGTGTTTCATAATCACCGAGCCCGCAAATGTCCTGTGCCGCATAAATACCACTCAGAATAGATCCTGTCTGCCCAAACCCTAAGAATGGGGTGATTCCCCCGAAACAGTTGCCTGCAAAGAATGTATTACCTATACGCGGATAATTGCACCTGCCAACCATATAATCTGTTATCGCAAATCCTTCTTTAATCGTTATTTCCTGGTTCAGTGTTCGTGAAGATTGGGAAACAAACATCTCCCAAAACTCACTCCGTTTTTCCACCGATTCCTGTTCATATTGAGGATAGACGATTACCAGTGTCGCTTCCGTTTTCGAGTGGGGGAGCAAGTAGCCCATACCTTTTGGCGCAAAATGGTTGTTGAACCAGGTATGGACCTCGTTTCGTACGAAATTCCCCCTGACGATTGCTCCTGCAAAACAGGACTTGAGCGCTATTTCATAGGGCTGGATTTGCTGGGTGTCCTGTGGGTCGCCTGTCGCTAACACCACATGCGTATATTCTTTGGCTATGTCATCGTATGTCACATGGCTGTCCGTATGAAGCTTACTGTGCACCAGCTGCTCCGCCAATTGTTTTTCATAAGCATCCTCGTGACTGCCGCGCATATTGATAAAGCCGATATTCCCTTCTACATAAGCAGAATCATTCTCAGAATGGACATAAATTTTTTGGACATTGTAGGCAGGCTTTAAATGGATATCGTGTTTTTCGGAAAAATACTGAACAGCATCATCGATAGGAGCGTGAAGTATGGGAGTCATCAATTCTGCAATTGTATATCCAAAACCCACTTCCTTGCGCTGTTCAAAGATGTCCACGGTATGTCCGTGTTTTTCCAGGGTCAAGGCACAGGAAAGACCGGCAAGACCTGCTCCGATTATCGCTATTTTCAAAAGAGTTCCTCCTTTTTTCCTAGTGTCTGTAAGGAGGGGAAATTTATGCTTACAGGGAACAGCTTCTCTGGGACCTTACCGCCAGCCTCCTTCCTTATTATCTTCCTCTCGAAAAAAGGTATTGTACTTTCTAGATGATTAAATTTTTCAGATAAAGGAATAGCGGAAATTAGCAGGAGTGGAAGGCAAGAGAGGAGTGAGGGTAATGTATGCGTATGGATTATTAATGCTTGCAATCGTTTCGGAGGTTTTCGGCAGTGCGATGCTGAAGGCTTCGAATGGATTTAAAAATAAATTGGCTGCCATTGGTGTATTGGCGGGATATGGCTTGGCTTTTTATTGCCTGGCTTTATCGCTCAACACTCTGCCGCTCAGTGTCGCATATGCGATATGGGCAGGGCTGGGGACTGCGCTGACAGCCCTGATAGGAATTACGATATATAAAGAAAAATTCAACCGTAAAAATGTTGCCGGATTAATGCTGATCATCATTGGGGTCACGCTGTTGAATATGGCAGGATCTCATTAAGGGATGGAGGGGGTTATTATGAAAGGTTATCTATTGTTAGCGATCGCTATTATCGCTGAAGTGTTTGGAGTAACGATGATGAAACTGTCTCAAGGTTTTACCGTCTTGTTTCCTTCCGTCGGTGTAATTGCTGGTTATTTGTTGTCCTTTTACTTATTTTCGTTAGCGCTCAAAACCATACCACTGAGTTTTGCCTACGCCATTTGGTCCGGATCGGGAACCGCATTCTCTGCTTTGTTGGGTGTATGGATATGGGGAGAGGCGTTTACCATGCTCACGTTCTCCGGCATCACGCTGATCATTGGTGGAATCGTCTTATTGAATATGTCGGGCCACCGAGGTACAGCAAAGGAAGTATCTTCATAATGGTTGTTTTTACTAAGGGGTGGTCAGCATATTGTCCTTCTTTTTCTTCATACTAAACAAAAAAGGAGGCAAACCGATGGCAAAACGTACAAAGAAAAACGACCCGCAGCAAAAAAATAAACAAGGCTTTGATTCCAGCAAATCGGACACAGAATTCTCCAAGGAATTCGGCAGCGCCAAAGCAAATCAGGCGCATAAAGAAAAAGCCAAGCGAGCAAGAAAGTCTAATAAAGTAAGCAACGATCTTAATATAGAACAGGAGCAGCCAAGACAATGACCAAATCCAAACGACAACAGGAGCGGGAATGGAAAGCAAGAAAGCACGCCCAGAATCCCCACGGAAAAATTCGTTCGTTCGATGAAATAGCAGACGACGCAAAGAAAAATGACCCGAAATAAAATGCGAGGCCCGGACATCTTCATTGTCTGGGCCCAACTTTTGTACAAGCATGGAAAATATCCTTATTTTTCCTTATAATAAAACCTAACTAAAAGGGGGAATTTCATGCGACCCGCACAAGTTACAGCTTCACTTATAGTCATAATCCTTTATGGAATATTATCCACTTTTCTTCCTGATTTTAAGCTTACAATAGGATGGCCAGAAATTCTTATCTTCTTACTGTTCCTCATACATATCCTATTCGGGCAAATGACAATGAAAGAGGTTAAGAAATATGTGATCCTTCTCCCCTTACTTCTAGTTGCATCCAATGTAATCATTAGCTGGATTTTTTAAAAGATAGGGAGGAGCCGGCCGCAAAAACATGCGAGTAGTTGTTGGACAGAGTTTGGCTGTATCGGGTTTTGGTTTCCGAACAAGCGATGTATGAGGACAGCTTTCTCGACTCATCCTGCCCGAAAAAACGCTTCGCCCCTATCATTCGATTCAATAACTTTCACCTTTTTGCTCCACAGCTCTTACCTCCGTAAGATCCTCAACCTCACCTTCGTTACCCACCTGCTGCAACATCAAAATTGAAAATACCCCTAATGCAATCATATAAAAGCCGATGAAATAACCAGCTGTGATGACACTGGTAGTATCGATCAATAATCCGATTAAAAATAATCCAGGCAGGCTTGCTCCTTTCATCAGCAACGTATAGAAGCTTGCGACTCTGGCGTAGTAACTTTGGGAAGTGACCTCCTGCAAATAGGAGTTGAGAAAAGTCAAAAATACGCCCTGAGCAATCCCGCCGGTCATCAATAGCAGCAATAGGATCATAAGCGGCAATTTCAACGCATAACCGAGGATAACGAAGCCGAACAAAAAGCTGGGTACATAAAATCCGATTTTTTTATTCATCGTTTCATATAGCTTCGGTGCCAAAAATGATCCAATAATTATTCCCCCCAAAGAAAAAGTGGTAATCAAGTAAAGGTCTTCTGTCCCCTTTCCTAACACATCATTCAAGTACGAGATTAAAAACACATCGATGGAGGAACCCACAATCCAGGCCAATCCGAACACGATGAAAAGATTTTTAATAATGGTCGTGTTCTTAATAAAAGTCAGCCCTTCTGTCACCATTTGAAGCGTTTTTGTAGTTTTATCCGTGTTGTTCATTACTGCCGGGCGGATAAACAGGATGAGTACAATCGATAGAGCAAAAGCAGCTATGACCATGAATAAAAGTGAAGTTAGCTCAAACCCGGCTTTTATTAAGTATGCACCTAACGTAAACGAAAGCAGCTTACCCGTCATCATCGCTATTTGCAATTGACCATTTGCTTGAGGTCTTAGCTTTTCAGGAACGACCCAGCGTAGCAAAGATTGACTGGCCGGAAGAAAGAACATGTCATTGATTGTGATTAAAAACAACAATATGTAGATAAAAAGCGGCGCTACTGTTGTAAAATAGCCGACCATAATAAATAGAAAAACTAATAGCGCTCGGATGGCATCTGTGGTAATCATTGTCCGCTGCAGGTTACTCCGTTCCACAAACGCCCCGGCTGGGATCGCAAACAGAAAAGCAGGGATACCTGCAGCTAAATAAAGAATAGAAATGCCCATGCTGCCCGCTCCCTGCAATTCAAGCATTTTAAGCAGTGTGATAAAAAGGATACCATCCCCTATCAGAGCGATGAATCGGGCAAAAAATAAGTGTAGAAACTTTTTATTTTTCCATATCTTCACATGTTTTCACCTCATGAATTTTTAGTTATAGCATCTTTCAATACCATTTATTTCCTGATGTTAGTTTACAGTAAATAAATTTTTCTGAAAAGTTTATAATCCAATTCACTATGAAAACAATAGAGGGTCTTACATGTTAAAATAAAAACAGCGCATCCATCCTGTGTTATACATGACCGGATTAAGGGAAGAGTATAGGTGGATGTTTTTCGACACTATTAAAAAGGAGTGGTAAGCATGAACAACACCCATTTTGACAAAATCAAAAACGGAAAAGGATTTATCGCGGCACTTGATCAAAGCGGCGGAAGTACCCCGAAAGCACTGGCAGCATACGGTGTACCGGAGGATTCTTATTCCGGCGAAGATGAGATGTTCGACCTTGTCCATGAGATGCGGACGCGTATTATCACGTCCCCTGCTTTCAGTTCTGAAAAGATTCTCGGCGCTATTCTGTTCGAACAGACAATGGACCGTGAAATCGAAGGCCAGTACACGGCTGATTACCTTGCCAGCAAAGGCGTTGTGCCATTTTTAAAAGTAGATAAAGGACTTGCCGATAAAGAAAATGGCGTTCAGTTGATGAAGCCGATCCACGACCTTGATGAAACTTTACGTCGTGCCAATGAGCGCAACATTTTCGGTACAAAAATGCGCTCGGTTGTCCATGAACCGAACGAAAAAGCGATTAAAACAGTCGTGGATCAACAGTTTGATATCGGAAAACAAATTATTTCTGCTGGCCTAATTCCAATCATTGAACCAGAAGTGGACATTAACAGTGCCGATAAGGTGAAAAGCGAGGAAATTCTGAAGAACGAAATTCTGAAGCAGCTGGACGCACTGACAGATGATCAAAACGTGATGCTGAAGTTGACGATCCCTACCAACGCTAACACGTATAAAGAACTGATCGATCACCCGCGCGTGCTTCGTGTTGTTGCCCTGTCCGGCGGTTATTCCCGTGATGAAGCCAACGAAAAACTGAAAGAGAACGACGGCCTGATTGCCAGCTTCTCCCGCGCTCTTGCCGCTGACTTGAACGCCAATCAGTCAGACGAAGAGTTTAACGAAAAGCTGCAGCAAGCAGTCGACAGCATCTATGATGCTTCCGTTAATAAGAAATAAAAACAAAAGCGCAAGCGCCTTGTTCACCCCCGACAAGCTTAAGACAAGCCTCGGCGTGACGATCTTTGTCACAGAGAGGATTGACTTAAGACCTCGAGGGGGTAGGCGCTGGAGCTGGAAGTGGCCTACCACTAAAAAAGTGCCTGCCCCAAACCGGGACAGGCACTTTTCGTTTATTTAGAGTTGCGTACGGAGTTTAAAATTAACCGTTGTTCTACAGAAGCGACGAGTCTTCTAGTATCGGCCACGGTATCCGGATTGATGCTGACACTATCAATTCCTTCCTGGATTAGGAACTCGGTGAATTCTGGATATAGGGATGGTCCCTGCCCGCAAATCGACACCGTTTTATCATGCTTATGGGCGGCATGAATCAGCGTTTTGATTGCCTGTTTGACAGCCGGGTTGCGTTCATCAAAGTAGCCCATCGTGTTCAGAATGCCGGAGTCGCGGTCTGAACCAAGGATCAACTGGGTAAGGTCGTTGCTGCCAATACTGAACCCGTCGACCAATTGAGCGAAGTCTTCAGCCTGGAAGACGACGGATGGAACTTCGGCCATGATCCAGATTTTAAACTGCTGGTCCTGCTTCAATCCTTCTTCTGCCATGATCTCTTTGACGCGTTCGACTTCCCACGTGGTACGCACAAACGGAAGCATCGTCCAAACGTTGATTAAGCCGTATTCTTCCCGCACTTTTTTAATCGCACGGCATTCGAGTCGGAAACCTTCCTCGTATTCCGGGGAAATGTAGCGGGAAACTCCGCGCCAGCCAATCATAGGGTTCGCTTCGATCGGTTCTACTTCTTCTCCGCCTTTCAACCCACGGAATTCATTGGAACGGAAGTCACTTAGCCGGACGACAATCGGTTTTGGATAAATGTCCTGTGCTACCTTAGTAATTCCTTCTGCCATTTTTTCGATAAAAAATTGTTCTTCGCCATTTTTCAACAGGTACATCGGATGGGCACCGACCAGGTGAGTAAAAATGAACTCGGTACGCATTAAGCCAATCCCGTCAAACGGGAGATCTTTGTACTTGCCGATTAAATCTGGCTCACCAAGATTCATGTACACTTTTGTACCTGTGATTGGCGCCAGCTGGTGAAGGTTGATTTGTTCAATAGCAGAGGGTTCTGCTTTCTTTGTCTCTTCCTGCTTATCTTCCAAAATCCCCTGGTAAACCACGCCGCGAGTGGCATCGACGGTCACTTCCATTCCTTCAGACAGCACTTCCGTTGCGTTGTTGGATCCGACGATACAAGGAATACCGAATTCACGGGAAACAATTGCCGCGTGACACGTACGCCCACCTTCGTTTGTAACCACGGCTGCTGCCTTTTTCATCGCTGGCATCATATCGGGGTTTGTCATAATAGTAACGAGGATATCCCCCTCTTCCACCTTCGAGACTTCCGTAATATCTTTAATTTTTCTTACCTTTCCGCTTCCTGTACCTGGGGATGCCGGGAGACCGCGGACCAGTGACACACGGCTGGTTTCTTTTTGAGCTTCTTCAATCACGTTTGGTTCCTCCTTAGTTAATGTCGTAATCGGCCTTGCCTGTAGAATGTAAAGTTCATTGGTATCAGTATCAATCGCCCATTCAATATCCTGCGGGGAATTGTAAAGTTCTTCGATACGAAGCGCATCGGTGGAAAGCTGATTGATTTCAGTTTCAGTCAGGCACTGTTCGGTTACAAGGTCTTCGCCTAAAAACTCTTTGACAGCGACTTTAGTCGTTCCTACAGCCTTTTCATTTTTGACAATCAAAAAATTCTTGGTAGCAATATGCTTTTCTATGACGCTGTTGTCCCTTTTATCGACGATGTATTCATCCGGGGAGACCATCCCGGACACCACGGATTCTCCAAGGCCCCAGCTGGCATTGATCATCATTTGATTATGATCTTCATTAATAGGATTGGAAGTAAATAGAACGCCTGCTTTTTTGCTGTTTACCATCTTTTGCACAACAGCCGATAGTGACACATCAAAATGGTTGAAGTCCTGTTGTTCACGATAATAAATCGCGCGTGCCGTCCAAAGTGATGCCCAGCATTTTTTAATATGGTGAATGACCTCTTCCACGCCTTCAATTTCAAGGTAGGTATCCTGTTGGCCGGCAAAGGATGCTTCCGGTAAATCTTCCGCTGTTGCGGAACTCCGCACAGCTACATACAGGTCATCGACTTGAAGGTTACGCTGGAATTGTGCGTAAGCCTCGCGAATTTCTTTATCAATCGGCTCGAGAATATCTGTGTCCATGATCACGCTTCTGATTTCTGCACTTGTCTGCTGAAGCTGATAATTGTTGTCGATATCGAGGCCGTTGATCGACTCGAGTATGTACTTATCCAAGTTACTCTCCTCGATAAAATCACTGTATGCTTTTGCAGTTACACAAAAACCAGGTGGGACTTTCACGCCTCCGTTTATAAGCTCACCCAGATTGGCCCCTTTCCCGCCTACCAATGGGATGTCTTCTTTATGAATTTCTTCAAACCAACGAATATAAGGATGTTTCGACAATCTCGATCTCCTCCTTACTAGATTTGCAATATAATATAACACATATTTTCAATTATGTCATACTTAATATTTAATAATGTTATACTATATAAAAAATAATTGGGTTTTGTGTAGGTCATTAAAGAATTTTTTTATAGAAAATGCATCTACCCTTCTGGCAAACTATATGTTAACCTTAATTTCACAAAGGTTTACATATAGGAGGATAAAAAGATGAACAGTCAAAGCAAAAAACTGAGAGTGATCATTAATTGCGCTATTTTCGCAGCTATTACCGCCATTTTTGCCCAGATTGAAATTCCCTTGCCAGTGGTTCCAATCAGCGGCCAGACACTGGCTGTCGGCTTGACGGCAACAATTTTAGGCAGCAGGCAAGGCGCTATTGCTATGGTCTGTTATGCTGCTTTAGGTGCGGTAGGTATTCCTGTCTTCGCAGGATTCAAAGGGGGCGCACAGGTGCTAGTGGGGCCAACAGGTGGTTATATTATTGGTTTCGTGGCAGCCGCATTCATTACTGGATATATCCTGGAACGGACAAAATTCAACCTTACGATGGCCATGATCGCCAACACAGCAGGAATGATTGTTACCCTGCTATTTGGTATGGTGCAATTGAAACTTGTCCTTGATTTAGGTTGGGGAGAGGCTTTAGCTATAGGGGTTTATCCATTTATCGTGGTAGGCTTGATCAAAGCATTTCTTGCTAGCTGGATCGGTATCACCGTAAGAAAACGCCTTGTGCAGGCAAGTCTGATTCATCCAACCAGAAGATCAGCTGCTTAAATTAACGCTGGGATTATAATCGAAGCTTTCATTTGCAGGACCATTTGCAACACTAATCCATGGCATACTGTCATGTAACCAAAAAAATAATCCACCCTTGAGCTGAGGACTCGGGTGGATTATTTATCGTAGAGAGAAATATTAATTTTTATTCTTCTTCGATTTCCCAGTCGTGGGTGAAGTGGACACAACCTTTTAATGTTTGAGCCACAGGACAGCTGCGTTCAAATATGTGCAAGGCACGTTCAGCAGCTTCCCGTTTGCCTTTTGGAATCTTCAACTTATAGAAACAGCGAATCTCCGTAATCTTCAATACTTTTTCAGGTGCTTCGATCACACCTTCGAACTCCCCTTGCAGCTTATTCGGAAACGTCGGTATATCACGCGCCTCCAGCGCGCCAGATAAGGTACCGGTCAGTCAGCCACCTGCTGCAGAAACGATATGGTCCAAGGTAGACGGATGCTCTTCTTCCGGGACGGCTTTATAAAATACTTTTACTCCCCCGTGAACACCATATTGGACCGGTTCCTCAAAGTCGGCAATATAAGCGCGACGGTTTGGTCTCTCATCCTGGAAAATCTTTATCTTAGAAATTTCAATCGGCTTACTCATTTTCTCCCTCCTAATCGTCTTTGTTTCCACTTTTATCCTGTATTCCCTTTATAGATAGTAAAAAACTCAACTTGATGGATACTTCCAGGTGAGAAATTACAAAAAACCCGCTACACCTAATTAGGCAAGTTCTACTTTTTAATTTTCACCGCTAAATTCCACTAATATCTAAAGTATGACATAAATTACTTTATTTTAATTTCCGCACCAGCCCTTCTACTGTAGGCCGGTCGACGACATGTTCTTTTCTCCCCCACATCGTTAGCGTATAGCCTAATAACAATGTCATCAAAGCCACGATTGAGCCGATAAATGTATAGATGCCTGTAGTATGAGATGGAAAGTAGTGGCTGGCAATGAATGCATAGACTCCCAACACCAGCATATTGACGACAAGATAAAGCGATTTTTCTCCTAGCGAAAGCGGTTTGGTATTCCGGCCAGCCCCGAGGAACATACTCCAAAAAAGAAACGAACTAGCGAACAGGAATAACTCTAAGACAGGAAGGACCCATACTACAGTGCTGGTGAACACGAGCAAGTCATATCCTAGGGTTAACACCAAGAACAGCATGGATATAAACAAGGGATGATTACACCAGCGCCATGTTTTTTGAATATAATGATGAAACCAGTAGTGATTTTTATTGATCCAGTAAATAGCGGCAAGTGGCAGAAGCAGTTGTATGATCAGCTTGTTCATTAAGCTCAAATCCGGAAACCAGACCAACAGAATTCCTGCTATGGAAGCAGCAAGCATCACTCCGAAGAACAGTTTTCGCATCCAATTCCACTCCCATATGTTTTTTTCCCAATCACACGTGCATGTTCCTTTTCTCTTTTGAATATTCCCGTTTATTTATTTTTTACCCGCGGCTTTCGATTGCTTATACACCTTGTTCTTCTCTACAACCGTGCAGCCATTCGCTTCAAAGGTTTTGAGCATCGGAACATTATTCCGACTCGTGGAGCCGATGTAATAACTGGCCCGAAACTGTTGTTTTAATATGCCAAGCGCCTGACGATGCAGCTGTTTGCTTTTACCTTTGCCTCGCCCTTCCGGAACGAGACCGAAATAAAACAACCTTCCTTCATCGGCGGTACCTGGTTCGATGTGGGGCATCACAATCCCAATTGGTTCGTCGTTCTCATAAGCAACCAGGCAGCATTTGCGATAATCTTCGCCAAGTTCTCCTTTGACACTTTGCATGTGCCCGTCCATGTCCAGCGAAGATGGTGCGTTCAAAGAATCGGTCATCGCTTTTTCCCAAATACGCTTGAACGCTTCTTCCGAATTTTCATGGAGGGAAGCTATCTCAAAATAGTCTGCTGGCGTCACTTTCTCGCTCAGCAATTTTTTCACCGTGATATTTTCATCGTGCAGTTGAAACCCATGCTCTGTTAAAAACTCTTCGATGCCTTCACTGAATTTATGGTGGACAAGGAGTGCCCTGTCCTTGGAACGGAAAGCTGGATCGTTCAGCAAGTGCATGACAAGGCCTTTCATCTCATCATCAGTCAATTTACTGGTATCTTCCACGGTCACATATTGCTCCCCTTCGACAAACTTAACTTTATTGTAAATTTCCAGCCTTTCCGTCAGTCTCTGGTAGGCAGAACCCTCCAATACTTCGGTCAGGAAAGCGGCCTTGGCCTTCCGGTACGCTTCCATGTCGGCTCCTTCATACCGTTCTTTCAACGCATTATACTGAGCCGTGTAGGATGGGTTTTCCTTGAAAAATCGCGTCACCTGGTAAAAATGGTCACCCGGAGTACCTTTTACCGTCAATTGGACACCCACCGGCAGCACATCTTCTTCATACTCAAAGGCACAGAAATAAGACGTTTGATCGCTGCCCGTATTCACGGGATATAAATCCAGCAGGGCATTTCTCGCTTTTTCAAAGTCTTTCTGGGCGACGCGCACTTGGAGGTCAACATCTCCTTTTGTCAGCGAACCCCTAACGGCTGTGCTGCCAATATGATAGATTTCCGCTTCCGGCAATTTATCTATAATGATATTTTTATGCTTATTAAAAACTTTCTCCGCCCTCTCGCGAAAGACTTTTTCCGGGGAGAAGTTTACTATTTCATTCATTTAAAAAAACCTCCTGAGTTAGTAAATCCGCTGGCTGAACTCAGTTAATCACATGTCTATCACCACTTTGTTTGGATTTGTTTTTCTACAATCAAGTGGGAAAATAAGGTAAGCTGAATATATAACTCTTTCTATGCAGGAAATTAATTACCTTTATTTTTTATAAGGAGATGATTCACATGATCATATACGAAGCAACAAAAACAGAATTCATCTCGGACGTCACCAATGAACTACTGGTAGAACGCCTCTATAACTCCTATCAGGAAAAAATCGGCCGGACATCAAAAAGTGAGATTCTGTCATGGGAAAATTCCCTGCAGCGTATGTCCAATGTTATGCAGGATAGAGATATTCCGAAGGATTCTTCGGTTGCCATTGAATTTAACATTCCAAACACATCCAAGCGAGTGGATTTTCTCGTCGCAGGAAGTAGCGGATCCAAGGACCATGTCGTCATTGTTGAGTTGAAGCAATGGTCTGAAGTAGAAAAAGTCGAAGGAAAAGACGCGTTAATCGATACATATCTGGGCGGGGGAAAAAGATCGGTCACCCACCCTTCTTATCAAGCTTGGTCTTATGCAGCCTTAATTGAAGGCTTCAACGAAAATGTTCAGGAACAGCACATAACCCTAAACCCGTGTGCCTACCTTCATAATTATCGAAAAGTAATCGATGATCCGCTTACGGACGCTCATTACGAGGAGCACCTGGCAAAAGCTCCGGTTTTTACAAAAGGGGAAATCCAGAAACTACGAAATTTCATTAAAAAATACATACGCAAAGGCGATGAAAATCAATTAATCTATCAGATTGAACATGGAAGAATCCGGCCGTCCAAATCATTGCAGGATTCCCTTAGCAGCATGCTGGAGGGAAATGAAGAATTTCTTATGATTGATGAGCAGAAGGTATTTTACGAGCAAGCTTATCACCTGGCATTAGATGCAGTTAATGAAGGTAAAAAGCAGGTGATGGTCATCGAAGGCGGTCCCGGTACGGGAAAATCCGTCATGGCTGTCCATCTGCTGGTTAACCTGATTAATCAGGATTTGATGACCCTTTATGTTTCCAAAAATTCTGCTCCACGAGAAGTCTACGCCTCTAAACTGAAAGGTACGTTGAAGAAAACAGAAATCGATAACCTATTTAAAGGATCCGGGAGCTTCACCAACTCTGATTTAAACGAATTCGACGTTATCGTCGTTGATGAAGCACACCGGCTAAATGAAAAATCGGGGTTCTACGGAAACCAAGGCGAAAACCAAGTCAAAGAGCTGATTCAAGCATCTAAGTTCACCCTGTTCTTCATTGATGAAAAGCAGCGGGTGACATTGAAAGATATCGGCAGCATGGATTTAATAAAAAAACACGCCGAGGAGTTTGATGCGGAGTTAATAACAGGTAAGCTGATGTCCCAATTCCGGTGTGACGGCTCTGATGCTTATATTGCCTGGCTGGAGGACGTCCTGCAAATTCGCCAAACAGCCAACCCCCATGAC
The DNA here is from genome assembly GCF_043496955.1 of Thalassobacillus sp. B23F22_16. NCBI lineage: Bacteria > Bacillati > Bacillota > Bacilli > Caryophanales > Bacillaceae > Thalassobacillus > Thalassobacillus sp. B23F22_16. Next base: position 148,995 of record NZ_JBIEKD010000004.1, on the reverse strand, counting down.
TATGGGGTCGACTACGACTTTCAAGTTTTCGATGATCCCCACCGGATGCTCGAGAAAATTGAGGAACTCAATAAAATAAATAATAAATCCCGCATGCTGGCAGGATACTGCTGGGAATGGCCGACAAAGGAACGAAGAAACACTGAATTCAAAGACATCACCATTCCAGAGCATGATTTTGAAATTAGCTGGAACCTGCAGGATAGCATCTGGGCGATTGACCAGAATTCCGTCAGTGAAGCAGGCTGTATCCATACCGCTCAAGGACTGGAATTCGATTATGTCGGAGTCATCATCGGGCCGGATTTATATTATGAAGAGGGATACGTCAAAACCGATTACACTAAACGCGCCCGCTCTGATCAGTCGTTAAAAGGGATTAAGAAAATGGCTAAAGAAGACCCAGTCAAAGCTCAGACTATTGCCGACGAAATTATAAGGAATACTTACCGAACATTAATGACGCGTGGACAGAAGGGTTGTTTTATTTACTGTGTCGATCCAGCGTTGAATGAGTATTTTAAGTCGCGTTTGAAGAAAACCGTGCTTTATAATGACTTGTCGCCTAGTAGTTTTGGGAAGGTTGCTGAGGACAGAGAACAATATAAATAAAACCATAGTATTTAAAATGCCTGCCCTACTGCTAGCTTTAGTAGGGGGAGGCATTTTTTCAATTTAGAAGTTCTTTTTCCACGAAACGGTATAAGTGATGATTTGAGTGATGGGAAGCAAGGCAAATACCAGGATTGGATAGTAAGGCAGCGTGTCTGATACGAATGGATACAGAAGCAGCAATGCACTGATAACGGGGAATGAATACCACATGCTGATGTAGGCGGAGCGGCAGGCCTGTGCGGTGAGCTGCTTTTCCCGTTCATCTGACTCTTCAAATTCATCCGGGAGTAAAAATACCTTTTTCCATGATTGGTACTTCCGCTTTTTTCGGATGGATATAAAAGCCAGCCAGCCACCAATAAGGAAGAATGCCACAAACGGAATAAGCTTGATCTCAAACATATACTCGCGCTCCGGATCTTGTAGAAACTTCGATATATCAATGGATGCCGAATAAAACTCAACTAATGCCCAGCTAAACAAACCCAGTACCGCCAAAGAAATCCATACACTCTTCATGATCTTCATGAATCCTCCCCCTCTATACTGAAAATCTCCTCTACTGGCAACTCGAATGTCCGTGCGATGTTCATCGCAAGCAGCAGCGATGGAACGTAACTTCCTTTTTCCAGGGCGACGATGGTCTGCCTGGTTACATGGACCCTCTCTGCCAGTGCGCCTTGCGTCAGCCCGTCTCTCGCTCTCAATTCTTTGACTCGATTTTTTATTTCCATACTTATACTCCCTCTACTTTCTTCCATTTCTATTGTATGGTTAACTATACATTTTGTAAAGTTAATTTTACATATTAATGCCTTCCTTCTCCTCATTCCCATTGATATCCTCTTGAAAAATCCAGCATTTTCCTTAGAATAGTAGTGTAAGATTTTACTAGGGAGAGGTTTAATACAGTGGATACATTATTTGCGTTACTTGCCTTCGCAACCCTGATTCTCATGATCGTCGGAATATTTTCACCGAAACGTGCGTTATTCTGGTCAAACAAAAAGCCGACCAGGAAGCGCGTGCTTCTCATTTACTCCCTCGCCTTCATCATCAGTATGACGCTGTTCGATATGACATACAGCGAAGAAAATGAGACGACAGAAGAAGCCAACGAAGAACAGGTGGAAGAAACCGAAGAGCCCCAGGAAGACAAGGACACAGACGATAAAGAAGAAAAAGATTCGTCTAAACCTCAAGAGGATTCATCAAACGAATCTGATAGTGAAAAAACAGATGAATCAAAGGATGACGGTTCGGCAACAGAAGATCGTAACGATGATTCCGAAAATCAATCCGAAAAGAAAGATAGCACCAGTCAGGAAGAAAAAAAGAATCCTTCTGACGATAAACAAGAAGATACCTCAAAGCAGGATGAAACTCCGGACACGAATGCTACGGTCACCCGCGTAGTCGATGGCGATACGATTGAAATTAACTACAACGGTGAGACAGAAAGCGTCCGGCTGCTGCTCGTCGATACACCGGAAGTGCACGGCGGTACGCAGAAGTACGGTCCGGAAGCATCTGCTTTTGCCAAAGAAATGCTCAAGCCGGGGACAGAAGTGCAATATGAATCGGACGGACCGAAGCGCGACCATTATGGCCGACTGCTCGGCTATCTTTGGGTGAACGGGGAACTATTCAATGAAAAACTGCTCGAGAATGGTCTCGCCCGATATGCCTATGTGTACGACCCGCCATATAAATATCAGGTTCGCCTGAAACAGGCGGAAGCGCGGGCCCGCAACAAGGGAATCGGCATTTGGAGTATGGACGGCTACGTCACCAGTGACGGGTTCGCCTCAGGAGCGACTTCTTCCGGAGGATCAAATGGCTCATTCAGCGGCTCGGATTCTGGTAATGACTCTGGTAGTTCTGACAGTTCATCTTCCAGTGATTCCGGCAGTGGTTCTGCAGCTTTAAAATACGACCCCAACGGACCGGACCGCGACTGTGGCGACTTCGACACCCAGAAAGAAGCCCAGGCGTTTTATGAAGCAGCCGGAGGACCTGAGTCTGACCCTCACCGGCTCGACGGTAACGATAAAGACGGTGTCGTTTGTGAAAGTTTACCTTAATAAAAAGAGCCTGTCCTTGCTGCGTATGTTGCAGTACGAGGCACAGGCGCGCCTGATGGATGCACGTGATTTAAGCCAATGAAGGAGGAAATATTTTGATTTTACATACGGAACTAGTCGGTGAAGGGGAACCTATTTTGTTCTTGCACACTGGATTACAGACCGGTATGACGGATTTCGAATACCAGACAGATTATTTTAAAGCAAACTATCAAGTGATTCTTCCGGATTTACGTGGACATGGGAAATCAGAATCAGGCGATCTTAACAATTTTTTTGAGGAATCGGCAACAGATATTGCCGAGACACTCGACCATTTGGGAGTGGCGTCTGCTCATATTGTCGGATGTTCGTTAGGCGCATTGGCGGGTTTGTTTTTTGCAAAAAAGTTCCCGGATCAAGTGAGGAGTTTTACCCTCTCAGGAATCATGGCGGAAAAGCCGGACAACTGGCTGGAGCTGCAAAAAGAAGATATCGAACACCAGTCACAATTGTTAAAAAACGAGGAGGCTGTCCGGTACTTTAACAACTTGCACCGATCAAATTGGAAACAGTTCCTTGAAATGGCGAAAGACGAAAACTGGTATCCATTTGATATGACAAAAGATCTGGATGGGATCACCGCTCCCATTCTTTATATGGTTGGCGAAGGGAATAAAGCAGAAACAAAAGGCGCAAACATTTATCCATCCATGAAAGCGAATATTCACGTTGCCATTATTCCGTTCGCATCTCACCTGGTACATACGCATCAGCCGGAGATCTATACGAAAATATTAGAACAATTTTTAAACGAGGTTCATAAATAATTAGAAATCAAATCCCATACTGAGGTGACTTATGGAGATTCTGTTCACAATCATCACGGCAACCGCTCTTATGGTTTCTACCATATTGGTATTACGGAAAAGAAAACAGCTTGGCATCACTGGGATAAAGAGCATGCTGACTCCTATATCTTTCTTTTTGATCGCGATAATCAACGTCTTTGCTTACTGGTTTGTTTTTCTAAGGGTGTGGAGCTGGCTGCTCGCGATCGGACTACTGATGGCAGGAGCTTATTTCACAAAATACATGCCAGTCACTTCAAATTGACCAACAAAAAACTACAGAGTTAATCGAAAAATAACAGCAGTTGACTTTATCTCAAATTCGAGATATAATCATCTTGAATCTGAGATAAAGTGCCACCTTTGACCAGGTGTTTTATTTTTGTTGTATATCTCGAATTCGAAATAAATTCCTTTAAATAATCTGCTTCCATTAGGGCATAAGAAGAAAAGCGTATTTGTTTATATGGAGGTGGTTTTAAAGGTTCAGTTCAAGTACAGGCAGGAAGGTGTTACACATGGGACTACTAGATAAACTATTCGGAAAACAAAAGGAGATGGAAGAAATGTCAAACGTAAAATTAGCTGTGATTTTCTACACTATGAGCGGGACGAACTACCAAATGGCCAAGTGGGCGGAAGAAGGAGCAAAAGAAGCCGGCGCAGAAGTGAAAGTGTTGAAAGCCGAGGAACTGGCACCACAATCCGTTATCGAAGCGAACGAGGCATGGAAAGCAACCGTCGAAAAAACGAAAGACGTACCGGTAGCGACTTCCGCTGACCTCGAATGGGCAGACGCCATTATTTTCAGCATCCCGACACGTTTTGGCAACATGCCATCACAAATGAAACAATTCCTTGATACACAGGGCGGTCTGTGGGCAAGCGGCAAAACAATTAACAAAGTCGTAAGCGGTATGACTTCCGCACAAAACCCGCACGGTGGACAGGAAGCAACCTTGCTTTCTCTTTACACTTCTATGATGCACTGGGGCGCGATTATCGTTCCTCCAGGTTACACCGATGAAGTGCTGTTCGGTGCCGGAGGGAACCCATATGGCACAAGCGTCACCGTGGACCAGGACGGCAATATGGTTGATGACGTAGAAGGCGCCGTCAAACATCAGGCGAAACGTACCGTCACGGTTGCTGTCTGGGTGAAAAAAGGAAATCAATAATTTAAGGTTACAGAGCCGATCCTCACTTGGATCGGCTTTTTACATATTGTTTGGTTCGTTGTCACAATGTTCTCTTTGGGCAGTGAGATTTTGGAATATAATGAATGAGTAAGCTGTAAATTTCATATCTGTCAGGAGGTTTTATGATGAGTTTTCAAGGTAAAGTCGTTGTGATTTCCGGTGCTGCTGGCGGGATTGGTAAGGAAGCTGTTAAGACCTTTTCGGATGATGGAGCAAAAGTAGTGTTAGTTGACCTGAATCAGGAAGATTTAGATCATGTGGTTACAGAGCTGGATCTGAAAGAAGGAGAATACGTAACGGTCCAGGCTGATGTATCCCAGGAAGACCAGGTCAGGAATTATGTCGAGAAAGCTACAGAAGCTTTTGGTACCATTGATGTGCTTTTTAATAACGCAGGGATAGAAGGCAAGGTGCTTCCGATTCCTGAATATCCTTCCGAAGTTTTTGATCAAGTACTGGATGTCAATGTGAAGGGTGTCTTTTACGGGATGAAATACGCCATGTCTATTATGAAAGAAAAGAAATCGGGGACAATCATCAACACAGCGTCAGTTGCCGGACTCGGCGGAACGGCGGGAGTATCTGCGTACATTGCTTCCAAGCACGCGGTCATCGGATTGACAAAAACAGCCGCCTTAGAAGGCGCACCGGATGGAATTCGAGTAAATGCGGTCTGCCCTTCTCCTGTTAATAATCGAATGATGCGTTCATTAGAGAGTGGATTCAGCCCGGAAAACGCAGCAGCAGCTCGGGAAAACTTTGCAGCAGCTATTCCTCTTGGCAGATATGCGGAAAATAGTGACATTGTTAATCTAGTCTATTTCCTGGCCTCAGAGAAAGCCAATTTTATCACAGGTGCTATTTACCCAATCGATGGTGGTATGCGGGCACTATAATTCTTATGGAAGACAAGCCTACCTTTTAAAAGAAAGACCAAACCCAAACTGGTCTTTCTTTTTTCTTTATAATGGCCATTTCCGCTGTGCTCTCCTCTACTATTAGTCTTTAACCCTTTTATAAAGACCGTTAAAGATGAACGCCTCTAAGTGGACAGTCTTTATATACGTGATAATGACCGTTAAGTCAGAGACATCCCCTTCGCGTGGTCTTTATACCTACTCTAAAGACCGTCAACTCTCGTTTGTAATCCCACAACGGTCTTTATCTATGCTTTAATGACCGTTAAACCAGTACCGCTCCCTCCTTATGGTTCTAATGAGATATTCTTCGCTGATAGATTCCTTGCCTTCAAAAGCAGGAAAACCAGCGCCCTTTATGGAAATTATTAGGATGTTACCGAATAGAACTTAAATACCGCCATAGATATACAACATAAGATGCATGGAAGTGGGGTCTTTATTCAGTGAAAAAATACTTGAACTTTAATACGTTATATATTGTTATGGGAATCATCGCCGTTAGCTCTTTTCTGATACCACAAGCCATTGACATATACCACCTCCAGGCTCAAGGAATCAATCACATTGCCGAGGATGCCGAGCGTTATATGAATAATGCCCATACTATGGAAGGTGACTATACGGTAACGATTGATTTAATTGATCCGGAGAGCAATGAAGGAAAATCTCTTTTTGAGGATGGGGAAGGAAATAAAATATATGTTTCGAAAATTGTTGAAAATGAATCAGGTTATGAGGTGATCTTCCGGTCCAGCGGAACTTATAGCCGTGGGGGTGCGACTTTAGTTTCGGGCATCGAACACTACCGTAACATCAACGGCTACACCCATGAGCTAAAAGCAGAAGCCCATGCCACGTATAACGACGATACGTTTAAATTAACACCTTCTTCCTCTTCAGCATTACACTCCCTTAGCGGTGATGAGTTCGGCTTTTATTTATTTCCACCAGCTATAGATGTTGATTTAGAAAAAGAATCAACCATTGAAGTGACCCTTACAAATCTGCAGTTGAATTTATGGGCAAAGTTTTAATCAGAAACTTTCTCGGCTACTACCGTTTCGCTATACATCGTCTGTTATCGCTTAAATAACTTTTAACGCTCCATTTCGAGCGCCCTGCACCTAAATTACAGAGCGGAAACATCAAACCAATATAAAAAAGCCTGGGTCCTCCGCTGCTACATACAGCGCCATAGGAACCAGGCGTTTTTTTATCTTCCTCTAACAGAATCACGTTCAACAAACTCCGTTGCAAGTTTATACGTCTGATCGACTGATTCACCGGCAAGCATTTGGAAAATCAGATGGACGGCGAGAGATCCGGCTTCGTATTTCGGCTGCCTTACCGTCGTGAGTGGCGGATTCACATATTCCGCCAGTTGAATATCATCAAACCCGATAACCGAAATATCTTCCGGCACGCGTATCCCTTTTTCGGAGAATGCCTGCAGCCCGCCGATCGCCATTTCATCGTTGGCATAGAAAATGGCATCCGGCATATTTTTTTGGGCAATCAATGTGCGGGTTGCCCGGTAGCCGCCTTCCCTTGTGAAATCACCGTTGATTTTCCAGCGGGAATGGTATGGGACTTCGGAAGCGGCTAACGCAGCTTGATAGCCTTTGAACCGCTCCTTGTTGTCATGGGAATCTAATGGTCCGCTGACATAAGCAATCGAGCGATGACCTTTATAGAGCAAGTGTTTCGTCGCATCATAACCGCCCTGCTCGTTATCGACTTCCACGTGGATTACATGAGGATTATCTACTTCCCGATCAAGCACAACAATCGGAAAATCTTTCCTCGCCGAAGCTGCAATCACTTCACTACTGATATTCGTCGCGAGAACGATCGCTCCATCGACCCGTTTTTCACGCAAAAATTTCGTAGCGGTCGATTTGTCACCACCGACGGAACTGCAGGCGATCAGGTCGTATCCGTTCGACGTGGTGACGTCCTGGACTCCTTTGATTAGTTCCGAGTAATACGGCCCGGATAGGTCACTCAATATCAAAGCAATCGTATTCGTCTTCGTCCGTTTCAGGTCAGAAGCGATGCCGTTCTTTTGATAATTCAGCTCCTGTGCAGCTTTCAGCACTTTATCGACGGTCGCCTGACTGACTTTATTTATTCCATTAAGGGCGTAGGATGCTGTCGACACAGCAACTCCCGCCCGTTTTGCAACATCTTTGATCGTTGCCATCTTACGCCCCCCCATTCACGCAGCACTGTCTAGCTCAATTGTAAGCGATTCAGTCGCTGCCATACACTCATTTGATTCCAGACATTGTAAAACCTTCGACAATGTATTTCTGGAAAAAAGCAAAAATTATGATGATCGGCACAACCATGAACGCTGCCCCGGCCATTTGCAGTGCGAAGTTATTCGCATATTGTCCCTGCAGCAAGGACAGGCCGACCGATAATGTATACAAGCTTTCATCATTTGCGATAATCAATGGCCATAGGAAGCTGTTCCATCCGGCGATAAACGTCAGGATCCCCTGTACAGCAAAAATCGGTTTCGCGATCGGGATGATCAGCCGGAAGAAGATGTAGAATTCACCCGCGCCATCGAGTCTGGCCGCTTCAATCAGGTCATCCGGAATCGTCATCATGAACTGGCGGAACAGGAAGATGCTGAACGCCACTGCAAGCCCTGGCAAAATGATTCCAGTCATCGTGTTCGTCAGTCCCATGGAGTTTAAAATCAAGTACACCGGAATCATTGTAACCTGGCCAGGAATCATCATCGTGGCCAACACCAAATAGAAGATTCTTTCCCGGCCCTTGAATTCATATTTAGCAAATCCATACCCTGCCATAGCATTGAATAACAGGCCAAGGAATGAGAAAAGAACGATGATAATCGTATTACGTAAATACACCGTAAAGTTCATGCTTGTAAATAGATTGATATAATTTTCTATCGTCGGGTTATCCGGAATGATGGTCGGCGGAATCGCCAGCACTTCATTTTCCGGCTTGAATGAACTGGAAATCATCCATAAAAACGGAAGGGAAACCAGCACGCCCCCGATAATCAGGAGCAAGATGACAAGCGATTTTTCCGCCTTGCTCCGCTTCGTAGCTGTAGCCATATCCTCCACTCCTCTCTATTATAAGTCCGTGTCTTTTTTCTGCAGCTTGAACTGGAAGACCGTAACGATAATAATCATCGCAAACAGGATGAACGAACCTGCAGCCGCATAACCAAACTCACTATAACGGAAGCCTTCCTGGTAAATAAAGAGCGCAATCGATATCGTTCCGTCCAAAGGTCCGCCATCGGTCATGACGAATGGTTCTTCGAAGAACTGCATCCAGCCGATCAGCGTCGTCACGGTTACAAAGAACGTTGCATAACGCAGCAATGGCAGCGTGATATGAAACAATACCTGCAGCCTGCTGGCCCCATCCATCTCAGCTGCTTCATAGTAAGACTTCGGAATCCCTTGAAGTGCTGCGAGGAAAATGATCATATTGATCCCAATTCCTTTCCAGACAGCGAGGATGATCAAGGATATTTTCGCAATTGTCGGTTCCTCGAGCCAAGGAATGTTATCCACGGTAAGCAGAGAAAGTAAGTAGTTGAACAGCCCATATTCCGTGTTATATAAGTACCCCCAGATGACGGCTACCGCAATGATATTGGTAATTGACGGCATATAATAGACCGCACGGAATGTATTGAAAATCCAGCTGGTGCCATAATTCAATAACAAGGCAATCGATAACGATGCAATAATGACAAGGGGTACGCCGATAATGACATAGAAAAAGGTGTTGAAGACCGATTTAATGAATGTCGCATCGGAAAAAAGGTCTTTATAATTTTCCAGTCCAATAAAGGAGATCGCCGACCAGTTGGCCAGCCCTTTCAAATTCATATCTGTAAAACTGATGACCAGCGCGACAATGATCGGGATAACGCTGAACAACGTCAGCAAAATGACGGCCGGAGCAATAAACATGTATGGATGCCGGTTATTCAGTAATTGTTTCAATGGAACCACCTACCTATCCTTGATAAACAGAAAAGGGAATGAAAGCTAGTTCCATCCCCTTCTCCCTTCAACATCAAAGCTATTATTTTTCCAGAAGGCTTTTTGCCTCTTCATTGAATGATTCTAACTCTTTGTCCAAATCAGCACCGCCCTGGGTGATTCGTTCAATCGAGCCAAGGAGTTCTTGTGCGATCCGTTCAAACTGTTCGGTCTGCAAACCTGGTTTCGCATCTTCCATTTGCTTACCGAATGTTGCGAACATCTCGTCATCTTTAAGCATTGGATCTTCCCATGCTTCGGTACGGGAAGGCAGCGTGTTGGAAGTTTCTGCCCAATCCAATTGGGTTTCAGTTTCTGTCATGTAAGAAATGAATTCCATGCCACCTTCAGGGTTGTCGGCACTTTCAAAAACAGACAGCACCGATCCGCCCATGCTGGATGTATTGGATTCTTTTTTCGGCATGACGGCAGTTGCCCAATCCCCTTCGATATCGGGAGCCTGGTCGTTGATGATGTTGACCATCCAAGGACCACTGAAGAACATCGGCTTTGAACCATCCGCAAATGCCTGCGTAATATCTTTTCCTTGCTGAGTCTGACTGATGCCTTCTTCAAAATAACTGGTGTAATATTCGATGGCTTCTTTGAATTCTGGTGTATCAAAGTTCAGTTCATTGTTTTCCAGGTTCGCCTCATACCCATTTTGCCAAGCGAAAATGAATGGAGTGATCTGGTCATTACGGTCAATATCAAGTCCATACATATCATCACCGCGGTCAGCAAGCTGGCTTGCCGCATCCTTCAACTCATCCCAAGTCTTCGGTGCTTCATCATACCCAACTTCTTCTAAAAGATCAGTACGGTAGAACAATACGCGTGTATCGACATACCAAGGAATACCGACGACCTGATCATCATATTCCATGGAAGCCACCGCACCATCAAAGAAATTCTCTTTGGCAAATGAATCATAGTCCTCTGTGTACTCTGAGAGATCCTTCAATGCACCGGCTTCTGCGAACTCAGGGACCCATGTGGTTCCCAGCTGCACCACGTCCGGCCCGTTTCCAGAAGCTACGGCCGTCAGCAGTTTATCATGTGCCTGATCCCACGGAATCGCCTGCACATCAACCTTGTAATCCGAATTCTCTTCAAATCCTTTGCTGAAATCTTTCAATAGCTTACCTTCTTCTCCCATCGCCCATACAGTCACTTCGTTTTTATCTCCGTTGGATTCGGAATCCCCACCGGAACAGCCGACCAGAACAGCGGACAGAACCACGATAAGCAGCATCATTAATTTACCCTTCACTACCAAGCACCCCTTTATTTAGTGAAATTTGTTGAAACGTTTCGATAACTGCATTATAATTTAATTTGAATCCGCTTTCAAGTGGTTTTCTAACTTTTTCGAAAAGTTATTTAAAAACTGCCTAAATATGGTTTTATCCGTATTGACTTTAAAAACAGCCGCGTTTATACTGCAACTATTATCAAAATCGAAACGTTTCAATTAATTATTTATAGGAGGATGTCATATGTCCGAAAATAAGATGGAACAACTGCTTGAACAAATGACGATAGAAGAAAAGGTCGGCCAGCTGGTTCAATTGGCTACCCCATTTTTCCGGGGAGCTACCGATCGTGGGGAGATCACAGGCCCAATGGTAAACATGAACATCGATGAAGAAGATATCAAAAATACCGGATCGGTGCTGGGCGCTTCAGGAGCTAAAGAAACAAACAATATCCAGAAAGTACATATGGAAGAAAGCCGGTTAGGCATTCCATTGTTATTTATGTCGGATATCATTCATGGCTTCCGTACCATCTTTCCTGTACCACTGGCGATCGGGTGCTCGTTTGATACCGAACTGGCAGAAAAAAGTGCCGCGATTGCAGCAAAAGAGGCGGCAGTATCCGGCGTTCATGTCACATTCGCTCCGATGGTCGATCTCAGCCGGGACCCACGCTGGGGACGGGTGATGGAGTCCACTGGTGAAGATAAGTATTTGAACAGTGAATTTGCCCGTGCCTTTGTCCGTGGCTTCCAGGGGGATCTCGATAATGAAAAATATAAAGTAGCTTCCTGTGTGAAGCACTTTGCCGCTTACGGTGCTCCAGAAGGCGGCCGGGACTACAATACCGTTGATATGTCAGAGTGGATGCTGCGCGAAAACTACTTGCCGGCCTATAAAGCAGCACTCGACGAAGGCTGTGAAATGGTGATGACGGCCTTCAACATTTTAAACGGCATCCCATCCACAGGAAATGAACCATTGATGCGGGACCTCCTGCGGGACGAATGGGGGTTTGACGGTGTCATGATTTCCGATTGGGGTGCAGTGAAAGAATTGATTCCTCATGGTGTCGCAGAAAATCAAAAACAGGCTGCCGAACAAGCATTGAAAGCTGGCGTCGACATCGAAATGATGACCTCCTGCTACGTCAATCATGTAGAAGAATTGATAAAAGAAGGAACATTAGAGGAAAATCTTCTCGATGAAGCGGTGCTTAGGATTTTGAAATTGAAAGAGAAGCTTGGCCTGTTCGAGAACCCGTACCGTTTTGCCAATGAAGCGGAAGAGGAGGAATTCATTCTTTCTGAAGACCACCGCCAGGCTTCCCGGGAACTGGCTTCCAAATCCATCGTTTTGTTAAAAAATGATGACCTGCTTCCATTATCCGCAGATAAAAAAATGGCACTCGTCGGTCCGTTTGCTGACAGCACCGATATTTTGGGGCCTTGGTCCTGGGGCGGTCGCGCAAAAGATACGACCACCGTAGATTCTGCATTAAAAGCACATGTTTCTGATGACAACCTGCTTGTTGCAAATGGTACCGGAATCGAAGAAGGCACAGAAAAACAACTGGAAGAAGCTTTGCAGGCAGCGGAACAAGCCGAAGTCGTCGTTCTGGCACTTGGCGAAGATTCTGATATGAGCGGGGAAGCCGGCTGCCGTGCCGACATCCGCCTGCCGGAAGTACAGCTCGATCTATTGAAAGAAGTACGGTCACTTGGCAAACCGGTTGTCGCTGTCTTGTTCAATGGCAGACCACTCGATTTACGAGAAGTCACCGAGAATGCGGATGCGGTGGTAGAAGCATGGTACCCAGGTACCGAAGGCGGACATGCTGTTGCTGACATCCTGCTTGGAAACGTCAACCCTTCCGCTAAGCTGGCCATGTCGATGCCTTATTCCGTTGGTCAGGTTCCTGTTTACTACAACAGCTATAACACCGGACGTCCGCAAAATGCGCCAGACGCACAGGAACGTTATGTTTCTCAATACCTGGACATCCCGAATGAGCCACTGTTCCCATTTGGCTACGGACTTAGCTACAGCCAGTTCGAATACTCAGATTTACAGTTATCCAGTGACACCCTGACAGGTGCTGATAGCTTGTCCGTTTCTGTCACCGTGACCAATACGAGCGACCTGACCGGTGAAGAAGTCGTGCAACTGTATATCCGCGATCACGTAGGACAAGTCGTGCGCCCGTTGAAAGAACTGAAAGCCTTTGAACGGATTTCGCTGGAAGCAGGCAAATCGCAAACGGTAACTTTCGCGATTACGGAAGAACAACTGCGCTACTATCACGCCAACATGGAACATAAAAGTGATGCTGGAGAATTTACTGTTTTTGTCGGACCCAACAGTGAAGATGTCCTGGCCAAAAGCTTCCGTTTAGAGAAATAAATAGGATTACTAGACCAAATCGCAAATTGATTTGGTCTATTTTTTTACACTTTAAGAAAGTTTAATTTTGTTAAAGGATTAAAGTATAAGAAACACTTAGGCTTTCGCCATAAGGACTTGGCGATAAGCCAAGTTTTTCTAATATCAAAGGAGAATTGTAATTTTATGACGAACTTAATAAGAACACGCAAAGGTCAAATTTTTTAAAAGGAGAAAAAAGTGATGAACCGATTAAATCTTATTACGCTGGGTACTAAGAACATCGTCAAAGCACATCAGTTTTTTTAAGGAGCTTGGGTTTGATACTTCCATTAGAGGGACAGAGACAAACCCTGTCATTATTTTCTTTCGGAATGAGGGAACAAGGATAGCCTTATACCCTTTAGAAGAGCTTGCGAAAGATATCAACGAAGACAATCCTCCCTCTCTATCGGATGGATTCCCCGGCATCACACTGGCTTACAATGCCAAGTCAATGGAAGAGGTCGATCACGTATTGAAGAAAGCAGAAGCAGCTGGTGCTACTATTCAAAAGGAGGCTAAAAAGACGGATTGGGGAGGTTATGGCGGCTATTTCACCGACCTTGACGGTTATTATTGGGAAGTTGCCTATGGAGAAGATTGGGAATTTGACGCAGGCAATATGTTAATTATTGAAGATCAATAAGATCAACCCTGTGCCTGCAAAAACGCCTGGTTACCATTCCAGGCGTTTTTTATTATACTATCCAGTTTCCTCCCGCAGAATATCGATGAAATGATAAAGCACCCGAGCGGTAAGGCCCCAGATCACTTTTTCTCCATAGATATAAAAATACTCCTCCATCTGTCGCGGCCGCCAGTTATAATTCCTGCCATTTGGAATAAGCTCATATGGAAAGTCGTCTGCCGGCTTCACTTCTAAGGTTACATAGTGCACTTCCGGTTCATGGTTGAGGAAAAAAGAAAGCGGCACGGTGAACACTTCCCCGACTTCATCCGGGTTCGGGACAATCGCGTTTAATGGGCGATTAATAAAGCCAACATACGTATTGACACGCATGTCCATGGAACCAATCAGTTGGCCTAACGGAAATACCTGCTCGATATCCTGATCGTCCACTCCCAGCTCTTCCATCGACTCACGGACAGCTGTGTCCTTATCATGCTTGTCTTCCGCATCTTTTTTTCCTCCTGGAAAACAAACCTCGCCCGGCTGCCTGATGTTATGAGAACGCACCTCGAAAAGCAGATGCAGCTCGCCGTCTTTTTCTATCAATGGGAGCAATATGGAAAATGGCTTCAACCGTTGCTTGCCTAGAATGCTTGGCGTATGATTTTTCATTTTAGTCATGATGGCATCGAGATTCATTGCTTCACCCCATCTAACTTTTACTTATACCTACTATATCAGATTTAATTATATACGTAGCAGATTATGCCCTTTCTTATACAGTGCACGTTACTCCTACTTTTAAAACCTTTTGCTAGTTTAATAGGATACAGAAGGACCAGGTTTTTCTTATATTTTAAGAATATTCACCTTTGTTAGAGGTTTAAAGTATAAGAAAACACTTAGGCTTTCGCCATAAGTCCGACGACAAGCCAAGTTTTTCTTATGGTAAAATGAGGCGATTAGCGTTACAATGAAGGAGTGTTTATACCGTTAAGGGTATTTGGATTTGAGTTTGTAGAAAGGAAGAATAGCGATGTCTGAAAAAGCTATGAAAATAGATGAAACAAACAGCCAGCCTGCCTGGCTGCAAAGTTATATAGATTCAACGGAAAAACAACAAAACCTGTATCGTCGTACACTAATCATCGTCATCATTGCACAAATTTTTGGCGGGGCCGGACTGGCCGCTGGTATTACCGTCGGAGCACTGCTAGCAGAAGATATGCTTGGTACCAACAGCTTCGCAGGACTGCCAGTGGCGCTGTTTACCCTTGGTTCTGCCGGAGCGGCGATGATTGTCGGGCGGCTGTCGCAAAGGTTTGGAAGGCGTCCGGGCCTCACTATCGGGTTTGTAGCCGGTGGTCTCGGAGCGATCGGGGTTATTTTTGCTGCTATCTTCAATAGTGTCATTTTATTATTCCTTTCCCTATTAATCTATGGAGCCGGGACAGCTACCAACCTGCAGGCTCGCTACGCCGGAACCGATATGGCGAATACGAAGCAGCGGGCTACCGCTGTCAGTATGGCGATGGTTTCGACCACGTTTGGTGCGGTCGCAGGACCGAACTTAGTTGGTGTCATGGGGAACTTCGCTACATCCATCAGCGTTCCTGCGTTAGCCGGGCCATTCATTCTGGCAGCCGCTGCCTACATCCTTGCCGGGTTGGCGATTTTCATCCTGATGCGTCCAGATCCATTTTTAGTTTCCAAAGCACTGGCTGCTGTCCAGGCTGTCGATGACAATGCTGCCTCAGGGGTGACCCTGCCCGCATCCTGGAATAAACGCGGCGTCATCATCGGTGCAACGGTCATGATTCTGAGTCAAATCGTCATGGTAGCCATCATGACGATGACACCGGTACACATGGGGGCACACGGCCACGGACTGAACGCCGTCGGTCTCATCATAGGTATCCATATCGGAGCCATGTACCTGCCATCGCCAATCACTGGTATTCTTGTTGATAAGGTCGGACGATTCACCATGGCGATCGCCTCAGGTGTAACGTTGCTTGCTTCCGGAATTCTTGCCGCTGCCTCACCAGGCGAATCGATGGTCGGCTTGACGATTGCGCTGGCCCTGCTCGGCATCGGGTGGAACTTCGGACTGATCAGTGGTACGGCAATCATCGTTGACGCGACTACCCCTGATAATCGTGCCAAAACACAGGGAAGCGTCGATGTCTTCATCGCGCTGGCCGGTGCGTCAGGCGGTGCAGTGTCCGGTGTGATCGTAGCACTATCGAACTTCCCTACACTTTCAGTTATCGGAGGAGCTGTCTCGATCTTACTTGTACCATTTATAATTTTATATCGTAGAAAATCCAAATGAGGTAGATAACGTTTTGTTATCTACCCCTCTTTTTTTCATTACATGAGTGTAACCGACCAGGCGTCATCGAATATCATAGCTGTAGATTGCTTAAAAGTGTGAAGAAAAGAGGGGTTACATGAATCGTTACTACTGGCAAAATTCTGCCCATCCCTGGCCAGTCCCATATTACTTCTATCCTAATCCGGCTTTTTCAGCCGTACGTCCTGCCAAGTGTATCAGTCCAGCAGAGGTTAAGCTCAAGAGTGACATGCGGAGCCTGTGGGAAGAACACGTTGCCTGGACGCGCATGACCATTATCAGCTTAACGTTTAAGCTGCCAGATGTGGATGAAGTGATCACGAGATTGCTGCAAAATGCAACCGATATGGGGAATGCACTCAGACCGCTGTATGGAGACCAGGTCGGCGACAAGTTTGGAGAGTTGATAAAAGAGCACTTGCTTATTGCCGCTGATCTCGTCAAAGCAGCTCTTGCAGGCGATCAACAGGCAGCCGCAGAGGCGGAAAGAAAGTGGTATGCCAACGCAGACGAAATTGCTGTTTTCTTAAGTACGATTAACCCTTTCCTAACGGAAGAAGCCGTACGCGAGATGTTCTATAAACATCTGGAGCTTACAAAAATGGAAGCAGTCTTTATGATTCAGATGGATTATAAGAAAGACATTGCCATCTACGATGAAATTGAGGAACAGGCGTTAGAAATGTCCGATGCCATTACAGATGCCATCGTAAAGCAATTTCCAAGTGTATTTGGGTAAAGGCAGCTTCTTTTCTTAGAAGCTGTTTTTTATTTGCTTTTTAGGTCTTTGACTTCCTTTTCCAACCGCTCGACTCTAGCCTGTAATCCAGGGTCAGCCTCTACACGTTGGACCTTTCTCCGCTTTCTGACGGTAATGACTATGGCTAACACCACCGTTATGATACTGACGAAAAATAAAAACAGTATAATTAAAGGCATCAGTTCTTGAAGTGTCATTCGACCCCTCCCTTTTTGTAAAATGTTCCCATGTTATTGAATACGACCACCATACTTAAAAGTTTCATAGAAAAAGCAGTTCCATTTAAGGATACTTCCTTAAACAGAACTGCTTGCCATAATCAATTATTCTGGGCCAGACGCCCGAGTGGCCCTTCTTTATCGATGATATCCTGGATGGCATACACAGAAATCGGGAACATCGGGAAACCGAAAGCGTACGAAGTAATTTCATAGAGTTGGAAGTAGATCACAAGCGCCTTATCTGCAATGTAGAAAGCCTGGTCAGGACTAATCTTTACAGGACTATCGAATGTCTGGATATCCCTTTGCCTTATTTGCTCATTGATCAAGGAAGAAAGCCTCGCAACATAATCACTCCCCGGCTTAAACAAATCCTTCAGCTGACACTGCTTCCCTTTCTGGAGATCGAATGTCAACGACTTAATATACGTCATGCCGTGGGCTGCCTGATAGTGGTACGTATAATTGGAGAGGGACAGACTGAGCACATTCCGCTGATTGTTTTTGATTTCATACAGTCCAAGCATCTCTACCACTGTCGATGGCATATTCCCCACCTGTTCCTGGATCAGCTGCTGGGTCTGACGGACAATCGCCATATTGATCATCCGCTCAAGCGAAGTCTTTTGCATCCTTACTACTCGGGGATAATAAACGATTTTATTCGGTCCGCCACTGATTTGCTCTGTTCTTATTGTTACCGGAAACGCATTGACCATGATCATCACCCTCTGTCATGTAATACACACATGCTCATACCTATTAAAAATAGAGCGGAATTATTACGAACGGGTGAACCATGCTCGGGAGTTACGCAGCTATTTATCACCAACCAGGCAGCCTGACATAGCTTAATAGCATATACATGTGGCTTCTGCCCAGGGTGAGGTTGAGGCGCGTTATGGAGGGATCAGGATGGTTCAATTTAATGCTTTTCGGGGAACTGTGACGATGATTCAAGACTTTATCACCGGGGTGAATGAAGAAGAAGGATGTTATAAAATAATTTCCGTTGAAAATGAAACCGGCGCAATGGTAAATTTCGTAGTAGCTCCGACTACTTATTTTATAGATCAGGCAATTGTGACCGTGGGCGACAGGGTGACCGGCTATTATGATCGGAATGCTCCCGTACCTTTCATTTACCCGCCCCAATACCGGGCGCTTGTTATGGTAAAAGAGAGCCCTTATCAAAACGTAAAGGTGGATTATTTCGACGATCAGCTGGTGAGCAGTGATGGTTTTTTGAGATTGAACCTTGCTCCTAACACGCCGATCTTATTGGCAAACGGGCAGCCTTTTTCTGCGAGTCCTGCAAGCAGGAATTTGATTGTAATCTATGGAGCTGCGACAAAAAGTATCCCTGCTCAGACTACGCCTTATAGAGTGATTGTTTGGTGTTGAAGATAAAAAGGATTCCAGCTGCATAAGCTGAAATCCTTTTTAAAAATTTATTCTTTGGTTACTAGATATGCTTTATGTTCCGTAACTCCGGCTTGTTCCACATATATCCCCAATGCCCAGTCTCCGTTTGGAAGATTAATTCCGTTTTGAACTGTACCATCCCATAGGAATTCATGGTATGGGACTGGGGCATTTGTAAATGATCCGATATTATCTACCAAACCAGCAATTCCACCATTTTCATTTAAAGCATAAATCTCATATTTTAAGACCTCAGCACCTCCCGGAAGATAAGATCCAACATAGTAGGAACCATCATCTACTTTATCCATGAACGCTCCGGTTACACGTGGATAATCAGGCTCTCCTACAAATAAAATGGTTGGAACTTTAATGGTTTTTGTACCTTCACTCACCGAAACCGTACCTTCATAATAACCAGGCTCTAATTTAGAAGCATCAACTTGGACATTGAAGTTCACCTTTTGAGATTTTCCTGCATTAACTTTCAAGTTTTTACTTGTCATCACTTTAATACCAGCTGGATCTCCGGCAAACTCAACATTGAAACTATAACTCTTCTTTTTATCAGAGAGATTCCTGATTTCAAAACTTTGCTTTTCTACTTGCTTTCCTTTATTTTTAATAAACTTACCAAACGAGTGACTGCCAGTACCGACAAGCGTTTCTGTATTTAACGCATCAACGATACGGATACTGCCCGCTCCTTGCGTATTATGCGCATAAGCTTCATCAGTAGCCGGATTAATGACATCGACTGCTGTGTTCATTAGAGCAGCTTTTACATCATTCGTTTTCCAACCTGAATTTTTCTCTAAAAGCAGTGCCGCTCCACCTGCTACGTGAGGAGATGACATGCTCGTCCCTTGCAGAGCTGCATAACCATTACCAGGGAAAGTACTGACGATATTTACACCAGGCGCAGACACGTCCGGCTTGATCATCCACGTATGTGTTACCGGCCCGCGGGATGAGAAGTCTGCCATTGTTTCCCCTACTTCTTGAGCAAATTCTATATCAAATGAAATGGTGTTATTTCCTGCTTCCAATTCGGCAAGCAGTTTTTGACCATCTGTAAATTCTGTTTTTATCGTCGGGATTGCCATTCCCGGAACATCAGCGTGTTCACCTTCTACATTATTGAAAATGACCGCCCCTACCGCTCCTGCATCTTTAGCATTTTCAGCCTTATCTACAAATGCAAAATCACCACGACTGATCAATGCAATTTTTCCTGTAAAGTCTTTTCCTTCAAAATCTTCCGGGTAACCTAAGCCGGCATATGCAAACTCATATTCACCTTCATTCAATTCAAGTAACTCTTCATCTGACGGAAAGCCCATCACCTTTGCGGTAGGATACTCGACATCTTCAGAAGTGGATAGATCTACTGTATATTCATTGTAAGGAAGACGTGTCGCTCCTACAGAAATAGCATCACGAGAAGTCCCCGGGGACCCTACTGTCCAGTTATTAGGACCAGCGTTCCCGTTTGAAGTTACAGCCACTACACCTTCCGCCATCGCCCAATCTAAAGCGATTGATGTCGCCCAGTCCGGGTTGTTCAAAGAGTTTCCTAACGATAGGTTCATAACATCAGCGCCATCTTGGACGGCAAGCTCAACACCTGCAACTACATCTTCTGTTGTACCTCCATTCGGACCCAGTACACGGTACCCCAGTAAGCTGGCTTCTGGAGCCACACCTTTAATCGCTCCATTCGCAGCCACTGTACCAGAGACATGCGTCCCGTGGTATTGGCCGGCACCTTCTTGTGGATCATTATCATCGTCTACAAAATCGTAGCCTTTATAATCTCCGAACGCATGAGCTAAGTCCGGGTGTGTATAGTCAACCCCAGTATCGATAACTGCTACCGTAACTCCTTCACCGGTAAACCCTAAATCCCAGGCGTCATTGGCACCGATGAACGGCGCACTGTCCATCATTTCCGGACTGAATTCTTCCTCGGAAATCTCTTCTTTCGAAATGACTTCCGCTGTATAGTGAACATTCGGATAGATCGCTTTTACACCATCGACCGATGCTAGTTTCATAATTTCATTAGCCGGCAGTTTTACAGAAAATCCAGAGAACACGTAGTCGTATTCCCGATTGACATCCGCATCTTTCACTGCCTTTTTCAGTTCATTAATGACTTTTCCTCGTTCGGTCTTCAAGTTCGCTTTAGTCTGTTTTTTCCCTTTGTGCTTTGCTTCTACAATCGACTCCGCTTCCAGTTCGACGATGACCGATGTCGGTCGTTCCGATCCTAATTCAAGGTCTCCGAATATTTCCGCGGTATCCAATTCCGTAAGTTGGGTTCTGCTTTCATTTGCCCCGGCATTAAAGTTGAATGCCGAAAAGATTAATACAAATGCTAGCAGGCTGAATAACACTCTAGATAAATTTCTCTTCATGTGTGTCTTACTCCCTCTCTCAAAGTTTAATGTGGATGATTTGTTTTACTTGCCGAAAGTTATGTATGGATACTCTCTGCCCACTCCTTTTCACAAAAAGTTTTATACGAAATAACGAACAGATTCGTATACTTGATAATTGGCTATATATGCGTGTTTTCCTTTAATTTTCGTTCGCCATTTTCCCTTAAAAAGCTTCAGGGAAAAGGCTGATTTTGTCGTATCAAATATTAGGCAGGATACATGATGGCTTGATTATCAGATGGTTTCACCTATATATCGACGCTTACCACTCAAATATCAGCACTCATCGCCTGATTTTCAGCTCATTCCGCTCAAACAGCCCCTCGGAACACCCAATTATGTCGCCCGGCAATAGGCATTTTCCTTCCACCAAGGGAATAATTTGGGCTAAGAAGATTTTTTCGAGAGGAGTGGGGATTTGAAAAAATTAGATCCTCAGAAACTTTCCGTGGAGTTCCGTGAAGGAGTCACCGCGACCACACCTACGCTGCCGAGGCGTTATACCCTTACGCATTCGGACATCACTGCTGAGCTTTTTTTAACCATTGGACGAAATTATGCCTACGATGCCATCAACCCGATTAGGGATGAAGTGCTTGGCGAGTGGATCAATACGGGAGAAGGCTGCTACTATCAGGCGTATGTATTTGTAGACGGTTCCGGGCCATTTAACCAGGCTGCCGCTGCTCTGCGCAACACGATATTCAGGCGGGAACTGCCACTTGCTCTGCAGGCGATTCGCTATGGCGATCAAAAGTTCTTTGCCAGCCATCCTGCATTAAATCACGCACCGCTTTTCGTTCATTTTATTTCTGTCAGTCCACAATATAATCGAAATGAATTGTGGGGAACGTTTTCCGACTACGAAATTTGAAATTCCCTAATGCCCGCTTCCCTGCCAATTTTGTCGGCCCTCTAATCTCCACAAAACTGTTTTCGTGAGCAAAACCGGCAACCACTTCTGTGCGTGCTATTAATTTTTCACCAATCCTGCCTCCGTCATTGAACCAGCTACTGTCATAGCTTCCTAATGCCAACTTGACCACTTTGACAAACGGTAACAGCCCTGCCAGCAGCACAAACCCCAACACAACACTTAATAAATTATCCACCCAATCCCTCCTAAAATAAATTTGGTTATACTAGCTTATTGGCTAAAAAACTTCCATTTCCTTTAATTTCCGTTCATCAAATTCACTGAAAAACCTACAGCAGCACGCCTATTTTTGCCACATGATGTCCGTGTTTTTGAGAAAAGGAAGAAGTTCGTCACGTTAAGTCAGAAGGTGGTGCCGTTAGGGAAGAAGTTATCGGAGTTAGGGCAGAACATAGCTGAGTTAAGGCAGAAGCTCCTGAAGTTAGGGTAGAACATCGCAATAAAAAATGCCCGGTCCCACACTGCAATCATGCAGGGGCCAGGCATTCAGTCCTCTAAATCAATCTTCTTTTTTCAAAGATTCAGGCAGCATCCGGTAGCCTAAACCTTTATATTTGATATCCAATAACGCGGCAGCCACAAAAGCTATACCAGCGAGTATCCACCAACAGCGACTCTCTTTCATTTTTTCCTCTCCTTCCACATAAAAAAAGGAAGCATAGATCATGCGACTATGCTTCCTCTTGGCTATCTATTAAATCGTATCTGCTAATTTTTGATCTTCTACAAGCTTCAATGTCCGGTCGGTTGTCGTATTCACTTCATCCAGCAGCTCTGGATTCTCCGATAGCAGCACGCCGTAGGAAGGAATCATTTCCTTAATTTTTGGTTGCCATTCTTTTACATGCTGCGGGAAGCATCTTTCAAGTACTTCCAGCATGACGGATACTGCCGTGGAAGCACCTGGAGAAGCACCCAAGAGAGCTGCGATGGAGCCATCTTCTGAAGTGACTACTTCGGTACCGAATTGCAGGGTCCCTTTTCCGCCGGCTTCGGTATCTTTAATCACCTGCACGCGCTGGCCTGCTACCACAAGATCCCAATCCTCGCTTTTCGCATCTGGAATAAACTTACGCAATTCTTCCATGCGTTGTTCCTTCGATTGGATCACCTGCTCAATCAGGTATTTGGTCAGGGAAGCATTTTTAACTCCTGCTGCCAACATGGTAATAAGGTTATCCGATCGTACGGAAGAGACTAAATCCATCAGTGAACCTTGTTTCAGGAACTTTGGCGAAAAGCCGGCAAATGGGCCAAATAATAGCGCTCTTTTCCCATCAATAAATCGCGTATCGAGATGCGGCACTGACATTGGCGGAGCGCCTACTTCCGCTTTGCCGTATACTTTTGCCAAATGCTGGTCGGCAACTTCCGGGTTCTTACACACCATAAACTGACCGCTTACCGGGAAGCCGCCGATGTGTTTCGATTCAGGAATACCTGTCTTTTGAAGGAGATGCAGGCTCCCGCCGCCGCCGCCAATGAAGACGAAGTTTGCCGTATGGTATTCGATTTTATCGTTAGCGTGATCAAGCACTTTCACTTCCCAGGAGCCATCGCTGGTACGTGTAATATCTTCCACGCTATGCTTGTAGTTAACCTCAACATCATTTTGTTCAAGGTGGTCAAATATTTTTCGTGTTAACGCGCCAAAATTGACATCTGTGCCGCCATCGATTTTTGTAGCGGCAATCGCTTCATCCGTTGGTCGGTTTTTCATGACCAGCGGCATCCATTGCTTCAGCTTTTTCGGATCATCGGAGAATTCCATGTCCCGGAACAATGGATTATTGGACATCGTCTGGAAACGCCTTTTCAAAAATTCCACATTTTCTTTCCCTCTGACCAGACTCATGTGCGGCAGAGGTACAATGAAATCGCGTGGATTACGAATCAGATTACTGTTTACCAGGTGAGACCAAAATTGCTTGGAAACCTGGAATTGTTCATTAACTTTGATTGCTTTCTGAATATCAATGGAGCCGTCCGGCTTTTCATGCGTATAATTCAGCTCGCACAGCGCTGCATGCCCGGTACCCGCATTATTCCATACGTTCGAGCTTTCCTCTCCTGCACTTTCGAGCTTTTCAAACACGCGAACCTTCCAATCCGGCACCAATTCTTTCAATAGTGACCCTAATGTTGCACTCATGATTCCAGCACCAATTAAGATAACATTTGTTTCCGTATGTTTTTCGCTCATTGTCTTTCAAACTCCCTAAGTTTGCAGAAAAGATGCAGCCAATCCGGCTGATTCCTTCCAGCTGGACAAAGTTTGAGCTGATTCTACATCTTTTCCAAATATTTTTAATCCATTATTAGTGTATCATTATTATCACGCAATTTAAATATTTACCGCTTACATATAGTACTAACTGGAAATAACTTTCCCCTCTTCCATTACATTCATTCTTCCCTATAGAAATAGCGTTATAACATATATCATTGTATATCTTATTACATCAGCTTTATAATGATAATCAGTTATGAAATTTTCTTTGAAATAGGAGTAGACCATGATAAAACGCATCGCTTTTTTTATGATTCCTTTTATATTAATAGTCGCTGGATGCAGTAATAGTGATACAAAAGAAAAACAGGAGCCGACTGAAATCAAAATTGCTGCTGCATCCGATTTAGTACTGGCATTCAAAGAAGCAGGCGAGCTGTTTGAGGAAGAAACCGGCACCAAAGTTACGTTCTCTTTTGGTTCAACGGGGCAGCTGGCAGAGCAGATCAGAAACGGGGCTCCTTTTGACGTGTTTGCTGCAGCAGACGTGAAATTTGTGGACACCTTGAATGATAGCGGCCTGATTATTCCTGAAACGCAAACAACCTACGCGTTCGGAAGGATTGGAATTACCACTTTAACGGATCCGTCGGTATCGGTTCAGACACTGGATGACCTATTGAAACCAGAGGTGAAAAAAGTGGCTATCGCCAATCCTGAGCATGCACCCTATGGCCTTGCAGCCAAGCAGGCACTTGAAAATGCCGGGGTTTGGGAGCAAATTGAGGACAAGCTCATATACGGACGGAACATTTCCGATACGCTTGCTTATGTGGAATCAGGAAATGCGGAAGCGGGAATCGTTGCTCTGTCCTTATACCAGGAAGATAAAATGGAATTTGAGATGATCGATGATGAACTGCATGCACCACTTGAACAGTCGGTTGCTGTGCTGGAACAAACGGACGAAGAGGAAGCGGCCAAACAATTCCTCGATTTCATCAAAGGACCTAAAGGACAGCCAATCATGGAGCGTTACGGTTTTATTGTACCGGAGGGAAAGTAAATGGCTGAAGGCATCAATTTATTTCCATTATTTTTATCATTTCGTGTAGCTATCACAGCGACACTGCTCGCCTTTATCATCGGTATTCCAATCGCCTATTATCTGAACCGCTCCAATGGCAGAATAGCCGATATCATCGATACTTTTCTTACGTTACCGATTGTCCTGCCACCAACCGTACTCGGTTATTACCTGCTTGTATTACTTGGACGGCAAAGCTCAATCGGGAGAATGCTGGAAGAGAAATTCGATATTACTATTGTATTCACGCCAACCGGTGCGGTCATAGCTGCATTGGTTGTTTCGATTCCTTTTTTAATTAAATCAGCGAGATCCGCATTCGCAGGGATCGATCCGGCTCTATTGAACGCGGCAAGAGTTTTAGGAAGAACAGAATTTAATATATTTTTGACCATCATCCTTCCGCTCGCATGGCGGGGAATCGCTGCCGGCATCACGCTTTCATTCGCACGGGCGCTCGGGGACTTTGGGGCGACGTTGATGGTGGCTGGAAGTATTCCCAACGAAACGATGACCATGCCTATTGCCATCTACGACGCATTACTGGCAGGTAACCGGGATTTGGTGAATATTCTCGTCCTGATTATGACGGTCGTATCAATCGCCGTTCTCTATATTATTAACCGGCTGGAAAAGAAACTGAACAAGGGGCAACCACAATGACTGATTCCACCCTGAAAGTTGCGATTACGAAAAAACTGAACCATTTTCAATTGAATGTAGATTTTGAAGTAAATAGCGGCGTCACCGGCATTATCGGACCGTCCGGGTGCGGAAAAAGTATGACCTTGCAATGTCTCGCCGGCCTGCAAACGCCGGATAGCGGGGAAATCCGGCTGGATGATCAGATCCTTTATCATTCCGGTGACCAGATCAATGTGAAACCAAAAGACCGCAAGATCGGGTATGTATTTCAGAATTATGCATTGTTCCCACATATGACGGTGGAAGAGAATATCACTTATGGGCTAAAGGGAAAATCCCACGAGGAGAAAAAACAAAGAGCTGACGATATGATTGAGAAAGTCCAGCTTGCCGGCCTGGAAGACCACTTTCCGGAACAACTCTCCGGCGGCCAGCAGCAGCGGGTCGCCCTCGCTCGGACGTTGGTGACCGAACCGGAATTACTTTTATTAGACGAACCATTTTCTGCTTTGGATTATCATGTCAAGCATATTCTCGAGCAGGAACTCATCCGCATTCTGGAGGAATATTACACTGGCACGGTGCTGCTTGTCACCCACAATATGGAAGAAGCCTATCGTCTGTGTGACCACCTGATTCTGTATGATCAAGGTCAAATCGTCCAATCCGGGAAAAAAGAAGACGTATTCCAGCGGCCTGCTACTGTTAGTGCGGCACGAGTCATCGGCTGCCAGAACATCTTTCCCGTCCAATCTGTTACCGAAGCCGGCGACCACCTGGCCTGCAAGATAGGTGATCTCAATCTGCAAATCCCGAACCAGCCAGTCCCGGAAGCTGTTGACCATATGGGCATTTACGCCGAGAATATTCATTTTAGAAAAGCAGACGGCCATACCGCTAACCTGTTTGATTTTACGATTGCCGAAAGTCTAAAAGGCATCCATCGTACAAGCGTCACGATCCACGTGGAAAACTCGGTATCCCTGACCGCTTCTGTTCCCAATGAAGAAGTAGCCAGCTTGTTACATGAGGGTGTGAAAGTCGAACTTCCGCCCAGTCACTTGTTTCTGTTAGCAAATAGATAGCTTATTTTATAGAATGAAAGTAACGTATAAGAAAGGAAGTGAGATATGTTTTTGAAGAGGAGAGTAGAATCCGATGAATTATTGGCCATGCGTTATTTACACACACGGATGAAGTTAACAGAAAAAGAGCTGTATTATTATCATAGACTTGAAAAAGGTTATCGAGGAGAAGTGACGTTTGACCGCTTGACCGAAAACTTTCAAAAAGAAAGGTATATAATTAATGATCTGCTGCTGGAAATAAATCAATCTTATTTTCAAATAGATACCATCATTATTTCCCAGGGGACTATTCTTCTTCTCGATATAAAGAATTTTGAAGGCGATTATTACATAGAGTCCGATAAGTTCTTTAGCGTGACATCCGGTCGGGAATTGAAAAACCCCGTAGACCAGTTAAAAAGAAGTACCATCCTGTTTCGTCAACTCCTGCAAGACCTCAATCTCGACTACCTTGTTGAAGCCTTTGTAATTTTCCTCAACCCGGAATTCTCTCTGTATCAAGCCCCATTAGACCAGCCCATCATTCTGCCCACCCAAGTAAACCGCTTTTTGAAAGAATTAAATCAAAAACCATCTCACTTAAATGCCAGACAAAAAAAGCATGCTCAACAATTAATTTCATTACACCAGACCAAAAACCCATTCACTGCCTTGCCTGACTAATAATTATCATACGGTGCAAAAGGGGATATATTGCAGTTCCTGCCACTCGTTTGAGGTTTCTACCAGGAATTATGACTTAGTGTGTGAAAAGTGCAGACAGTTGGAACCCCTGGAACAAGCGGTAGTAAGAAGTGTGAAAGAGTTTAAGCTGTTATTTCCTGAACAAAAAATAACCAACCCAAGAGTTTATGAGTGGTGTAAAGTTGATGTATCGCAAAAAACGATCTATCGTATCTTAAAGAAAAACTTCACCATAACCGGAAGTGGAAGAGGAGCGTATTATAAATAACAGATGCGGACAGTTTTGCGAGTTTCCTGACTCATCCTGTCTACTTCTACCTGCTTTGAGGACAGCTTTTCCCTGTTCTTGCCTTATCCTGTCCGCTTCTACCTGCTTTGAGGACAACTTTTCTCTTTTCCTGACTCATCCTGTCCGCTTCTACATGCTTTGAGGACAGCTTTCTCTGTTTCTTGCCTCATCCTGTCCGCTTCTACCTGCTTTGAGGACAGCTTTTCCCTGTTCTTGCCTCATCCTGTCCACTTCTACCTGCTTTGAGGACAGCTTTCTCTGTTTCTTGCCTCATCCTGTCCGCATCACCCGGCTTTGAGGACAGCTTTCTCTGTTTCTTGCCCCATCCTGTCCACTTTCACCTTACTGAGGTAACCTTACTTATGATAAGGCTCATTCTTGTTGATTTTAAAAGCCCGATAGATCTGCTCGACCAAAATCAGGCGCATCAACTGATGGGGAAACGTCATTTTTGAAAACGACAATCCCAGGTCGCTCCTCCGTAAAACCTCGTCACTCAACCCAAGCGATCCGCCAATCACGAAAGCAACCTTGCTTTTTCCGTAGGTGGCGAGGTTGTCCAATTTCTTAGCAAGTTTCTCCGATGTCAGCATCTGGCCCTCAATCTCCAAAGTAATAACATAACTGTCCGGATTGATCTTAGCCAAAATGCGCTCGCCCTCTTTTTTCTTCACTTCTTCCATATCGGCTTCGCTCAAGTTTTCCGGTGCTTTTTCGTCAGCAACCTCAACTATTTCAACGGAAGCATAGGGCCCGAGGCGTTTGACGTATTCCTGGATGCCCTGCTTCAAGTATTTTTCCTTTAACTTTCCAACGGTGACAATGGTGATTTTCATAACAATAAATTCCTCCGGACAAAGTTGTTTCTTCTATACTACCATACTCGCCCACAACAAAAACGGACGCACCAAAGGCGTCCGTTTTTGCTCTCATGTATTGTAGGGGGTCACACAAGAATATCTACAAAGATGCTAGGGAAGCACCTTGTATACAAAATCAGTTAACTGTCGGGAAGCCAAAGCCGGACGCGTAATCGTCGCCGGAAGCTGCTCCGATTCCTCCAAGAATGTCATTAGCTGTTGCACGGCTTTGCAGCTCAGCACGCAGGTCAGCATTGCTTAGTCCAGGGTTTTCTGCCCAGACTTTTGCTGCCAGACCGGAAACGTGCGGTGTAGCCATGGATGTACCACTGATCGTGTTGTAGCCGCCATCATACCAGGTGGACTCGATTGCTGCACCTGGTGCGGATACTTCTACATCCAGACGCTGGATTTCATAGTCGCCGTCTGTATCAGGATTACCGCGGGAAGAGAAATCAGCTACACGGTAAGTACCGTTCTCTTGGGTATTTTCAAGGGCTGCTACTGCAACTGCTCCTTGCAATCCACCTGGGAAGCCGATCGTGTTAGCATCTGGACCGGAGTTTCCGGCAGCTGCTACAACCAGTGCACCTTGACTGTTTGCATAGTTGACAGCATCTGTAACCAGGCTGCTTTCAGAACTTGCACCAAGAGACATGGAAATGACAACATTTACACCTTGCGCCTGACCTTCATCTGCCGCATGTTCGATCGCATTTGCGATATCGTCCATGTAGCCAGATCCACGATCATTCAATACTTTGTATGCCCAAAGGTCAGCATCTGGAGCAACACCATAAACACCAAGTGCGTCAGTACCGCCATCCGCAAGCACCGTACCCGCTACGTGTGTACCATGGCCGTTTTTATCGTTACAAGTCCCGTCGATTAGAGGGGAACGCATTTGGCTGAAATCTTTACACTGCTCAAAGCTGTTAACCAAGTCCACATGTTCTGCAACTCCAGTATCAAGAACAGCTACGCGGATGTTGTCCCCGCCATCTGTTGTTGCGATGGAATCATCGTTATAGATGGCTTCCATGCCCCATGGAGTCTGGTCAGAAGGCGTTGCACTTCTTTCGCTTAAATCCACAGGCTTCGCTTCAAGGGAAACCTTTTCTACTTTGGATACTTCTATGTTTTTATTATTCTGCAAGGCTTCGAATTGCTTTTGATTGACGTTAGTCGTAAAGCCTTTTTCACCAAAAGCATGACGAACCCCGTACTTTTCCTTCGCATTTTCGTTGGCATTGTCGTTAACAGCATTGATCAATACACGAACTTGCTCCTGTGTCTTCGCTTTTTCGTCCGCTGGCTGCGCCAATGCACTGATTGCGAATAGAGACATCAGCAATAGTGCAGTTGTCACAGAAAAGAATAGTTTCTTCATCATCATCCGCCTTTTCTAAGTATTTTTTTAGATTGATAGTTTTACTTTCGGAATATTTTGATAGTTATAATTCTAGCATAGCCGCTTCCTGATTTTATTGAGCAGGAAGGTGCAATTAGCTAGGTAAAATCGTCTATTTTTCATTACTGAGCTAGTGGAAACCCAAATCCGGACGCATAGTCGTCGCCTTCTGCGGCACCTGTACCGCCCAGGATATCATTCGCTGTTGCACGGCTTTGTAATTCTGCACGAAGGTCCGTATTGCTCAACCCAGAGTTTTCTGCCCAGATTTTTGCAGCTAAACCGGAGACGTGCGGAGTCGCCATGGATGTACCGCTGATCGTGTTATAAGCCCCGTCATTCCAGGTGGAAGCAATCGCAGCTCCTGGAGCAGAAAGTTCTACATCGCGCTCCTGGATGACATAGTCACCAGCAGTAGCCGGGTTTCCGCGAGAGGAAAAGTCAGCAACACGATAGGTTCCGTTTTCCTGAACATCCTCTAATGCTGCAACTGCAATCGCATTTTCAACAGCTCCCGGGTAGCCGATAGTGTCTTCGCCATCGCCATCGTTGCCGGCAGCCGCTACAACAAGCGCTCCGTTATCATAGGCATAATCGACAGCTTCTGTAATCAGGCCATCTTCACCGCTTGACCCAAGTGACATAGAAATCACTACTTTCACACCTTGTTCCTGGCCTTGGTCAGCTGCATGACGGATCGCATTTGCGATATCATCGGAAAAGCCCATTCCTAAATCACCTAAAACTTTGTAAGCCCATAATTTCGCGTCAGGAGCGACACCATAGATACCCTCTCCGTCAGCTCCACCATCCGCTAGAACAGTACCAGCGACATGAGTCCCATGCCCATTGATATCATTACAGGAACCATCTACACGGGAAAAGAAGAGCCGGCTGAAATCTTTACATTGTTCCACGTTCCCTTCGAGGTCGACGTGGTCGGTTTTGGACCCAGTATCAAGGACAGCTACTCGGATATCGTCCCCGCCGTCCGTGGCAGTTATGGAGTCATCATTGTAAATGGCTTCCATGCCCCATGGGGTTTGATCAGAAGGGGTAGAGCTACGATCACCCGTAGCTTGCGGCTGATTCACTAAAGAAACTTTGTCCACTTTAGTAACGTTGAGGTTCTTATTCTTTTGCAATGCTTCATATTGTTGCTTCGTCACATTGGTCGAAAAGCCTTGCTTGCCGAAGTCGTGTCGGACATCATACTTTTCCTTGGCTTGATTTTTCGCCTGTTCACTCGTTGACTCGATCAATACACGCACCCAGTCATTTCCGCTTTCTTTCTCTGGAGATGCAAATGCACTGACGGCAAACAGCGTCATCATCAAGATGGTAGTCGTTAACGTAAAAAACACTTTTTTCATTAACGCATGCCTCCCATACATTTTTTGCAATAGATCGATCGTTTTTACGACAAACCTCCCCTTATTCAGAAAATTTGGTCTATTGCGTTGAATTTGATTGTAGCACAGGTTTTCAGGGGATTGATTGAGCAGGAGGAAGCAAATGAGTGGTACTATATAACTATTTTGTGGAAATTTTTCGACATTTTGTGCAAAAAAAAGAAACTGCCTGCTCCTTATGGAGAAAACAGTTTCCGTTACGAATCATTTCACCAGTTGATTAACTTTCGTCAGTACAGATTCGATGTCTTCTTTTGTAATATGATAGTTGGTAACAAAACGGACAGTATGCGTGCCAAATGGTACCGCTAAAATCCCCTCCGCTTTCAAGGCTTCCAAAAACTGTTCTGCCGTATAGCCCGCCTGCTTCGTATTGACCAGGATAATATTGGTTTCTACTTCATTTTCCACGGTCAAACCATCAAGCTCGGTGAGACCAGCAGCAAGCTTCTCCGCATGTTGATGATCTTCAACAAGCCGCTCCGTCATTTCATTCAAAGCGACTAAGCCCGGCGCTGCCACAATTCCGGACTGCCGGAGGCCGCCTCCAAGCCGCTTCCGCCACTTTCTAGCCCGCTTAATAAAATCAGCAGAACCTGCAATGATCGAACCTACAGGCGCTCCAAGCCCTTTAGACAAACAGAACTGCACGGTATCCGTTAAAGCGGCATAGCGATCAACCGAGATACCGGTCGCTGCTGCTGCGTTGAACAACCGCGCACCATCAAGATGAATCGGAACGTGGTGCTCACGTGCAATTTGGGCAATTGTTTTCATATTTTCTAAAGGCAGCACAGCGCCGCCCGCTTTGTTATGGGTGTTTTCCAGACAAATCAATCCGGTTTCCGGAAAATGAATGTCCTCACCGCGGATCGCGTCAGCCACATCGGCCGGGGACATCGCTCCCCGTTCTCCCTTGATCGTCCGCGGCTGCACACCTGCCAGGGCAGACATCGCCGCTCCTTCATAAACAAACAGATGGGCATCCTGTTCGAGAATCACTTCATCGCCTGGCTTGCAGTGCGTCAGGATGGCAATCTGATTACCCTGCGTGCCGCTTGTTACGAACAATGCCGCTTCTTTTCCCAGCATTTCCGCTGCCCGCTCCTCGAGCTTATTTACCGTCGGATCTTCTTCATATACATCATCGCCGACTTCCGCTTCATAGGCCGCTTGCCTCATCGCTTCTGTCGGTTTCGTTACTGTATCACTCCGCAAATCGATCATCGCCATTCCTCCAACTCGTTTCTTTTAGTAAAAGTGTACTAGATTACCAGATTCTTTACCAAAACGAAGCACTTTTCTGAATCATTCCTTTGGTAAGCAAGTAACTTTTCCAATGGTTAATTTTGTATTAGGATGGTTAGAGTGTGTAACAACTCTAACTATTCACCGATGGAGGAAACTTTATGAAAGATCGAAATAAAGGAATCCTGTTACTGCTTATTTCTGCGTTCGGATTTTCAGTCATGGCGGCGTTCGTCAAGCTGTCAGGCGATTTGCCGACTGTGCAGAAAACCTGGTTCAGAAACGTCATATCTGTTATGATTTCATTCGCTTTTGTCATGTATTATAGAGAAAGCTTGTTTGGGAAAAAGGAAAACCAGAAGTACCTGCTTCTGCGGTCTGCGATGGGTACACTTGGCATGGTGCTGTTTTTTTATTCAATCGATGAACTCGTGCTATCCGATGCGGACATGCTGAATAAATTAAGCCCGTTTTTGACGATTATTTTCTCTGCCATTTTCCTGAAAGAGCGGGTCCAACTGTTCCAAATGGTGGCAATCATCATTGCATTCGTCGGAACGCTATTTATCATCAAGCCGCAATTTTCGGTTGATATCGTGCCTTATTTAGGCGGGATACTTGGGGCCGTGTTTGCCGCCGGAGCGTATACGATGCTCAGACTGCTCGGTAATAGAGAAAAATTCTATACGGTTGTCTTCTATTTTTCCTTTTTCACTACGATGTCCCTGCTGCCCTTTGTGATCATTTTCTGGGAGCCAATGACCATGCAGCAGTTGATCTATCTGCTGTTAGCAGGCGTATTTGCGACGATGGGCCAATTCGGCATTACGGTTGCCTATAAGTTTGCACCAGCCAAGGAAATTTCGATATTCTTCTATTCTACCGTAGTCTTTTCCACGCTGATCAGTATCGTCGTCATCAAACAGGTGCCCGACTTCATGAGTATCATAGGCTACATCGTTATCTTTGGGGCATTGTTCTATATGTTCATCAAAAACAATCAGCTCGACAAGAAATATCAGGAGAAACAAAGCTAAAACGGCGGTCCTCAGGGAGGACACGCCGTTTTTTTATTAGAGGTACTACATTCCACTTGTTGAATTATTCATAAGATAAGCCCGATCCCATTGGGTATAATCCTTCAATATTCACCGGCAGCTTACCGCCAGGATTTTCGCCAAAGATGACATCTACAGCACCTGTCCAGGCTGTAGGGTTCGCTGTACCCCAGCGATCCAGTGCATAAGAAGCCAGATAGGCATCTACTTCCGGAAATTCTTTTATATCATAAGGGAGACCAAGTGAAACGACGGCCACTGGCTTACCAGTCTCACGCAGCTCTTTTACCAAATTCACTTGCCCTTCTGGCAGGACGCTTGCAGAATAAGTAGGAACGATGATCCGGTCGGCATCCTCTGCCAACTCTATAGCCTGTCCTATTTCTGTCTCGCCTGGATCAGCACTGGAGGCATTCCAAGTGGTAACGTCTCCTTCAGACTTCTCCCTGACCTTTTCTCCTATTTGATTAATATAGGTAGTTCCGGCAACCAAAGTTATCTCTTGGGATTGATTATCAAAAGGGAGCACGCCCTCATTTTTTAATAGTGTCATCGAGTTGATTGCTATGTCAGATGCTGCCTCTTTATGAGCAGGTGTCTGGGTTATTTCCAAAGCTTCTTCAGGGTCTACCGTACGTTCTTCAAACAGGTTGTATTTAAACTTCTTAGCCAAAATCCGCTCCAGCGATTCATGCACCCGCTTCTTTGTGATTTCACCTGTCTGATAAGCTCCATAAAGTGCTTCGAAGGTTTCCAGCTGGTCCTCCTGGTTTCCAGTCGCCATGATGATATCGGCTCCGGCATTGATGGCAAGAACAGCAGCGTTTCCTGCTCCCCAATTATCATCAATAGCTTTCATGCTCATCGCGTCTGTTACAATCAACCCGTCAAAGCCCATCTCGTCCCTTAAAAGATCTGTTAGGACTTTTTTGGATAGCGTAGCAGGAAGCTCTGGATCGATAGCATCAATAATGACATGGGCGGTCATAATGGAATCCGTCCCAGCATCTATCGCTGCCTGGAAAGGAGGCAAATGGACTTTATCCAAGGTATCACGATCATATGTGACTTGTGCTATCCCATAATGGGAATCGACACTGGTGTCCCCATGTCCCGGGAAATGCTTGGCAGAAGCCATGACCCCTTCTTTCTGGTTTCCAATCACTTGCGCAGCGGTCATATCCGCTACCAGGTCTGTATCTTCTCCAAAGGAACGCACGCCAATTACCGGATTCTCCGGATTGGTGTTTACATCAGCAACGGGGGAATAGTTCCAATTGAACCCCATCGCTCTTGCTTCTTTTCCCGTGATACTGGACACCAGCTCGGCATATTCCAGGCTGTCCGTCGCTCCAATTCCCATTTGTCTTGGAAATGTAGTGGCATCTTGAGGTACGCGTTGAGACGCACCATATTCCAGGTCAGCAGAAATGATCAAAGGAATCGCCTTTTCTGTTCCCGCGGCCCATTCCTGCAACTGATTGTTGTAGGCGGCCTGGTGTTCAGCTGTTCGTCCACCATACACGATGACGGAACCCGCTTTATACTCCTGAATTGCCTGTTTGGTAAACTCATTTGGCATACCTGATCCGTTGTCGAAAGTAGAAGGCATTACCAGCTGGCCGATTTTCTCCCGATCCGTCATTTGAGCGATCATCCGCTTAATCATTCCTTTTTGTGCCTTTTCTGATTGTGGATCTGGATGTTGGAATTGCTCTTTCTGACTTGTCTTAGCAGTAGCGGCAGGAAGCAAAAGTGAAAAAACAAGCATAAAACAACTGAGTGAAGCTAGTATTTTTTTCAATTTTAAGACCTCCATTCTATTAGTAAAGACAATTTTCCAGCGGTAATGCTCCCCTCCTTCATGAGTTATTAAGGCTAAGAATACCAACCCCGCAGCATAGACGTCTATACCAGCATGCGAAAAATGTTAAATTCATACAATCATCGCATTGCGAATTCCCTAACGACACTTGGAAAACTATGACTAATGGATGAATCAGGCTAATAACGCCTCGAAAAATGTCGGAATCGCACTTATACAAAAGTTTTTTGGCGGATTACTTGCTTTTCCTAAGCCCAGATGCTATGCTTAGAGCACTTATTATTGTTCGGATATGAGTGAAAGAAGAAAAATGTTTTCGTCTTGAATGAATATGAAGAGCAAGAAGAGTAATACAAAGTGGCATAGCCACACAGGAGGAATTACCATGGTAGAAGGTACAGTAAAATGGTTTAACGCAGAAAAAGGTTTCGGTTTCATCGAAGTAGAAGGACAAGACGATGTATTCGTTCACTTCTCTGCTATTCAAGGCGAAGGCTTCAAAACTCTAGAAGAAGGCCAAGCAGTAACTTTTGATATCGAAGAAGGTCAACGTGGACCTCAAGCTGCTAACGTTCAAAAATAATTGACGTTACAAAAAGGACTCCTATATGGGGTCCTTTTTTTGTGTCTTAATCCCTCTCCGTCCCGACTATCATCCTCTTCCTTCCAGGTCCACCCTCCTATATTACTGGTAAATTTGTTACGCTTTACCAATCAAGAAATCGGGTAAGCAAGTATTAATTACCGACAACCTGGAAGGAGCTTACCTATGGAAAACCTGATGTCCTTGATCGAAACAGGGGTAGCTGATATCTCTAACTTCCTCTGGACGTACGTATTAGCTATTATTCTCATTATCGGCGGTATCTTTTTAACCGTTCAGCTCAAGTTTTTCCAATTCCGTTTTTTCGGCCATGTACTCCAGCGTACAGTTGGCCAGATTTTCAAGAAAAATAAACACGAAGGCACCATCACGCCGTTTCAGGCATTCACCTCAGCCCTTGCTTCCACGGCAGGAGCGACCAATATCGTCGGGGTGCCTCTTGCCATTGCCATGGGCGGACCGGGTGCACTATTCTGGATGTGGATGGTCGCTTTGATCGGCATGGCTACCCGCTATTCTGAAATTCTCCTCGGCCTGAAATACCGCGAATTGAATAAAGAAGGGGTCTGGGTCGGCGGACCACAATATTACATCAAAAAGGGACTTGGCTGGAACAAAATCGCGGCCTTATTCGCCTTTTTCCTCATGATTGAAATTATCCCAAGTGTCATGGTCCAGTCCAATTCCATTACCACCCAAGTCGAAGGAGCTTTTGGCTGGCCCGCATGGATCACCGGAATAGCCATCACCATCCTGATTGGTATCATTGTTTTTGGCGGCATCAAACGAATCGGTAAAGTGACCGATAAACTCGTTCCATTCATGGTGATTTCCTATTTACTTATCTGTTTTATCGTCATTTTTGCCAATATCGAAACGATCCCAAGTGTTTTCGGATTGATTTTCGCCCATGCCTTTACTCCTATTTCCGCTGCCGGTGGTTTTGCCGGGGCTGGAATTGCTCAGGCGCTTCGCTGGGGGATTGCCCGTGGTCTTTACTCCAATGAAGCCGGGCTAGGAACGGGACCCGTTGCCCATGCTGCCGCCCAGACGGATCATCCGAGTAAACAGGCACTGTGGGGCATTTTCAGTGTTTTCGTCGATACCATCGTCATTTGCACTGTAACTGGCCTCACCGTGCTCACCTCTGGCGCCTGGAAAGAGATCGGTGCTGATAACTCCGCCAACATGGTCAACGTAGCCTTCGGGGATGTATTCGGCGAGCAGTTCGGCGGAGCTTTTGTCGCTCTTTTCCTATTGTTCTTTGTATTCACAACGGTAAGTGTCGTCATTTTCTTCGGAGAAAAACAGGCGGAGTACCTGTTTGGGCTGAAGTTTTCAAAAGGCATGCGGATCGTTTATGTGATCTCCATCTACCTCGGGGCAATCGGAGGCCTGCAGTTCGTATGGCAGTTCCTTGATTTACTGCTGGCTGCTGTCGTCGTTTTCAACATTATCCCTGTATTGTTCATGTATAAAGATATCAAGGCGATCACGGAGGATTATATCGAGCGAATCTACCGTGGCAAAGGCGGTAAGCCAACCATAAAATTATTCACTGATGAAGCCAAGGAGTCAGAATAACTTAAACTACGAATTTGATTTGCGCTTTTTAAAAAATCATTCTAATTATAAAAAGCCGGGGCGCTACGTCCCGGCTTATTTATCGTCATTATCCACAAACCTCCCATGGTCAGGGATGGCAATCGTATCAAATTCGCGATTCAGTTTTGCTAAATTCTCGGTCAATTCTTCCCCGGCCATTGGATAACCATGACCAGTGACTGCCAAATTCGGCTTCAAAGCTTCAAGTTTCCGAACCGACTCCCAGGCGGTATCCCAGTCTGTTGTCAGGTAACGCGGCGGCCCGCTGATTTCCTGTTCCTGGGTCAGCACTTTAAATAAATATTCCTGTTTCACGGTAATAAAAGCATCTCCGACAATCAGTGAACGGTCCGACTCCCGGAAGAAAGAGACATGCCCCTGTGTGTGGCCCGGGGTATGGACCCATTGCCAGCCCGGCATATGCGGGACACTGCCATCGGCAGGAAGTGGATGCACATGTGAGCCAAGGTCGATTCCCTCATTCGGAAACATGCGGGACATTTTAGCTACCATTCCGCCCTCGACACTTGTATCAGGCTCCGGGTAATCCATTTCACCAGTGAGATAAGGCATCTCCAGCTCATGAGCATATACTGGTACATCCCAATGCTCCACCAGCTCTTCTACCGCCCCCACGTGATCAAAGTGACCGTGCGTAAGAATAATTGCTTTCGGCTTGTTATTTTCACCATATAACTCCTGAGCCGTCGCTAATATGTCATCTGCCGATTTCGGCATGCCGGCATCTACAAGCACCCAATCGTGCGGATGAACAGGACTTCCCACAAAGCAAACGTTGACCACTTGGATAGGTAGACAATGTATATCCGGCGTTAAAGGCTGTTCAATACCACTGGAAATCGATGTAACAGGTATCAATCGATCCTTCATAAAATTACCTCCTTCACTCCTTATTAATTATTGTCTTCCTAAAAATTGTTTTTATTAAACTTCTGGATGGTGTTGGTACTGTTCTAAATTAACCCGACCCGCTTCTGTTACTGGCACGTCTTCACTCTCCAGAGAGAGGCGCTGGACTTCACTCCCGGCTTCATCACGAATGACGATTTTCCCTTGTGCATTGACAACACGATGCCAGGGCAGCTTGTACTTTCGACTCATGGAGTGAAGAATACGCGCGACTTGTCTCGCTCCGCGCGGGCTCCCTGCCAGCCTTGCGATTTGCCCATAAGTCATAACTTTCCCTGGGGGAATCGTCGAAACGATTTTCACGACATCTTGCGTAAAGGATTCCATGAAATTCTCCTTTTAATAAGTGGATATAGGAAAATGTTTAATACTATCCTACACAAATTCATATAAAAACTCATCCACAAGTGGAAAAATTTTAATTTTTCTGAGAGTTACTAACAATTATCCACAAACTTATTAACAATCCTTGTTAATTTTAACTTATTCACATAAAACCCCCAACACAAAACAGGTTATGCACAGAACTTATTCACATATTCACAGGTCATACCAGTTATTTAGTATAGGAATTCATGTTCGCTACTATATATATATCATTTATCCTCATGTTACTAACAAGTTGTGGATAATATCATAGAAAAAACTGCCTCTTTTTTAAAAGAGACAGTTTAACTTGCTTTAAAAATCTTCTTGTGAGACGAGTGTGACTGTCGTTTCCTGTTGCTCCCCATTCCGGTAGAACGCAACCGTCATTTCATCGCCTACTTTTTTGTCATGATACAGGTGCTGACGCAACTCGATGATATTCTGGATCGGTTCTCCATCCAGCTCCGTGATAACATCTAATTGCTCCAATCCCGCTTTAGAAGCTGGGGACATTGGTTCTACGGTACGGATATAAACGCCGCTGTCTACATCTTCCGGAAGGTTCAAGGTATCCGAGCGTTCTCCTCTTGGTACATCGGAAATTGAATATGCCTCTACTCCAAGGAATGGACGAGTCACTTGCCCTTCGTTTTCTAATTCATCAATGATCGGTTTCGCTTCATCAATCGGAATGGCAAAACCGATACCTTCCACAGCAGAACGGGCAATTTTCATGGAATTGATACCAATCAACTGGCCTTCAATATTGATCAGGGCCCCTCCACTATTACCAGGATTGATCGCTGCATCCGTCTGAATGACATCCGCCTGCCAATCCGCTTCCCCGTCACCATTAAAATCCTGTGGAATTGCGCGCTGCTTGCCACTGATAATCCCCTTTGTGACAGACCCGGAGAATTGCAAACCTAATGGACTTCCAATCGCGATTGCCGGCTCGCCGACCTTGATATTTTCCGACTTGCCGATTGGAATAGCTTTTTCCACTTCCCCAGAAGGCATCTTTAGAACCGCTAAGTCTGTAAATAAATCACTGCCGACGATTTCTGCTGTAATTCTGCTCTCATTAGCAAGAGCGACTTCGACTTTATCGGCTCCCTGGATTACATGGTGGTTTGTGACAACATAGGCTGTGTCACCATCCACTTTATAGATGACTCCGGAACCAGTGCCTGCTTCCCCTTCTTCCTGCTCCTGCCAAAAATTAGATCGTGATTGCAAATTGACCACCCCGACGACAGCTGGCGCGACGTCTTCTACAATTTCTGTGACTTGGGTAGTGACATCTACTTCAACACTTTGCGTGTTGCCCGAAATGTTCTGATCTTCATCGACAATTCGGTTTTCATCTTCTGCGCCTGACAAATCATAAGGAAGCAAATCTGACTGGATCAATGCCGGCATCGCTAATATCATTAAGACAGCGCCCAAGATGATTCCCACGACAGCTGGCATCGCCCAGTTTTTTTTCTTCTTTGGCTGATGACGCGTCTGTGAAGAATGGTCGTCATAATAACCCATCGGCTCACCCATTCCTTTCTATTTGTATTGGAATACCTTAGTAAAACCTGGCTTGTTTCCAGGAACTGCTTATGATCCCACTACATATAAAGGTGTCGGCTGATTTGGATCCGTGTCATGAAGTTCGATACGAGAATCCAGTTCAAATCCTCTTTCTGTCAGCAAATTGCTGACAGACATGCGAGCAAGATCTTTCATATTGTTATCTTGACTTAAATGGGCTAAATAAATACGCTTTGTTCGATCAGTTATGATATCGGTCAATGCAAGTGCACAATCTTCATTGGATACATGACCAGAATCGCCAAGGATTCTCCGTTTGACATTCCATGGATATCTTCCGATCCGAAGCATGTCTACATCATGATTCGCCTCAAAAATATAGGCATCAGAACCTTCAACGATTTTTTTGATTCGTTCTGACACATATCCTAAATCGGTCACAAGTGAAACTTTTTTTCCGTTGTGCCGGAACGTATAAAACATCGGATCTGCAGCATCATGGGAAACACCAAACGATTCTATGTCCAGATCCCCAAAAGACTTTACTTCTTCCATTCCAAAATGAAATTT
The DNA here is from genome assembly GCF_043496955.1 of Thalassobacillus sp. B23F22_16. Lineage (NCBI taxonomy): Bacteria > Bacillati > Bacillota > Bacilli > Caryophanales > Bacillaceae > Thalassobacillus > Thalassobacillus sp. B23F22_16. The sequence continues at coordinate 107,387 of NZ_JBIEKD010000004.1, read as the reverse complement.
TTGATCAAGCGTCAATTTACCAAGGGATCCTTCCATTGCATGCCACGTTTTTTCATTGGCGTAAATCGGCAGATTATACTTTCGTGCAATGATTCCCAATCCCTTGATATGATCACTATGTTCATGAGTAACCAGAATTTTGGTCAATTCTTTGGGATTGATTCCGACATCTGTCATCGCCTGGTCGATTTTTTTTCCGCTGAGGCCGGCATCAACTAAAATTTTCTCATGCTCTGTTTCTATATAAAAAGCGTTTCCTGTACTTCCAGAAGCAAGTACACTAAACTTCAAGGTCATAGATCGACCCTCCAACTATATTATTCATTCGTATCATCACTTTCGCTACTTTCACCCGGAGTTGGGTTTTCTTTTACTTCTTCCTCTTTCAAAGGAATGGAAGCTTCAACCGTTTCCATTGTATCTAAAATAAACTCGTCCTCTTCTATATCCAATACTTTTCCCTCGGTTGCATTGACAAAATATATCTCTTCATTGTTAACAGTGATTTTCCATGTCGGTGCAAATACTTGAATACCGGTCGGATCTTCCTTATTCGTCTTCGTCTTAGAATGATAACCGACAACCATATCCGTAATTTTGTCACCTGATACTATATCCCCATTATCATATAACTGATAGACAGCTGAAATCGGCTGCACAAGTTCCGTTTTTTCATTTTCCGATTCAATATTGCCAAGTATGGTTTGATAATAACCAGTTATACTTCCATCTTCAACCAAAAACATCAATAAGCCACTTTCGTTAAAATAAATCGTCCGGTTATTATTTTTCTGGAAAAATAGCAGAACATCATGTTCTTCGTTTTTCCCCCAATAAGCATACTGGTCCCCATAGATAATGTAGTCATCCACCTTATCCATGATCTCTTCACTACTATCATCATCTTCTATGGATATAGGGTCATTAAATTGAACATATAATAGATTATCATTATCAAAATCGGGGCGACTGATGCCTTCAATGCTGTCAATGGCAGCCATATCTTCTTCTGAAAATTCAGCACGGCTTCCGTTAATGAATGCGATATCTTCCTGCTCCTCAGGGATTTCGGAATAATCTATATTCTCTAAAGCAAGCTGTTCTTCTGCTGGCGTGCTTTCTTCAATTTGTTCTAAGTTTTCATCTTGCTTTCCTAAAAATTGCTGCAGTAAAAACAGGTCGAGAATTAGAAAGCTCAGGATGAACAGTGTTTTGATTTGCCCCCATTGCATTCTAATTCCCTCCTTTCAAGACCGAAAAATTCTCATCATCAGGGTCCACGTTATACCAATTGCCATTATATTTAATAAACCAGCTCGGCATCATTGTATAGACATCGTCATATTCATTGTCAGAAGGAACCATGCTATAGCCAATCCGGATGTCTTCAATCATGCGTGCGTTAAACTGTTTAGAACTCTCCAACTCGGCGAGAATATTTTCGCCCGAGGCCAGTGTAACATTACCGCCTTCCTCCTGGTTTGTATCATAGGTGACAGCAATATGGATCAACGGTCTTTGGTAGATATATAATTCTTCCTGACGATACTTAACCATGATTTCCGACAAATTACTTTTATCAAGGATCGGGTAACCATTGTAATTCATTTGATAGGATACCTGCTGGTCAGATATGTCACTTAAATGATAGTCACCTGTCCAGCCTTCATGAGCGTTAATAAAGGACAGGCTTTCGCTTATAACCTCATCTGTGTCCAAAGGAAGACCTTCTTTGGTCAATGCCTTTTCCAACTTCACGCTCTTTTCATCCGGGGCTATTCTCAGCTCACTATCAAAGTCTGAAAAGATCTCAGTCCCATCACTTTTGATACTGCTTTTTACCCGCGATACGTCATCGAACAGAGTGTTCAATAAAGGTTCTGTACCGACGGGACTGACAGAAATATCATGGCGTGCCAGCACGACCTCCTTCTTTGGAATATATAGACGGGTTTCTTCTCTCTGATAAGACAGCATCTCTACTTTATTATCAAGGGATTGATGTTCCTGAACCATCGTCTGATAGGCATCTGTAGACTGCACTTGTGCCCGGACTGTATGTTCACCATCAGCTGAAATAAACAAAACCTCGGTGATCGCTTCATTGCTTTCATCTAAAATAAATAAGATATGTTTAAAGTTACCGGTCGGTATACTAACCTTTTCGTCGTCACTGACTTTAAACAAATTCGGTATCATCTTTGTAGGGATTTCCGTAGGTAAGACGAATTCTGTCATATCATGGTTGTCCGGGAATCCGGTCTCACTTGTTTCAAAATTATACAGATTAAAATTTTGGGTTTGTCTGTATAATTGTTGTTTACTTGCAGGGCTTTTATAGCTGTAGTCACCTGAAAGGGTATGGAATATTATATTTTTCGGAACAATTACCTCACTGGTTGTCAGTGTCTGTCCATTCTCAATTTTTGTGTTCTCGATAATCGGATCATCATCCTGGGTTTCATGATTCGGCTGATAATTCCATAATGCGACAGTTAAAAACAAACTGAACATAATCAGTATAAACAAAATGATCGTCTTCAAGGTTTCAAAATTCATGCATTACCCCTCCGCTTCTTTTTTACAAGCGGCAATGTAAAGTGGATGGTCGTACCTTTATTTTCTTTGCTTTCCGCCCAGATCTGACCATGATGGGCTTCAATCATTTCCCGGGCAATAGCAAGTCCTAGACCGGTTCCTCCCAGTTTACGGGTACGGGCTTTATCAACACGATAGAATCTGTCAAAGATTTTATCGACCTTTTCAGCTGGAATGCCCATCCCTTCATCCGATACACTGACTTGAATTTTATTGTGAGCTGTTTTGGTATAAAAACGAATGGTTCCGCCTTCCGGTGAATACTTAATGGCGTTCGAGATAATATTATCCATGACCTGGGTTATTTTATCTTTGTCCATCCATACATAGACTTTTTCGTTCGGAAGGTTTCTTTCAAATTTAATCCCTTCCGGTTCATTCATTTCAAAGCGATCGATAATATGATGGTAGAAACCGTTAAATTCGACACGATCCTTGATTAATTCATGGCCTTGGTTGTCCATCTTCGACAATTGAAGCAGATCATTGACAAGGCGGATCATACGCTCGGTTTCATTTTGAGTAACGTCGAGAAACCTGGGTGCAATCTCTTTATCCTGCCATGCACCGTCGGTAAGTGCTTCCAAGTAACTTCTCATCGTAGTCAACGGAGTGCGCAATTCATGAGACACATTGGAAACGAATTCCCGGCGTTCCCGTTCTACTTTTTCCTGCTCGGTTACATCACTGATAACTGTAATAAACCCATTCATATTCTGACGTTCATCGAGCACATAAGAAAAATTGGCTTTAAGGACCATGTATTGCTCGTCCGTGCTCATGTCTATCAGCATCGAGCCAGCATCCTGCACTTCAGATATATCTGTAATCTGATCATTGATATCCAATACATCAATCAGGGACTGTCCCTGGACGTCTTCAAAGCTTCGACCGATCAACTGGGAAGCCGGTTTATTCATCAGCGTGATCGCTCCCAGCCTGTCTGTGGCGATGACACCATCCGACATATTAGCCAATACGGAACTAAGCTTCCTCCGTTCCCCCTCTGTGGTGGCTTGAGCAAGCTGAATTTTGTCATTCAAATCATTAAATGTTATAGCTAATTGACCGATCTCATCCGATCCATAGACATTTACTTTCTGAGAGAAATCACCGGCCGCCATTTTCTTAGCCTGCTTTCTCATTTCCGTAATCGGTTTGGTGATCGTCCGGGCTACTAATATTCCCAATAAAGCAGTGATGGTAAGGGAAATTAAGGTTCCGTTGGCAAAAATGCCATTGATCTCACGCATTTGTTTGTATATTTCATTCATTTCAGCTTCAAGATATATAGCGCCGACCGTTTCCCCATCTACCATAATAGGAAACGTTCGAACAAGTATCCGGTCATTTTCTTCACTAACAACGATCTTTTCTCTGGACTCCCCTAACAGCAACGTGCTTTGGATGTTAGAATCCCGTGTTTTCTTTCCGATATTATCCTGCTGTCCATATCCATAAGTGGCCAAAATCCGGCTGTTATTATCCACCACGTACAATTCGGAAATATCACTTACTTCGAAATCACCGATAATGGACTGCACATCTGTTTCCAGGGTGTCATCTTCCTCGGTCCGCTCTTCATCAAAAGACTGGGTAAGGCTGTAGGTCAGCCATTGGATCCGGTCGTTAATCGAACTTTTAAAGTTGTCTTCTAAGTTCTGCTCCAGGTTTTGTGCAAAATATGCTCCAATTACCTGAATCCCTAAGAGTAGAAGCAGAATGTAAACAAGTATGATCTTCAGGCGGACCGATTGGAAAAAGCCAACTTTATTCATAGAAAACTACTCCTGCTCTGGATTACGTAAATAATACCCTACGCCACGTCGTGTAACGATCCATGTCGGATTACTTGGGCTCTCCTCGATTTTTTCCCGCAGCCTTCTCACGGTAACGTCAACCGTACGTACATCCCCATAATAATCATAACCCCATACAGTCTCCAGCAAATGTTCCCGCGTCATTACCTGCCCAATATGTTTCGCCAGATAATGAAGCAATTCAAATTCACGGTGGGTCAACTCAATATAGTCCCCATCTCTTGTAACCGTATAAGCATCCGGGTGGATGACCAGACGGCCGATTTTAATATCCTTCGACTGGGTTGCCGGGTCTTCCGGTTCCTGGAAACGGCGGCGCAAGTTCGCTTTCACTCTGGCAATCAGTTCCCGATTATTAAATGGCTTCGTCACATAATCATCCGCTCCAAGCTCAAGTCCCAGCACCTTATCAATTTCTGAATCTTTTGCTGTCAGCATGATTATCGGCATATTGTGTTTTTTACGGACTTCCCGGCAGACTTCGTTTCCGTCTTTATTCGGAAGCATAATATCAAGCAGAATCAAATCCGGATTCTCTGCATCTGCGAGTTCGATCGCTTCATCGCCATCATGGGCACAGACTACCGTATACCCTTCTTTTTCCAAGTTGAATTTCAAGATATCTGCAATTGGTTTTTCATCATCTACTACTAATATTTTTTGACTCATTGAATTCACATCCCTTTTCCATCCAAGTTTAGTTGATGCGTCTAGTTTATTTTACCTCATTTTCATGCAATTGTCTTTTTAAGGCAAACACTTACTCATACAATAACATAGCCGCGCTGCAAATACTTGCGCGCGGCTATGATTTCCTCTTGGTTTATTTAGATACATATTTCAAAGGGTCTACAGGTGAGCCATTTTTATGCACTTCAAAGTGCAGGTGCTCACCCGTGGAATTCCCGGTATTTCCCATTACGCCTATTTTGTCACCGGCAGCTACCTTGTCACCGACACTTACGCTGATGGAGCTTAAGTGAGAGTATGTCGTCTTATACCCATTTTTATGATCGATTTCGACTTTATTCCCATACCCTCCACTATTGAACTGGGCATAGGTGACTTCGCCGCCATCAGCAGCTTTGATTGTCTTGTCGCTGACTCCGGCGATATCAATGCCGTTATGGGCTTTTCCCCAGCGTTGTCCCATCTTACTGGTGATGGTTCCCCCTACTGCCGGCCAGGTAAACTTGCCGTCTCCTGTAGCAGGTTTCTCTTTTGTACCTTTGAGGATGATCTCTTTCTTCGGTTCTTCTACTGTTTTTTCATCCAGTTTCTCTGTTTCGGTTGTTTCTCCATTCACCTTCGTAACGGCATAATGGATTTCTGTCGTACCATCAGAGCCCTTCTGCTCTACTTTTGTTTCGCCTTTATAAAGCTCATCTGTATTCTTAGTTTCTGTCTCATATGCGATTTTCGCTTCCTTGATTTCTTCTTCTTTCACGATAACGTCCACATAAGACTCCATTTCAGTTACGGTAACTTTGTCATCTTCTTTAAGATCATCGTTGTTTTCAATCTCATCGTTAAGCTTGAAAAATTCATCTTCCGTCATATCATATTTTTCAATGATTTCACTGATGGTTTCTCCGTCCTTCACCGTGTGGTCTTTTTCAACTTCTTTTCCAGACTTCAGTAGATCCACCGCTTCTTCTACCGTGGAAACTTCTTCAGGATCTATTGTATTCTTGTTAAAAGACACATCTTCTGATAACGATACATCTACTACAGCTGGACCATCGGATTGTTTTTCAATAATTTCTTCTTTTTCCATGTTTAACTCTGCTTTATCCAGGGAAGATTCATCTGTGTATTCCAATTTCAACTGATGGACGACATCTTCCGCAGCTTCCTTGTCGGGTAGGTTAGCGACTGTTTCACCGTCTATTTCTACCGTGTACACTTCTGCTTGTACATCAAGTTCATTCTCAATTTCGTCTGTCACTTGATCATTATCATTGGACGGTTCAAATAACTTTTCTTCCACAAAATTAATTTCATCCGATGTGGTAAGATTCATATTTTCATATTTTTCTTGCGCTTCATCGATACGATCATCGATGACTTGTTCAACCATTTCCTTATCATCAACAGCACCTATGTAGTCTTCTCCTACATACACATGATAAACAGTGGAGAGTTCACCTTCCGCCTGGACCGCAGGATGGACTAAAACCACCGTACTGAACAGGAAGGTAAGCATTAATTTTTTCCAAAAACCCGTATTTCCTGACGACTGTTTCCCTCTGAAAAGTGTTTCCCTCACTACGAAAATCCTCCCAAGTCATCTTTATCTCTATCTCTAATTTGCTTAATAATTTTGTCACTTCATCAATCTATCATAAGGTAGAAGGTTGTCGAAACAGGAAACCCGCATTTGTAATACACTTATAATATCCATGGCAGATACCGGTAACATTAGCAAAATACGCTTTATTTGACAGTTTTTTTAAATACAGTGATATCAAGGGTTGAGGAGCAATTGTCCGAATATTTTTTCAATATCATTACAACTTTATTTCAACACGTTAGAACTACTTGGCTTGTCGGAAATTTTGCGAAATCCTTAGTATTTCTTATACTTTAATCCTTTTTAATCAATTTCAATTTTTAAAGTGCAAAAAAGAGGCCTGAACGTTTCAGACCTCTTCTTCGCAGTGGCTTGGGACGGAATCGAACCGCCGACACACGGATTTTCAGTCCGTTGCTCTACCGACTGAGCTACCAAGCCATAATAGTAATTAAATTATTAGTTTCTCTTTGATCACATATCTGTGTTCTTCGTACAACTCGTTTGGATGGGGTTCTGGTCACGCTTATGGCGATGTTACGGCTTCATACCACGCAGTAATATGCAGTAGTGACTTATGAGTGACAAAACTCGCTTGCTTTCGACAACGTGGTTAATCGTATCATAATAATAGATAAAGTGGCAATAGTTTTTTTAGAAATTTGTTAAAAGAAAAAGAAGTGCTATAACCATAAAAAGAGAGAGTCGGGAAATCGAATGAAGTGACTTCCTGACTCTCTTCTCTATTTCCTAACACGATCAATCTGCGCTGTATACGCTGCGAACGACATTGGTCTGGGAACGATCTGGGCCTACGGAGAAAATCGACAATGGAATCCCGGTAAGCTGCGAGATACGTTCCACATAATGGCGGGCATTTGCCGGAAGCTCATGGAGACTTTTCACGCCTGTAATGTCCTCTGTCCATCCTGGCATTTCTTCATATACGGGTTCACATTCTGCAAGCACCTTCAAACTTGCCGGGAACTCTTCTATGATTTCGCCCTTGTATCGGTAAGCGGTACAAATTTTCAATGTCTCTATTCCAGTCAATACATCAATCGAATTCAAGGACAAATCGGTTAGTCCACTGACACGGCGGGCATGACGTACGACCACACTGTCAAACCAGCCGACACGGCGTGGACGACCGGTTGTTGTACCGTATTCACGGCCGACTTCCCGGATTTGTTCACCGATTTCATCGTCAAGCTCAGTCGGGAATGGACCATCACCGACACGAGTAGTATAGGCCTTAGATACGCCGACCACATGCTTGATTTTTGTAGGTCCAACGCCAGAACCAATGGTAACTCCGCCCGCAATCGGGTTGGATGAAGTAACAAATGGATAGGTACCCTGATCGATATCGAGCATGACTCCCTGTGCCCCTTCAAAAAGGACACGACGTCCCTCATCAAGATTGTCATTCAAGACAACAGATGTATCGCACACATATTTCTTGATTTGCTGACCATATTCGTAGTATTCCTCTAAGATATCTTCCACGTGCATCGCTTCTGTATCGTATAGTTTCTCAAAATGGCGATTTTTCTCTTCCAGGTTAAGCGCAAGCTTTTCATGAAAAGCATCCTTGTCCATCAAATCGGCGATACGGATACCGACACGTGCTGCTTTATCCATGTAGGCAGGGCCGATACCTTTTTTAGTTGTACCAATCTTGTTGGCGCCTTTTTCTTCTTCCTGCAATTCGTCAAGCTTTAAATGGTACGGTAGAATAACATGGGCACGGTTGCTGATACGCAGATTGGCTGTCGATACACCTTTATCATGTAAATATTCCAGTTCTTCTATGAGTGCCTTTGGATCGATTACCATTCCATTGCCAAGCACACATATTTTATCATCAAAGAATATCCCGGATGGGATCAAGTGTAACTTATAAGTGACACCATCAAATTTTATTGTATGTCCTGCATTGTTTCCGCCTTGATAACGGGCTACAACTTCGGCATTTTGGGATAGAAAGTCCGTGATTTTACCTTTTCCTTCATCTCCCCACTGGGTTCCTACTACAACTACTGAAGACATAAGGCACCTCCGCCATTGATTATAGTTCATGTGATAATTTTTTTAGACACTCGTAAGTGTACCAATAGAAAAAGCATCCGTCAATCCAATAACCGAACATTAAAATTGCATCGGATATATTCGTTCGTGATTTTCCCATTGATAAACCAGGCATTCGACACTAGTCCGACCACTGGATATTCTTACCTCTATTTTATTAGTCGTATCGTCTGTTTTCTTGACGAAAAAATTCTGGGCAATATGTAAAAAAGGTAAGCACTGGTTGTGCTCACCTTTTCATCAGGCTGGTGGTATATCGCTTTCCTGGTAACGGTGATCGAGGTCGACGAACTTGTTGTATTGTTTTACAAAGGCAAGTTCGACCGTTCCGACCGGGCCGTTACGCTGCTTGGCAAGGATGATTTCGATATTATTATTCTCGGATTCTTGTTCATAGTAATCTTCCCGATATAGGAAGCCGACGATATCGGCATCCTGCTCGATACTTCCAGATTCCCGGAGGTCAGACATCATCGGACGCTTGTCCTGACGGGATTCCACACCCCGGGATAGCTGGGATAATGCGATCAATGGTACATTCAATTCCCGGGCTAACCCTTTTAAGGAACGGGAGATCTCGGAAACTTCCTGCTGCCTGTTTTCTTTGGAGTTGGCACTTCCCTGAATCAGCTGCAAGTAGTCGATCAGAATCATACCGAGCCCATTCTCCTGCTTTAAACGTCGGCATTTGGAACGAATATCACTGACACGGATTCCGGGTGTATCGTCAATATAGATACCAGCGTTAGAGAGACTTCCCATCGCCATCGTCAGCTTTCCCCAGTCTTCCGCTTCAAGACTGCCTGTGCGGAGCCTCTGGGCGTCGATATTGCCTTCCGCGCATAGCATACGGGAGACAAGCTGATCAGCCCCCATCTCTAGGCTGAAAATAGCGACATTTTCATCGGTGTTAATCGCGACATTCTGAGCAATATTCAATGCGAATGCAGTCTTACCCATCGAAGGACGGGCGGCGACAATGATTAAATCATTACGCTGGAAGCCAGAGGTGATTTTATCCAAATCACGATATCCTGTCGGAATACCGGTAACACCTTCTGAATTGTTGTGAAGCTGTTCAATATTGTCATAAACGTCAATCAAAACGTCTTTAATGTTCTTGAAGGCTCCGGAGTTTTTCCGCTGGGAAACATCCAGGATATTCTTCTCGGCATCATTCAGGACGCTATCGACATCTTCTTCGTCAGAATAACCGGTAGTAACGATATCGGTGGCTGTCTTGATCAGCCGCCTTAAGATAGCTTTTTCATCGACAATACGGGCATAGTATTCGATATTAGCAGCTGTCGGAACGGAATTGGCCAGGTCACTTAGATAAGAGACGCCACCGACTTCCTCCAGTACCTTGGCATTGGATAATGCCGTAGTTACAGTAACAAGGTCAATCGGTTCTCCTCGGTCCGATAGTGTTAACATCACTTCAAAAACACGCTGATGGCTGGCCCGGTAAAAGTCATCAGGCAATAGTTTCTCTGCTGCGGTCGACATAGCTTCAGGCTCTAAAAAGATCGCACCGAGAACCGCCTGCTCGGCTTCAATATTATGAGGCGGGGTGCGATCATTCCAAAATTCACTCACTTGCTGTTCCTCCCCTTTAGAAGAAAAAAGGATGGCATTATTGCTCTTCCACATGCACCTTGATCGTTCCTGTTACTTCCGGATGAAGTTTTACAGGTACGTTCGTGTAGCCGAGGGTGCGAATTGGATTATCAAGCTCAATCTTACGTTTATCAATTTTGATTTTGTGGGTTTTTTTCAGTTCATCGGCAATTTGCTTGCTTGTGATTGAACCAAATAGACGGCCGCCATCACCGGATTTCGCTGTCAGTTTCACTTCAAGTCCGGCCAGTGTTTCTTTCAGCTTTTCAGCTTCTTCTAATTCTTGCTGTTCTAGTTGTTTTTCTTTATTTTTCTTAGCTTTGAGTTCTTTCATGTTACCTGGTGTCGCTTCTTTAGCCAGGTTATTTTTCAGCAGATAGTTACGCGCGTAACCATCGGATACATTTTTAACTTCGCCTTTTTTCCCTTTACCTTTGACATCTTCTAAGAAAATGACCTTCATTCTGATGTTCCTCCTTCAAAGTATTCATCAATGATATCTTGTAACAATGCCTTTGCATCGTTTATGGTTGTATCTTCTAATTGGGTGGCGGCGTTCGTCAAATGCCCACCCCCGCTCATACGTTCCATGACCACCTGAACATTGACATCCCCAAGTGAACGCGCACTGATTCCGATGCGTCCATCTTTTCGTTCAGATATTACGAAGGAAGCTACCACTCCACTCATCGTGAGCAGCGTGTCAGCGGCCTGGGCGATCAGTACAGGTCCGTAGGTCTCCCCTTCATTTCCTGTGGCTATAGCAACGCCATCCCGATAAATTTCGGCACGTTCAATCAATTGACTGCGCCGTACATAAACGTTCAAATCCTCTTTCATGAACTTTTGAACAAGGATGGTATCCGCCCCTTTGGAACGTAAATAAGAAGCAGCATCGAACGTTCTGGATCCTGTACGCAGGGTAAAGCTTTTCGTATCGACAATGATACCAGAAAGAAGTGCTGTCGCTTCCAGCATCGAAAGCTTCAGCTTCTTCGGCTGGTATTCTAATAATTCCGTGACCAATTCTGCCGTGGATGATGCATAAGGTTCCATATAGACTAGTGTCGGATCGGATATAAACTCTTCAGCACGACGGTGGTGATCGATCACTACGACGTGCTCTGTCTTGCTTAACAGCTTTTCTTCCACCACCATGGAGGGCTTATGCGTATCAACAACGACCAGCAGCGTTTCGGTATTGACCATATCCAAAGCATCTTCCCGTGAAATGAAATGAGACCATAGTTCGTCGTCTTCTCTCACTTCATCGATCATTTTATCAACGCCTGTATCGATTTCATCTTCATCCATGACGATAAAACCTTCTTTTTCATTAGCCTGGGCGATTTTCAGAATACCAATAGCGGCTCCGACAGCATCCATATCCGGAGCTTTATGACCCATAATTAAAACACGGTCGCTTTCCTTAACCAACTCTTTCAACGCATGAGAAATGACTCTTGCACGTACACGTGTGCGTTTTTCCATTGGATTCGTTTTTCCGCCATAGAAGCGGACTTTCCCGGTATCATCTTTAATGGCAACCTGATCGCCGCCCCTGCCGAGTGCAAGGTCAAGACTGGACTGTGCCAGCTCCCCAAGTTCCGGAAGGCTGACAGGTCCCACACCGATGCCATAACTCAAAGTTAATGGGACGTTCTGGTTGGATATCAGCTCACGGACTTCATCTAATATTTCAAATTTCGATTTCTCTAACTGATTGAGGATTTCCTGATTCATGACGGCCAGGAAGCGTTCCTGCGAAGTTCTTTTCAAATAAATCCCATATTCGTTTGACCATTTATTCAAAATGGACGTCACTTGGGAGTTGAGATGACTCTTGGCTGTATCATCCATGCCCTGGGTGATTTCCTCATAGTTATCCAGGAAAATAATCGACAGTACCGTCTGTTCATTGTGATATAAATGCTGGATTTCTGACTGTTTGGTCCGGTCAAACAGGTATAAAAGCCGTTCGTCTTTTTTGATGAAAGTCTGGAACTCGTAATCACCAATTTGGATCCAGGCTTCATTTTTATCCTCTTTGATACAAGTAACCAACTCCTCGGATAAATCCTGCAATGATTGACCCACCAATGTTTCTTCATCCCCGGAAAAATCATTCATATAGGGATTTGTCCACTCGACGCGGTAGTCTTCACTAAACAGCACAATCCCGATCGGCATCTCTAATAACGCTTCCTCTCCGACTTTTTTGACCCGGTAGGAAAGCGTAGTAATATATTCCTCGGTTTCGTGAAGCATCGTCTGTTCGGCACGCACTGTATAATAGATAGATGCCGTAAGCAGTAATGTCATCAACAGACCGAGCGTCCATTCGTAATACCAAATGAAAGCAAGCAGGACGATGGACAACAAATAAATGATCCAAAAGTGTCTGCTTATCTTTGGTTTTTTAGCAAATTTCGTCATGAATGTCAGCTCCTACAATCAATATCCACGCATTCATTTTTTGTTTTCTTTGAGACGGCTCCGTAACGAAAATCCTAAATCAATTATACCTAAGATTCTTACAAGATAAAGCAGAACTGTCGGTAAAAGGATCGTTAAAATGATAGACAATACAGGGACTGCTTTTGACAGCTTTTTCACATGGGTATAGTAAAAGATAAACGCAAATCCCTGAAGCGCAATCAGTAAACCGGTCACAATGAAAACGTTAATAGCAGCAAGGTAAATCGTGCTGTTTGGATCGGTATTGATCCAGGTAAAGATCATACCAAAAAAGTAATACCATAAAATGGACGTTGGCAGCTTAAAATCTCTGAATTTAGCGAACTTCAAATCAGCCCTGTCCAGCCTGTTGATGATTTTGTAGCTGAGCAGCTGACTGATGAAAGCCATCACAAGCCCCATGATAGCAAACAGACTCGGAATGATATCCGGGAATTGCTTGAATTGTTCCTGCAGCGCCTGAATTTGTTCCTCTGTAGCTTCATTGTCGCCAGTGATGGTCTCCATCATTCCCTCAGTCATGGCAAATGATTCATCCATCATCGTATTGATTTCATCAATCCAATTGACTCCGAATAATAACTGGGTTACCAAAAACACAGCAACGAGACCTAACAGAAAGCCGACCGAACCGATTGCCAGGGTTTCATAGGAAGTACGCCGTTTATACAGGGATATCCCGATAAACAGCCCCCCGACCCCCGCCAGCAAGGTTAGCGGCAAAGAATAAATCGTCGCAGTCAGCAACGAAAGTATAATAGCAGCGAGCAGCATGAAGATACCTGGTTTGCCGCCGTGCCGATAACTATATAGAATAAAAGGAACGGGCAGTGTAAAAAATACCACGATTCCAAGAAACGGGACAAAAACGTTTATCAATAACAATATCAGATAAACACCTGTCATTAAAGCCCCGTCTGTAATTTGTTTCGACCCCATCATTTCCCCTGACACTCCATTCTTTCTCTATAACAGATATATGCTTCGATTAATGCCTGTGTACCTCCTACCATTCTAACATGTTTCTTCTTGTTACAATAAGCAATTACATATATTGACTGCACGGATTCTCCGAATGGCTTTGCCGGGATGTTAATAGTTTGATAAGATAAGTCCTATACCAAATCCGAGGAGGCAAATGATGCGGACCGATTATCATGTACATATGCACGAAACAGGCGAATTTTCCACCGATTATTTAAAAGAGTACCTGACTAAGGCAAAAAAAGAGGGAATCGAAGAGCTGGGGATCTCAGAACATGCCTATTTCTTCAAGGAAACGAAGGACATCATTTCCAATCCATGGATCGATAACCGCCGCGGTCTTGATTTCAAAGATTATCAGGCTTTATTCGATGAAGCAGAAAAAGAAGGCTTACCTGTAAAAATGGGGATAGAAATGGATTATACGCCAGGGAAAGAAGCAGAGATGAAAGCCTTTATCGATGCACACCCGTTCGATTACGTCATTGGTTCTGTCCACTGGATCGGTGATTGGGGAATTGATCTGGCAACATTTCGTGATGAATATGAAAAACGAGATATCAAAGAAGCTTACCGGCAATATTTTGACCAGGTCGTTACCCTGGCCGAATCGAAACTGTTTGATTTTGTCGGCCATATCGACTTAATCAAAATCTTTTCTTATTGGCCGGATGATAAAGAATTTCTACATGAGCAATATGACCGTGCTGTAAAAGCACTTGCAGATTCCGGCACTTGTATTGAAATCAGCACTGCCGGTTTAAGAAAGCCGGTAGGAGAGATCTACCCGGACCCGGTGCTCTTGAAAAAGTGCTATGAAGCAGGCGTAGGAATCGTATTGTGTTCTGACGCCCATAAGCCCGACCATATCGGATATGCCTATGATCAGTCAGTGGAACTTGCGCGCTCCGTCGGTTATGATAAGGTGCACGTATTTTCCCACCGCTCTTCGAAAACTGTTCCATTAGATTAAAAAACAATCCCCACAGCTCGAGCATATTGCTCAGCTGTGGGGATATTTTTATAACTGTAAACTATGAACCTGACGGACTTCTTCCATCTGACTGATCTTTTCCGTGCAAGCTTCTTCTAATGGTTTATCGACCGTCAATACCATTACCGCATGTCCACCAAGGTCTGTACGTCCCACCTGCATAGTGGCGATGTTGATTTGATCTTCCGCTAGTAAGTTACCTACTTTCCCGATTGCCCCTGGCTTATCGTGGTGACGGATGACAACCAGGTTACCAGCTGGCAGGACATCGACAGAGTATTGGTCGAGCTTGACGATTCGTGGCCCAAGCCCGTTCAGCAATGTTCCGGATACCGAGCGTGTCTCCTCATTCGTTTGGATTTCTACTGTAATAAGATTCGTGAAACCTCGGGAATGGGTTGTTTTTTGTTCGTTAATGATGATTCCACGTTCATCAGCAGCCATAAAAGCATTAACTTCATTGATTCGAGAACCTAAATGCAGACGCAGGATTCCTTTGATAGTGTTACGGGTCAACGGGTTGGTTTCATGATCGACCAACTCACCTGCATAATAAATATTGACCTTTTCTAAAACTCCTTTGGTTAAACGAGAAATAAATTGGCCAAGTTTTTCTGATAGTGTGAAGTAAGGAGAAAGCTGCTCCATCACTTCTTCAGAAACAGACGCGATATTCACCGGATTACGAGCATTACCCTCACGAAGGATATGAACGATATCTTTACTGACATCAACTGCAACATTTTCCTGGGCCTCAATTGTGCTGGCACCTAAATGGGGAGTAGCAATGACTTCATCCAATTCCAGCAGTCTATGACCAATTGCAGGTTCTTCTTCAAATACGTCCAAAGCAGCACCGGCAATCTGTTTTTCAACAATTGCATCATAGAGAGCATCTTCATCAATAATTCCACCCCGGGAACAGTTGATAATTCTCGCTGAAGGCTTCATCAGCTGGAAGGCTTCCCGATTAATCATATGTCTTGTTTCTTCCATCAAAGGTGTATGCAGCGTAATAAAGTCAGCTTTTTTCAGCACATCTTCTACGCTGCCGTAATCGACACCCATTTTTTCAGCTTTCTCTTTTGTGAGAAATGGATCATAGGCAATGACATTCATCCGCTGGCCTTTCGCACGACGTGCTACTTCTGCTCCAATCCGGCCAAGACCGATGATACCAAGAGTCTTATCTTTCAATTCAACACCAATCATCGCTTTTCGTTCCCATTTATCTTTACGTAACAGGTTATAAGCCTGAGGGATATTCCGTGCCAATGACATGAGCATTGCTATCGTATGCTCTGCAGCAGAAATGGTATTGCCATCTGGGGCATTGACGACGATAACTCCATGTTCGGTCGCTGCATCCAAATCGATATTATCGACCCCGACGCCTGCACGTCCGATCACTTTCAAATTTGGTGCTGCTTCGACAATTTCCCGGGAAATACGCGTTTGACTGCGGACAATCAATGCCTCCACAGTACTCACTTTTTCCAGCAATTCCTCATGTTCCATACCAGGTGTGTTGATGACCTCAATATCTTCTGCATTTTTCAAGGGGGTGAGGCCCTCTTCGCTAAGGGGGTCACAAATCAAGACACGAAAACTCATTACCCTGTCTCCTTTCTACTCTATACCGGATTTCCTTCAGTAATTTCCATCACTAAAGTGAATAATATTTTCTATCCTAACAAACCCTCCCTATTTGTCAATCTATTCAAACAATTCCTCCTGCTTTCTAAGCGCTTTCATCGTTTCTGTTGCAACCTTTTACTTTTTTTAAGAGGCTTATTCAACAATAGGGCCGAATTGTGGAAGACTCAGTTTCAAAATAGTGAGGGTTCTTTACTATAATAGCGTCAGGGGTGGCTGGGAAACTACTCGCTTTCCAGCTTCATCGCCTAGACACTCGCGACATAAGCAATCCATCAACGGGAAGCAAGACCACTTCCCTTTTGCTGTTCTGCTTATGCGTGTCGTGTCTCCCAAGGCGATTACGCATTCATTTCTTTCCTGCGGGGGAACCGGCAAGCCTCCTCGGTCGTTTTCACTCCCTGTGGGGTCTCGCATGGCTCCTTCTCCCGTGGGAGTCTCGCAGTTTCCCAACCACCCCATTCGAAGAATGGGAGAAACGAACCCTCGCATAGCTGAAGCGATCTTCCATGATCACCGAATAATATGGCTCTAGGTTGAAGGTTACATCCCGCTTTTATAAGTAGCTCTCCCTATTATTGAAAGGCTGCATATCAATGTTTCCGTTTTTCCCATAAACGAAAGGAGGTCCGGGAAATTGCGAGACTCCTCGAAAATGCTACGCATTTCCTTCGTGCGGTGTCTATTCAAGAAGCTTATTCAAAGTCCAATGGGAAGATAGTACATGGTGAGATCCCGCAGGGCTTTAAGCCCGAGGAAGCTCACCGTACGCCCATGGAAAGCGAGTAATTTCCTGGACCTCCTAACCGTTACTATCGTAACAGAAACAATTTATCTCGAAACTGAGTCTTCAAGAAAAGGGAGCTTATATGTAAGATCAATAATGAGATTGAAAAAAACCTCTGACGGAAGGATGGATCCTTCGGTCAGAGGTTTTGTCAGGCTTACTCGGTTACGTATGGCAATAGAGCCATTGTACGAGCACGCTTGATTGCTTTAGTCAATTTACGTTGATACTTAGCAGAAGTTCCAGTTACACGGCGAGGAAGAATTTTTCCACGCTCGGAAACGAAACGTCTTAGCAAGTCAACATCTTTATAGTCAATGTGTGTAATTCCGTTCGCTGTAAAGAAACACACTTTTCTGCGCTTTGCGCGACCGCGACGTGCCATGTGATATTCCCTCCTTACTTGATTTTAGAATGGTAGATCATCGTCTGATATATCTATTGGTTCCCCACTGTCTGCAAATGGGTCTTCATTTCGATTGTTGTTATTGTTATTTTGGTTTGCACCAAAATCGTTTTGACGAGGATTCTGATTTTGCTGGAATCCACCTGAACCTTGTCCTCCCCCTTGGGAAGAACCTTTGCTTTCCAGGAACTGCACACTGTCTGCCACAACTTCTGTAACAAATACGCGCTTTCCTTCCTGGTTGTCAAAACTCCGGGATTGCAATCTTCCATCGACACCTACGAGGCTTCCTTTGTTCATGAAGTTCGCGAGGTTCTCGGCAGCGCGTCTCCAAACGACACAGTTGATGAAGTCAGCGTCCCGATCACCCTGCTGATTGGAAAAAGGACGATTGACCGCGATGGTGAAGTTGGCAACTGCCACCCCGTTTGGTGTATAGCGTAGGTCCGGATCCCTCGTTAATCTGCCGACTAATACGACACGATTTAACATCAGAATCACTCCTTATTGGTCATCTTCGCGTACAGCAATATGACGGATAATATCATCAGAGAACTTCGCCTGGCGATCGAACTCATTGATAGCGTCACGATCACCTTTGAAGTTGATCGTTACATAGATACCGTCACGGTAGTCGTTGATTTCATAAGCAAGACGACGCTTGCCTAGCTCTTCAACTTTTTCAACCTCCGCACCATTATCAGTAAGGATGCCGTTAAAACGCTCAACTAGTGAACTTTTAGCTTCCTCCTCGATGTTTGGGCGGATGATGTACATGATTTCATAATTTCTCATCCGTTTTCACCTCCTTGTGGACTTAGCGGCTCCTTTTCTATAAAAAGGAGCAAGGAGTAATTTATCGTTAATTACTCACAATGTTGTATTATACCAAACGATTATACAAAAAACAACAGTATTTAACGTGGGAAACGGAATCTACGCTTATACATTAAAACGGAAGTGGATGACATCGCCATCTTTCACGAGATAATCTTTTCCTTCGAGACGGACTTTTCCTTTGTCACGGGCAGCACCCATGGATCCTGCTTCAACCAGATCATCATACGATACGGTCTCTGCACGGATGAATCCCCGCTCAAAATCAGTATGAATGATTCCGGCAGCCTGCGGGGCTTTCATTCCTAATGTAAATGTCCACGCCCGTACCTCCTGCTCGCCAGCTGTGAAATAAGTTGCCAGGCCAAGCAGGTTGTAGGTGGCTTTGATCAACTGGTCCAAACCGGACTCAGCAATTCCTAGATCATCGAGGAATTCCTGTTTTTCTTCGCCATCAAGTTCAGCAATCTCGGATTCTATTTTGGCACACACCACAATGACTTCGGCATTTTCATTAGCGGCATATTCGCGGATTTTTTCTACTTGAGGGTTGTCCGCATCGGTACCGATTTCGTCTTCACTGACATTGGCGACATAAAGAATAGGCTTTATCGTCAGCAAATGAAGGCCCTTCACGATTTTTAGCTGCTCATCTGTAAACTCGACAGCACGTGCCGGCTGCTCTTCTTCAAAAGCATCTTTCAATTTTGATAGCACATCATATTCTGCTACCGCTTCTTTATCTTTTTGGCGAGCCATCTTGGCAACACGGTCCATGCGCTTTGTAACGGTTTCTAAATCTGCGAGGATCAGTTCCAGGTTGATTGTTTCAATATCACTGATCGGGTCGACCTGACCGGATACGTGGGTGATATTTTCATCTTGGAATGCTCGGACGACATGACAGATAGCGTCTACCTGGCGGATATGAGAAAGAAATTGGTTCCCCAGTCCTTCCCCCTTACTCGCCCCTTTGACAATACCTGCGATATCAGTGAATTCAAAAGCAGTCGGTATGGTTTTTTTCGGTTTGACAAGCTCTGTCAGTTTATCAAGACGAGCGTCAGGGACCTCCACGATACCGACATTCGGATCTATAGTACAAAACGGGTAGTTGGCAGACTCTGCGCCTGCTTGTGTAATTGCGTTAAACAAAGTCGATTTGCCTACGTTGGGCAAGCCGACGATTCCAGCTGTTAATGCCATAAAAGACTTTCACTCCTTAAGGATTTACATACATGTACGTTAGTCATACCAATTATAAGTTACTGATTCACTAAAACACAAGTGCCAGAAAAATAGAAAACAAGGGCATCCGGAGCCCCTGTTTTTGAAAAGTCATACGTAGAAAATGTAATTTTTCACGGCGATTCTATCGGCTTTTAATATTTTTGATCATTCGGTTTCCGCACGTTCCAATAAACGCTTCAGCTTCGTTTCAAAGCGTCGGCGAGGAATTAACACACTATGGTCACAGCCCATGCACTTAATGCGAATGTCCGCCCCCATACGGATGATTTTCCAGCGGTTCTCCCCGCATGGATGAGGTTTTTTCATTTCTACTACGTCATTCAATTGGAAATCTTTCTTAGCCATGAGCTTTCTTCCTCCATTCCATTAAACATTCTTCTGTGATTCTTGTTCATGCCTAGAATACATGACAAGTCGAGGGAAAGGAATCTCGATTCCTTTTTCATCCAGTCGGTTTTTAACTTCTTTTCTAATTGCACGACCAATCGCCCAATGTTCCATTGGATAGGTTTCAGCAATTATCCGTATCTGCACATCTGAGGCAGCTAAATTATGAACACCTAACAATTCTGGTACCGAAACCAACATCTCATATTTTTCCGGTAACTCTTCTAAAAGCTCAGCAATCACTTTTTCTGCTTGATCGATATCTTCCTCATAAGCAATGCTTACATCCACCACAGCAATACTATTATGGATGGAATAGTTAGTTACTTGTGTAATTGCTCCATTAGGAATGATATGAAGCTCACCTGTCCAGCTTTTTATCTTGGAAGTACGCAGCCCAATCTCTTCGACAAAGCCCTCAATACCGGAAATTCTAACGAAATCACCGACAGAAAATTGATCTTCAAAAATGATGAAGAAGCCGGTGATGATATCCCGTACCAGGTTTTGTGCACCGAAACCGATGGCAAGACCGGCAACCCCGGCACCTGCAAGTAATGCACCGATATTGAATCCGAATGTTTCCAGAATCATCATCAGGGCGTATAAATAAACAATATAGGTCAATGTATTTTCAACGAGTTTGACGAGGGTCGCTTCCCGCCTGCGCGGAATGCTGAAGGGCCCTCTTCTTTTTTCACTGAAATATTTAAGGACGACTTTTTTGGCAACTTTTATAATAGTTAAGGACACGACTACAATCATAATAATCCGCAGCAAACCTTTTGCCATTGCTATCCAGACATCTGGCTGCATGATATAGTCCTGTAGTGCATTCCATTGCTCAGTAAAGAATTCCACAACGACCCTCCTGCCTAGAGATACTTTTGTTATTTTACATAATCATGTATCCATTTTATAGCGATTCACGATTGGATACAACAAAAGTGATGACAGGACATATAAATTCAGAATTCCATACAAGGGATACAGATATTCTATCAAGGTTGAAAAGCCGAAAGAGGTGAATGGGAGCATGAATGCGACTGCCATCATCGCAAGCATCCATAACGGCACGTCCAATAGGCGCCGAAATCGTGTAATTAAACCGAAGACTCCCGAGGCAGCAGTTGTAAAAATAGCAATCCATAATAAAGCAGACATAAATAACAGCATTTCAAACGGATAGCCTTTTAAAATGGCAAACAACGGAATTTCGTATAGCAGGATTTCTTCCGATATTTGAATGAGACTATTATTATAAAGATAAGAAATCGAACCAAGTACAACACCGCTTCCGATACTGGCCACCCATATTTCATTTTTTTGTTCCATCTGATTGCCGATCGCTCCAAGTACAGCTATAAGCGGCAGAATATTCAATGCTGTGAACGGAAAGGCCGCCATCCAGTTACTCGTTTCATGAAGATGAGAGAACAAAGTCAATTCCTGGTCAAGCGTAAACAATAAGAGTACAAGAAACAACCCGATAATCAGTAGCGGGAGGATGATACTATTAATGGATACAATACCTTTGACATCCCAAATAAATATTAAAATAAGCGGAATGACGATGGCGAGTACCCCGAAACGGTAGGAATAGTGGAAGGCCTGCCAGGTAGCTCCACTTCCTGCCAGCATAACGACCGTCGTAGTAAATAAATAGAAAACGATCATCCAGTCATAGATTCCTGTCAGATGCTTGCCGACGATCACCCGGAGCACGGGTAAATAATGACTCGATTTCTTCTCATAACTGATGGATAAAATGACATAGCAGCAAATCGTAAATAAAACCGTGAACAGAATGATAGCCAGTCCACTTTCATGCCCGAAAAACTGCCACAGTTCCCGCCCCGAAGCATACCCTGCACCTATCATTGTTCCGATGATTAAGAACATCCACTTGCCGCCTGATTTCAACATAAAGTCGCTCCTCCACTTTTTCGTTTTTTGTGTATGTATAGAAAAGTTAAAAACTTTATATACTAATACCAATATGTATTTGGAGGAGAAGCTATGAATCTTCGGGACAGGTTTTTACATAAAGAAACGCGCTATCTCTACTCGGATCCTTTCGTTGTGCCGGAAATGAGTGAACGCCTCCTGGATTTGCTCCCCCAGGACAGGGAAATCGTCGTCGTATGTATCGGAACGGACCGTTCCACGGGCGATTCATTTGGTCCGGTTGCCGGTTCGATGATCAGGGATAATAACCCTAAACATTTTTCTGTCTATGGAACATTACCTGAACCTGTGCATGCGTTGAATTTAAAAGATACGCTTGATGCTATCCGTGCCAAATATACCAGGCCATTCATCATTGCTGTCGATGCCTGCCTCGGAAAAACTTCTTCCATTGGAATTCTTTCTGTCTCGAAAGGATCGCTGGCTCCAGGAGCTGCCATGAAAAAAGATCTTCCAAAAGTGGGGGATGTCTCCATCAGTGGGATTGTAAATGTCGGTGGCTTCATGGAATACTTCGTCCTGCAAAACACCAGACTTCATACCGTCATTGAAATGGCATCACAGGTCTCCCAGGTCTTCCACCGTGTCGATTTAGAATTACAGCTGCGCTCCTCTAAAAACTCTGTTTTTCGTAATACATCCACCAACTAAACGGCAAAAGCATTCGGATTATAAAAACCGGGTGCTTCTTTCCTATGTGCTCAGTCAGTTTCAAGCGGAAGCTGCTCCACAATGGCTTTATACGGGAGGACAGCTATTTCTTCACCTCGAATAAGCCGGTCCCTTATCTGTGCCACTAATTGCTTTTGATCAGGGGATACAGTAGACATATCCCATTTTTTATGCAGCACCGTATACAATTCCAAATCACGCAACCGTAAAAACATTGGGATTCTCTCTATCCATTCAGGATCAATCGCGCTCTCTTTTTGATATCCCTTCAAAAAATGGTAAAAGAACTCCTCCCCAAATTTGGAACGGACCTCTAAGCTTTCGTTCCTATGTTTCCACCAGACTGAATAATAAAGAGGAATTGCAATATCACTTACATAAAAATGGTACGTACTATCATCAAAATCAAAGACATGGATCTCGCCCTCATGATAGAAAAAGTTCCCGGGATGGACGTCCGAATGAATGAGTCCAAAGGAATCGTAGGATTGTGGCAATCTTTTTATTTGATCGACCAGCATTTCACCCTGACTAATGATTTCCCCATCCTTTTTCTCGTCTAAATAGCTAGGGAAATCAAATAAATCGTCTTCTTCCCACTTACTTCTTCTGCCTTTCTGGAGATTGAAATCCCTGGTAACACGATGCATGTTCCCAATTGTTTCTCCCCAGACGGCGAACAACTCCGGTCCAAACAAATCCTCATCTACCTTTACCAGTCTTCCTGGAGCCTTATCAAATAAGCAGGCAAAAAAAGAAGTCTCCCCAGCCTTTATTTTTTCTACCAGTTTCCCGGAATTCGATTTGTGGGCGAGGGAAACGTTCACATTGTGGCGCTGCAGATAGTTGACCCACTGCAACTCTCCTTCTAATTCATATTGATCTCTATGGGAAGAGTGGGTTAATCGTAAAATATAGGGGGTTTCCCCCTTGTAGACTTCAAAGACATAGTTTTCAAATCCACCAAGATCTTTATAAGCTGCAGAATCTATGTCATATCTATTAAATGCTTCCTGCAATATGTCATCGGAAAATAACTCATCCACCCATTGCTCCATCTTTCCACCTCTTCTATTCTTCTTTGCCCAGTTATTATTTATATTCGTATTACGCTTTCCAATACCTTTTTCAGGAAAAGAAAAATTTAAAAGAGTTTAGAAATATACAGGATGAAGCCGACGGTAAGTAAGGCCGGGAGCAGGTTTGCCACACGTATTTTCGTCAAATTCAATAGATTTAAACCGATAGCCACAATCATCAGCCCTCCGGTCGCGGTCATTTCAACAATGAACGCATCCAGCATGCTTTGCGGGATCCAGTGCGTAATCTGAGTAGCGGATAGGGCGATTCCACCCTGGTATAATAGGACAGGGATAACGGAAAATACCACTCCAAATCCGAGTGTGGTCGTCAAGACTAAGGCAACGAAGCCATCAATAATCGCTTTTGTGATCAATACTTCATGATCCCCCCTGAGTCCGCCGTCCAACGCGCCGATTACCGACATCGCACCGATCACGAAAATTAAGGAAGCTGTGATGAATCCCTGGGCTACCGTAGATTTTGAGTCTGGTTTAGCGACCTTGCTTTCGATCCACTTGCCGACATTTTCTAACTTTGTTTCCAGGTGTGTGCCTTCGCCGATGATTGCTCCTGTCAGCAGGCTTAATAGCACCACCACTATATTCTCCGTCTGGAAACCCATTTGCAGGCCTATCAGAATGACGGCCAGCCCAATTCCATGCATGATTGTTTCTTTATATCGCTCCGGGATTTTCGTGAAAAATAATCCAAGTACTGTACCCGCTATGATACAAACGCCATTTATTATTGTACCGTATAAAACCATATTGCTACATCTCCATATATCCGTTTCTTATTTCATCAATTGCCTGGATAAACCGATCAATTTCTTCTTCTGTGTTATAAGGGCCGATGCTTGCCCGGACAGCTCCCTGGTCGGAAGTGGCATAAAAATCGTGGGAAGTCGGACTGCAGTGCAACCCTGCACGTACGGCAATCTGATAGTGGGAATCTAGAATCATAGCAATTTCCTGGGAAAATATATCCCCGATATTGAAGGCTACCACCGGCATGCGCTTAACGTCAGGTCCTGGTCCATAGACGATGACATCCTCTATTGCCGCCAACCCTTCCATCAGCCTTATAGTCAAGTATGTTTCACGTGAAACACGGTTAATCTCATCCAGTTCCTGTAATGCCGCCTTCCATCCGGCGATTCCAGGTGTATTCAATGTTCCACTCTCATATTTTTCCGGCCAGCGATCCGGCTGGGTAGGGAGATCGGAAAAGCTTCCTGTTCCCCCATAGACCAGCGGTTCTAATTTTATTTCACCTTCGACAAGCAAAGCCCCAGTCCCCTGGGGACCAAGCAGCCGCTTATGGCCAGGGAACGCCAACATGTCGATACCAAGCTCTTTCATATGTATCGGAAAATGTCCCGCCGTCTGGGAAGCATCCACCAGCACTTTGCTATCTGTCTCGTTTATGATTTCCATCATCGACTTTAAGGGTGCAATTTCGCCTGTGATATTGGACGCATGGGAAATGACGACCAACTTCGTTTCCGGACGGATAACAGCCTTCAAATCCTCAGCCAATTCTTCTCCATTCCCTTGAAGGTAGGTAACTTCAATCTTCTTCTTCTCTATCAAATACTCTAACGGACGGCGGACAGAATTATGTTCAAACCGCGTCGTGATGACGTGATCTCCTTTAGAAAATGGAAAGCCCGCTATCGCCTGGTTCAAAGCCCCTGTCGCATTGGAGAAAAATAACACTTTTTTCGGATTGCTTGCCCCGAATCGCTCGGCCAGCAGTTTCCGTGTGGTTTGGATGACTTTGGCAGCACGGTCCGCTAACGCATGGTTACCGCGCCCCGGATTCGCACCATAGTCGTTTACAGCTTCCACCATTGCCTCCGCTACGTTTGTGGGCTTTGGGAAGGAAGACGCTGCCTGATCCAGATAAATCATTTGTCTACCTCCTGTTTGTAAAACTAGCTTGTTGCTAAGTCTTTATATTCTTTAACTGCTAAAAAGACCTGGTTTCGTGAGGCGTCCACCAGGTCTTCCCCCTTTATTCTGTTTCCAGCATCCCCAATATCCTGTTCAAATCATCATCAGAGAAAAATTCTATTTCAATTTTACCTTTTCGTTTCCCTCGATGAATCGTCACGCCTGTTCCAAAATGATTTCTTAAAGCTTCTTCCTGTTCTTGCAGGAAGACATCTTTCTTTTGGTTACTGCGATTTACTTCTTTCTTCTTTTGTGTTTGGTCATTCAATTGGGTGATCAGCAGTTCTACTTGTCTGACGTTCATGTATTCCTTCTGAATCTTCTCTGCAACGGGAAGCAATTTATCTTTATCCTTCAAACCTAGTAAGGCTCTGCCATGCCCCATCGACAATTTTCCTTCATTGATCCAGTTGATAATCGGCTCCGGCAATGTCAAAAGCCTCACCAAATTGGCAATATGGGAGCGGCTTTTACCCAGCCGTTTGGCCAGGGTTTCCTGAGTAATCCCCAGTTCATGAATCAGTTGCTTATAAGCCTGTGCTTCTTCAACCGGTGATAAATCTTCTCGTTGTAGATTCTCCAATAATGCCAGCTCCATCATCTGTTCATCTGTTAACTCTCTCACTACAGCAGGTACCGCTTCCAATCCAGCTGCATCCGCAGCCCGATACCGCCTTTCACCTACAACGATTTCATAGCCTTTGATGCTCTTACGAACAATTAAAGGCTGGAGGATCCCATGTGCTTCGATTGATTCCTTCAGTTCCTGAATTGCTTTAGGATGAAAGGATTTACGAGGCTGATACGGATTGGGGCGGCACTGTTTTACTGGTATCTGTTTGACGCTTTCCTCTTTCGTGTTTTCAAAATCAGTAAAAATGGCGTTGAGACCCTTACCTAACCCTTTCGCCATTAGCAATCACTTCCTTTGCCAATTCTAAATATACTTCAGCACCGCGTGATTTCGGATCATAAAGAATGATAGGCTGGCCATGACTTGGCGCTTCACTTAAACGTACGTTTCTAGGAATGACCGAACGATACACCTTTTCCTGGAAGTACTTTTTGACTTCTTCGATCACCTGAATGCCAAGATTAGTGCGCGCATCAAGCATGGTCAGTAAAACTCCATCAATCATCAAGTCTTTATTCAAGTGCTTTTGAACTAATCGGATCGTATTCAATAATTGGCTCAGTCCTTCCAACGCGTAATATTCGCATTGGACCGGGATGATGACAGCATCCGAGGCAGTCAATGAATTTATCGTCAACAGCCCCAGGGAAGGAGGGCAGTCGATTATGATGTAATCATAATCCTCTTTCACTTCCTCTAATGCCTGCTTCAGCCTTACCTCCCGCGATATAGTCGGCACCAGTTCAATTTCTGCACCGGCCAGCTGGATGGTCGCAGGAATGATATCAAGGTTTTCGACTAATGTAGAAGTGCGAATTTGTTTAGCTCCTTGATCTTCAATCAATATATTATAAATGCACTGGTCGACATCCCCTTTATTGACCCCTACACCGCTTGTCGCGTTGCCTTGGGGATCGATATCGACGAGCAGTACCTTATGGTTCAAATATGCCAGGCATGCACTAAGATTGACTGCTGTAGTAGTCTTGCCTACCCCGCCCTTTTGATTGGCGATGGCGATTGTTCTCCCCATGATGTCACCTACCTACTTCTCCATAAAATATATCAAACAGTCGAGGCTCGATTCCAACATCGCGCCCGTTTGTGAGCGTTCATAAAGTGTACACTACTATTCTATCACTTTTTTCTATATTCTGACTTTTATTTTTAAAAAAGGCGGGAAGCGATCATTTTCCTTACTGTTTCAAATGGCGCCAGGGGCCTATTAAAAATTCCCACCTTCTTACGAAGATGGGAATGAAGGAGTTATTTTTGATTTTTCTTAGGTATTTTTATGGTGATCTGGTAATAATCATCGTGATCCTGCTCATCTGTTTCGAGATTGATTCCGGTATCATTCACCATATTGAGTGATTGCCGAATCGTGTTCATGGCAATACGAATGTCTTTATTGACACCTTTCATCCGTGGTTTTTTCTTTGGCTTTTTATCTTCTGTTTCTTTTTTGATCCGTTCTTCTGTTTGTTTGACATTGAGCTGCTTTTCGATGATTTCATGAAGTATCTTTTCCTGAAGCTCAGGATCTTTCACTGCAATCAATGCGCGGGCATGCCGTTCTGTAATTTCTTTATCCATGATTGCCTGCTGTACAGCCTCCGGGAGCTTAAGCAGACGCATTTTATTAGCAATCGTCGATTGGCTTTTTCCAAGGCGCTGTGCCAGGGCCTCTTGTGTCAGCTCATGGATTTCAATCAGACGAGCATAGGCAGCCGCTTCTTCAATGACGGATAACTCTTCCCGCTGAAGATTTTCTATCAAAGCCACAGATGCCGTTTCTGCATCATTCATTTCTCTAAGAATAGCCGGTACTTCTTCCCAGCCAAGAGACTGCACGGCTCTCCAACGTCTTTCCCCGGCAATCAATTCGTAATCTTCTTCGTCAAGACGACGAACGACAATCGGCTGGATCATGCCATGTGTATGGATGGTCTGTGCCAGTTCCGCTATTTTTTCCGCATTAAAAACAGCCCGTGGCTGATAGCGGTTCGGCTGGACACGGTTGACGGGAATATGGATAACTTCATCCTTATTGTAATCTTTTTCGTCTAAAGCCTCTGCTTCGGATTCCTCGTCAGAATCCGGTTTGTCTCCCAGGCCAAATAAGCGACTGAAAGGATGTAACATGTTCAGACACCACCTTTTTTTGCGAGAAGCACACTCTATATTTGGTTCGTTCCACGTGAAACAATGACTGAGTATAGAAAAAAGCGCTGCAGAATCGGAAGACTGCTGCGCACGAGTATGCCTTGTACTTTCTTTCCCTATTTTATCATAAATATCTATTTAAAAGTATCACCGCGAATGATAATTTACAAATTTTATAGTTTGATAGAAATCAATCTAAACATAAAAAGCTTGCGTTCTACTTGTTCTTCCATTTCCCTCCACTGCTTATCAAAGCAGCAATACGGTAAGGCCCGGGGCGATAATAGAAACGAACACAGCGCTCAGCACCATGGCAATAGTACTGATAGAACCTTCCAAGTCGTCGCGTTCCATGGATGTCGCCGTACCGATGGCATGGGAAGCGCTGCCCATACCCACTCCTCGCCCAATATAATGGTTAAGACGGAAATAGCGCCAAACGAACGGATGGATCAATACGCCTCCGATGCCTGCAATCATGACAAATACTGCGGCCAAAGGCATGGCTCCGCCGCTCGTGTCTGCGATGGCCATGGCGACTGGAGTGGTAACGGATTTTGGAACGATCGAGTTGATAATAAGTTCACTGAACCCCGCCCACTTGCTGAGGAAGAGTCCAGAAGTGATTCCTACGACAGCACCGATGAACGTTCCAGTCACTACCGGAAGCAGCATTTTTTTTAACATATCCCGGTACTGATAGAGCGGGTATGCTAACCCCACTACCGCAGGACCGAGCAGGTGGTCGATCCACTGCCCGCCAATCATGTAGGTTTCATAGGGTATTTGAAAGATGAGCAGAATCACGATCGTCACTACCGTGGACAAAATGATCGGTGCGGTGTAGATATGACGACACTTTTTATAAAAGGTGACGGATCCCCAATAGATGAGTATTGTCGAAACGATGACGGTGAGACCAATAATAAAATCATTCATAGAACCTCTCCATTCTTCGGGTCATTTTTTGAGCGACCGCTCCAGAAAGCCCCATAACGAGCGCCGTGCTGAACATGCCGATGCCAATCAAAAGTATGCCTTTCCCTTTGAAGATGTATGCATAGCTGATGATGCCGACAGTTGCCGGAATGAAGAAGAATGGAAGATGGGTGATCATGAACCCCGCCCCTTTTTGTACCCATTGTTCCGATACTAATTTTAAGGACAGGAGTGCGAACAGGAGGACGAGCCCTATGACACTGCCCGGGATAAACAGGTGTAGCACCTTCTGGATTGCTGTCCCCACCCAGTAAAGGAAATATAGACCGATGAGTTGTACGATGATAGTAACTGCTTTATTCATGATAAACCCTTCTTTTTTATATTTATTCGCTCAGTATATCATCAGGTGGATGTATCCACTATTCCAGACGCTTTTCTTGATATATCTTCCGGTTAAACCTTTTCAACAATTACGTTTAATAGAAAAAACCGCACCTTAATAGGTACGGTAGCCATAAACCCTATTTGATTTGGAAAAGCAGGTTCTTCTGCTTAAACCTGTTATTGAATCGGCGTTTTGTTAGGCACGCCAGCTTTTCTCGGATATTTTTTAGGAGTTTTACGACGTTTTTCTATTAAAGCAATATTCCGCTCACTATTTTCTTCCGGAAGTTCAAAGGTATGAACCTCGGCTACTTCGCCACCGACAGTCCGGATTGCAAGTTGAGCATCTTCGAGTTCCTCTGACAAATTCGGACCTTTCATCGCCATGAACAGTCCGCCTTTTTGGGTCAGGGGCAGGCATAATTCACTCAATACGGACATTCTTGCAACGGCGCGGGCCATGACCAGATCGTAACTTTCCCGGAATTTACTGTTCTTCCCGAAATTTTCGGCCCGATCATGATAAAAAGCGACATCACTTAATTCTAATTCATGGGCTAAGTGATTCAAAAAGGTGATTCGTTTCTGTAAGGAATCTACAATCGTCACTTTCAATTGCGGAAAAACGATTTTCAGAGGAAGGCTGGGGAAACCGGCCCCAGCTCCCACATCACAAATGTTCAACGGCTTCGTGAAGTCATGATAAAAGGCGGCAGTAATGGAATCATAAAAATGTTTCAAGTAGACGCCTTCTTCATCGGTAATCGCCGTCAGGTTCATTTTTTCATTCCATTCGACGAGAATTTCAAAATACTTACGGAATTGCTCCTGCTGCCGTTCCGATAGTTCAATTCCTTGTTCCTTCAGCTTGCTTAGAAAGGTATGCTTATCCATTGGTCCATCCTTTCTTCATTTATTCATTGGATACGCGTGCTATTTTTCCTTGTTCGATATAGACGAGCAAAATCGAAACATCGGATGGGTTGACACCGGAAATCCGGGAAGCCTGTCCGACGGAAAGTGGACGAACCTCTTTCAACTTTTCACGTGCTTCGGTCGCCAGGCCATTAATGGCATCGTAATCAATGTTATCTGGTATTTTCTTATCATCCATTTTCTTCATGCGTTCGATTTGCTGCAATGCTTTCGCTATATAGCCAGAATACTTCGTCTGTATTTCGACCTGCTCCTTAACATCAGCAGGCAATTCTTTATCTGGAGCTGTCAATGTTTCAATCATCTCATAGTTCATTTCCGGACGGCGCAGCAGATCAGAAGCACGGACCGCTTCTTTTAACGGTGTACCTCCAGCTTGTTCAATAATTCGCTGAACTTGCTCATCGGGTTTGATGATGACACCGTCTAAACGTTTGCGCTCTTCCTGGATCAGTCGCTTCTTTTCCTGGAACTTCGCATAACGTTCTTCCGTAATCATACCCAGTTCATAACCAGTATCGGTTAGACGAAGATCCGCGTTATCATGGCGAAGCATGAGACGGAATTCGGCACGGGAAGTTAATAGCCGGTATGGTTCGTTGGTTCCTTTTGTTACCAAATCATCTATCAGGACTCCAATATATGCCTGGGAACGGTCAAGAATCAATGGATCAATATCCAGCGCTTTCGCTGCTGCATTGATACCTGCCATAATTCCCTGTCCGGCAGCTTCTTCATACCCGGAAGTACCATTGATCTGACCAGCCGTGAACAAACCTTTGATTTTTTTCGTCTCAAGGGTCGGCCATAGCTGTGTCGGTACGACAGAATCATATTCAATCGCATATCCTGCACGCATGATTTCCGCTTTTTCAAGACCTGGCACCGTTTCAATCATTTTCTTCTGGATAAACTCCGGAAGTGAAGTCGATAACCCCTGGACATACACCTCTTCGGTATTCCTTCCCTCAGGCTCAAGGAAAATCTGATGACGCGGTTTGTCATGGAAACGGACGACTTTGTCTTCAATGGAAGGACAATAACGCGGCCCTGTCCCTTTGATCATCCCGGAATACATCGGGGAAAGAGTAAGGTTTTCATCAATGATCTGATGGGTGTATTCATTGGTATACGTGAGCCAGCATGGAATTTGATCCATGATGTATTCGGTCGTTTCATAAGAAAAGGCCCGTGGTTCTTCATCGCCAGGCTGGATTTCCGTCTTGGAATAATCAATCGTATGGCTATTGACACGCATAGGCGTCCCTGTTTTGAAACGAACCATTTCAATTCCCAGCTCTTCCAGATGTTCTGATAGAGAAACAGTTGGGCGCTGGTTATTCGGACCACTTTCGTATTCCAAGTCTCCAATGATTACTTTCCCGCGCATAAATGTTCCAGTCGTGACAACGACTGTATCTGCAGAATAAGCTGCTTTCGTTTCTGTAACGACACCCTTGATTTCTCCATCCTCGACTACGAGACGCTCTACCATCCCCTGGCGCAACGTCAGGTTTTCCTGATTCTCTAAAATTTGTTTCATTTCCTGTATATATAATGGTTTGTCCGCTTGTGCACGCAAAGCACGGACAGCGGGACCTTTTCTTGTGTTCAGCATCCGCATTTGAATATGCGTTTTATCGATTACTTTACCCATAACACCGCCGAGCGCGTCAATTTCGCGGACGACGACACCTTTAGCCGGTCCGCCAATCGACGGGTTACACGGCATAAAAGCAACCAAATCCAGGTTCAAGGTAAGCATCAGCGTCTTTGCTCCTCGTTTTGCAGAAGCTAGTGCCGCTTCACACCCGGCATGACCTGCACCAATAACGATCACATCATAATGTCCAGCATCGTAAGTCATTGGTTGTTGTCTCTCCTTTAAATAATTATTTTCCTAAACAGAATTGGGAAAACAGCTGATCGATCAAGCTTTCATGGACCGTATCCCCAACGATTTCTCCGAGAATTTCCCACGTCCGCGTCACATCTATTTGTACGACATCAATCGGCATACCCATTTCCATGCCATTCAACGCATCTTCAAGCGCCTGTCTCGCCTGTTTCAAGAGTTGCACATGGCGGACATTCGACACGTATGTCATATCTCCTGTATCCAATTCACCTTCAAAGAACACTTGTGAAATCGCCTGTTCCAATTCATCGATCCCTTTTTCATGCAGGAGAGCGGTCGTGATGACCGGATGCTCCTGTGCCAGCTGCTGGACTTTGTCCATGTCCAGACGCTGTTCGAGATCGGTTTTATTAACGATGACGATCACATCTAAATCCCTGACCGCTTCAAAAAGTTTCTCATCTTCTTCTGTCAGTTCATCCCCATAGTTTAACACAAGCAGGATCAGGTCCGCTTCTTTCAAAACCTGACGGGACTTTTCGACACCAATCCGTTCGACAATATCTTCCGTCTCACGAATACCAGCCGTATCGACAAGACGAAGCGGTACACCACGTACATTGACATATTCCTCAATCACATCACGAGTGGTCCCTGGTATCTCCGTGACAATTGCTTTATTTTCATGGACGAGCGCATTCATCAGCGACGATTTCCCGACATTCGGCCGGCCGATGATTGCGGTCGCCAGTCCTTCGCGAAGAATTTTCCCTTGCTGAGCGGTCTGAAGCAGCTTTTTCACTTCTAAGAGGACCTCTTGCGTTTTTTCTTCCATGAGGTTATGTGACATCTCTTCGACATCATCATATTCCGGATAATCAATATTCACTTCCACATGGGCAAGTGTTTCTAATAATTGCTGGCGCAGACTTTGGATCAGCTTCGACAGCCGGCCGTCCATCTGCTTCAAGGCGACATTCAGTGCCCGGTCTGTTTTGGCACGGATCAGATCCATAACCGCTTCTGCCTGGGAAAGGTCAATACGACCATTTAAAAATGCACGCTTTGTGAATTCACCTGGCTCGGCAAGACGCGCTCCTTTGGTTAGTACTATTTCAAGAACACGATTAACAGAAACCAGTCCGCCGTGACAGTTAATTTCTACGACATCTTCTCTAGTAAAAGTCTTCGGCGCCCGCATGATCGAAACCATTACCTCTTCAGCGACCTCACCGGTTTCCGGGTCGATGATTTTCCCGTAGTGCATCGTATGGGATTCAACCTTGGTCAAATCCTTCCCCTGAAATAAATCATTAGAAATTGAAAGGGCATCAGGTCCGCTCAACCGGACGATGGCAATCGCTCCTTCACCCATCGGCGTCGAAATCGCCGTAATCGTATCTGTTTCCAATCCGCCCACCTCCTTCTTTCTCTGTTAACATCTATATTAAAAGCTGTATAAATCAGTTATCCACAGAACATAAAATTTCTATTGTCACTAACTTATTAGATTACCATATCTCCCTATGTTTTGAAAAGATATCAACAACTCTATAATAAAAGAAACACTACTCCGATTATCCACATGTGCATAACTATAGTTTCGGTAACACCTCTATTCCTTATACTGACCGCACTGGAAAACCAGACTGCTTTCCCAAAACAAAAAAATATCCGCCAGCAATGCTGACGGAAAACTTTTATCTTTATTTTGAAGGTCGAATCACAACATACCGCTTCGGTTCATTCCCGGCAGAATAGGTTTCAACTTTTCGATTATTCTGCAGGGCGGTATGGATGATTTTCCGTTCATAAGAGGGCATCGGTTCCAGCTTGACATCCTGATTGGAGTTCAACGCTTTTTCGGACAATCTGCTCGCTAGTGTTTCCAGCGTAGCTTTCCGGCGATCCCGATAGCCTTCTGCATCCAGTACTGCTGTATAGTACTGATTCGTATAACGATTGATCGTCAAATGCAGCAGGTACTGCAACGCGTTCAATGTCTGACCGCGCTTGCCGATCAATAATGCAATCTTATCGCCAATCAGCTCAAAATGAACTTCACGGCCATTAACGGTAGTTTTCACTTCCACGGGAGCACCCATATCTGAAGCAATCGCTTTGATGTATCGTTCTGCTTCTTCAATAGGGTCATGGGCGGACAGTTCAGGTTCAGATGTTTCTGGTTCTGCTTGTCCATTAATGTTTATTTCTGGTGCTGTTTTCTGTTCTTTTTGTTCTATATTTACTTCTGGTTCAGGAGTCTCTTCTTTTACATCCACCTTTGATACTTTTACAATCGAAGGCTTGCTGCCAAAACCAAGAAATCCTTTTTTACCTTCATCAATAATTTCGACTTCGACAAGGTCCCTTGATGTTTGTAACTGCTCTAACGCTGATTGGACCGCTTCCTCAACTGTTTGTCCAGTAGCAGTTATTTGCTTCACTTAGTTTTTCCTCCCGTTTCTTGTTCTTTCATCATCGGTTTACGGATGAAAAGCGTCTGTGCGATCATAAACAAGTTACCGACTACCCAGTACAGGGCCAGTGCTGATGGGAAAAAGAATGCAAATGTACCAATCATGATCGGCATCAGGTAAAGCATCATCGTCATTTGTGGATTTTGCATGGCAGTTGAACCAGACATCATCAGCTTTTGCTGAAGGAATGTGGTCCCCGCTGTTACAAGCGCCAAAATATAACTTGGTTCGCCAAGCTGCATCCACAAAAAGCTATGGGTCGCTACCTCAGATGTACGCATGATTGCGTGGTAAAAACCAATCAAAATCGGCATTTGGACAATCAATGGTAAACACCCGGCTAACGGATTAACACCATGTTTTTGGAAAAGCTGCATTGTTTCCTGCTGCAGTTTTTGCTGTGTCTGTGCGTCTTTTGAGCTGTATTTCTCACGCAATTCCTGTAATTCCGGCTGGATATCCTGCATCGCTTTTGAACTCTTCAATTGCTTGACGTTAAGCGGCAGCAAAACCAGACGGATAATAATGGTGATAATGATGATCGACAGACCATAACTCTCACCAGTAATATCGGCAAAAAACTCAATCGATTGTGATAGCGGCCAAACTACATATTCATTCCAGAAACCTTCACTCTCAGCTGTGATGTTCTGATTGACCTCAGTACACCCAGAGAGGATGGTAAGTATTCCAGTCATGGCTAACAGCCACAAGACCTTTTTACGCAACGTCCCTTCCTCCTTACTCCCTGACTCATTTACTTTTCTATTTAACATTTTAGCATTTTCATATCAGACAATTCTATATTATATCTTAGACTTCTTTTCTTTCGATAATAACCTCGATTTCGACAAAACATGGGTAAGACTCTTTTTCATCTGGTGAAAATCCATATCTTTCGTCGGTTTACGGGCGATGATAACCAAATCATATCTGGGATCAATCGTATCTTCAAGCTCATGGAAGGCTTGTCTTAAGTATCGCTTGATCTGGTTCCTGAGAACCGCAACGCCAATACGTTTGCTCACAGACAAGCCGATCCGAAAGTGTTCCTGTTTTTCTTTTTTCAAGTAATAGAGAACCAATTGCCGATTGGCAAACGATTTTCCATTTTTGAAAACCTGCTGGAATTCTTCATTTTTTTTGATTCGGTATTCTTTCTTCATGAGCTTATTCCTCCATAATAACGAGAAAAAAGACCACTGACTTCATTCAGTGGCCTATGCAGATAGAACTTTTCTTCCTTTACGACGACGACGAGCTAGAACTTTACGTCCGTTTTTCGTGCTCATGCGCGTGCGGAAACCATGTACCTTTTTACGCTTACGGTTATTTGGTTGAAATGTACGTTTCATTATATAGACACCTCCTGGTGAAAATTAAAAATTAAAATTTCGAAATGCTAAAAGGCAGTCTAAACAATTATAAATAAACCATAACAAAAATGTCAACTCTATATTTATTTTCTTTCCAAGATTAAATGGATCGAACTTTCCTCCGCTGCTAAAATCTTTTCTCAGCATTCAGCATCCAGGCGTTATATAACAGGCTGTATCATAACAACTCACCAACTCTATTTTACAAGGTATTTCAAATGCTATACAATCTACTTTTGTAATTAATCCACAGGCAATGTTAATATAATTTTCGACGCATTCTGACTATCCACAGCAAATATTGACAAGCTAATCACAAAATATAGTGTTGTGGATATTTTCTGTCTACAAGCTGTTGTGATTGTGGATAAACATTCAAAAACCGTTGCAACACAAGGATTTATCTGGTATCATATTTGTGTTTTAACCTTGGGAAAAAGTTCTCTGGATAAAATGTTCTCCACAGACTGTGGATAAACTGTGGATAGCTGTACACATGCTTGTTTTTAAAGTTATTCACAGACTTGTGGAAAATGAAAATAAGCTGTCGGAAATTGGAGCGTGAACTGTTTTTTTCATCCACACCAACTAAATATACTTTTCCTGAATAGGATTGTACAAACATTATACACCACTGCCTTTCGAGCTCTTTCTTTCGTTCGAAAAAGAGAACGGAAGGTTTTTTGCACTTTTTAGAACGTCCATCTTAGTTATTGGAAGTGTATAAGAAAAGCGAGCTTTCATAGGGCATCTGACGAAAAGCTAAGTTTTTCTAATTTCATGTGTTACTGGAGGAAAGGGGTGAGACGATTTGGAAAATATTCATGAACTCTGGGACAGCACCTTAGAGAAAATGAAGGAGAAAATCAGCAAGCCAAGCTTTGAGACCTGGTTAAAGGCTACAAAAGCAGATTCATTACAGGAAAACACCTTAACCATAGTAGCTCCCAATGAATTTGCACGCGACTGGCTTGAGAACCAATATTCCAAATTGATCAGTGAAACAGTTTTTGAAGTTACCGGGGCGGAATTGAATACAAGATTCATCATTCCTGAGAATAAAGAACAGTCGATAGAGGATGTTAAACTGGCTGCAAAAAAAATACCGGACGTGAAACAAAACGGGGAAGAATCTCCGCAAAGTATGCTCAATTCTAAATATACGTTCGATACATTTGTAATCGGATCTGGTAATCGTTTTGCACACGCGGCTTCGTTGGCAGTGGCGGAAGCACCGGCCAAAGCCTATAACCCATTGTTTATTTATGGAGGAGTAGGTCTCGGTAAGACTCACTTGATGCACGCAATCGGTCATTATGTATTGGATCATAATCCAAACGCAAAAGTAGTCTATCTATCTTCTGAAAAGTTCACCAACGAATTCATTAATTCGATTCGTGATAATAAAGCCGTCAATTTTCGAAATAAATATCGAAGTGTCGACGTGCTTTTAATCGATGATATTCAATTCCTGGCGGGGAAAGAACAGACCCAGGAGGAATTTTTCCATACATTCAATACCTTACATGAAGAGAGTAAACAGATTGTCATTAGCAGTGACCGTCCTCCAAAGGAGATCCCGACTCTGGAAGACAGACTTCGGTCCCGATTCGAATGGGGTCTGATTACGGATATTACTCCACCGGATTTGGAAACACGGATTGCTATTCTCCGCAAAAAAGCTAAAGCAGAAGGGCTCGATATCCCGAATGAAGTAATGCTTTATATCGCCAATCAAATTGATACCAATATTCGCGAACTTGAAGGTGCTCTTATACGTGTTGTTGCTTATTCTTCCTTAATTAATCGCGATATCAATGCCTCATTGGCAGCAGAAGCATTGAAAGATATTATTCCGAGCTCCCAGCCGAAAGTGATTACCATTGAAGCTATTCAGGAAATGGTAGGAGAAAAATACAATGTCCGTTTAGAAGATTTTGCTGCAAAGAAACGTACCAAACAAGTAGCTTTTCCTCGTCAGATTGCTATGTTCTTATCCCGCGAACTTACTGATTTTTCTTTACCAAAGATTGGAGAGGAATTTGGGGGAAGAGACCATACCACAGTCATCCATGCGCATGAAAAAATTTCAAAGATGCTGGCTGAAGATCAGAATTTGCAGCGTGAACTCGATGAATTGAAAGAACGACTGAAATCTCACTGACGTTAATATGTGTATAACTTGTTCAAGATCATCAACAGTCTATCCACATGTGGGTAGACTTTGTTTCCTTCAGTTTTACCCGGGTTATCCACATATACACAGCGCCTATTACTACTGCTACGATTTTTTTATTAAAAATAAATATATATAATGACTCATTAGGAGGATTTTTAAATGAAATTCATCATCCAACGCGAACAATTGATGGAAAGCGTTCAAAATGTCATGAAGGCAATTTCTTCCCGGACAACGATTCCGATTCTTACAGGAATGAAATTAGAAGCAAGTGACCAAGGTGTAAAGCTGACTGGCAGTGATTCTGATATTTCGATTGAATCATTTATTCCTGCTGAAGAAGATGGAATTGTCTATGTAGAACAAATTGAACCAGGAAGCATTGTATTACAGGCCAAATACTTTCCGGATATTGTTAGAAAGCTTCCCCAAAACACAGTGGAAATCGAAACTGATGATCACCGAAATGTAACAATCCGGTCTGGAAGTGCTGAATTTCACTTGAATGGTCAAGATGCCGAAGAATATCCACAGCTACCGCAACTGCATACAGAGGACAGCTTCGAACTACCGATCGATCTATTGAAAAATTTGATTCGTCAGACTGTATTTGCTGTCTCCACTTCTGAAACACGTCCCATACTCACTGGTGTCAATGTCAAAATAGAAGATGGAATATTACATTTTACAGCTACTGACAGCCACCGTCTGGCTTCAAGAAAACTTCCGCTTGAAAATCAGGAAACGGAAATTTCTTTCAACAATGTCGTTATTCCTGGAAAAAGTTTGACAGAATTGAATAAGATTCTGGCAGATTCTGATCAGACGATTGAAATCAGTGTGACAGATAACCAAATTCTGTTCCGTACGAAACATCTTTATTTCTTATCCCGCTTGCTGGATGGAAATTATCCAGAGACATCCCGTCTAATTCCAGATGAAAGTAAGACCGTAGTGACGATTGATGCCAAAGAATTGCTGCAGTCGATTGACCGTGCTTCATTATTGGCAAGAGAAAATCGGAACAATGTCGTAAGACTAATTACCAAAGGCGGAGAACAAATCGAAATCAACGGCAACTCACCGGAAGTAGGGAATGTTGTCGAAGAAGTTGCTGCCGAATCAATTGAAGGAGAAGAATTGAAGATTTCTTTCAGTGCTAAGTATATGATGGATGCTTTGAAAGCAGTCGGAAGTGACCAGGTAAAAGTGGAATTTACTGGTGCGATGCGCCCATTCCTGATCCGGGCTATCGACAACGACCAAGTACTACAGCTGATCCTGCCTGTCCGTACTTATTAATTTATCTCAAAAGAGCCGACGTCCCACCAACGTCTGGCTCTTTTTTAGCTACGGATAACATTGAAATGGGAGAGCACGTTTTTATAAGTAGGCTCATCCTTTTCTTTACTGCTTTTTTTTAGTAAAATAGAAAGATAGGCAAACTACTTGGTTAGGGTGAGAATAATGGACGATAAAATAGAAATTTCCACTGATTATATCCAGCTGGGACAATTTCTCAAATTGGCAGATATTGTCGAATCTGGCGGGATGGTCAAAGTCTTTCTTTCGGAATATGAGGTATATGTCAACAATGAACTAGAAAATCGCCGCGGCAAAAAATTATACGCAGGTGACGTAGTGGAAATTCCCGGAGTGGGGAGCTTCGAAGTCGTACGTGAAAGTTGAACCGGTCCGGTTGAAAGGAAATTCAGATGTATATTAAAGATATCAAGCTGAGATCATTCCGTAACTATGATCGTATCCAACTGGAATTCGACGATAAGGTCAACGTCATTATCGGAGAGAATGCCCAGGGAAAAACGAATCTTATGGAAGCCATCTACCTGCTAGCATTTACCAAGTCCCATCGTACGCCAAGAGATAAGGAACTTATCCAATGGGACGAAGAGTATGCTAAAATAGAAGGTAGTATATATAAACGTAACCGCCGATTTCCATTAGAAATCATCCTTTCGAAAAAAGGGAAAAAAGCAAAGCTGAATCATTTGGAACAGAAACGCCTCAGCGACTATATCGGGGCGTTGAATGTCGTTATGTTTGCACCTGAGGACCTGAACCTTGTCAAAGGGAGTCCTCAGGTGCGTCGTAGGTTTATTGACATGGAAATAGGCCAGATCCAGCCTGCTTACATTTACCATTTAGGTCAGTATCAGAAGGTGTTAAAGCAGCGCAATCACCTGTTAAAAGACTTGCAGCGTCATCGCCAGACCGACAAAACGATGTTGTATGTTCTGACTGATCAGTTGATTGAGCATGCAAGCACCTTGCTCGAACGGCGTTTCAGATTTTTGAAACTGCTTAGAAACTGGGCTGGTCCGATCCATGAAAGTATCAGCAGACAGCTGGAAAAGCTGGAAGTTCTTTATGATGCCAGTGTAGAAGTATCAGAAGCTATGGATTTGGAAACAATTAGTAATAGATATCAAGAAAAGTTTTCCAATATTGAAGATAAGGAAATAGACCGCGGGACTACACTGGCCGGCCCTCATCGTGATGACCTTATTTTTCATGTGAATGGAAAAGACGTACAAACCTATGGTTCTCAGGGGCAGCAGCGGACAACTGCTTTATCTTTGAAACTGGCAGAAATCGAACTGATTCATAGTGAAGTAGGAGAATATCCGATATTGCTTCTCGATGATGTCCTTAGTGAACTGGACGACTTCCGGCAGTCC
The DNA here is from genome assembly GCF_043496955.1 of Thalassobacillus sp. B23F22_16. Taxonomy (NCBI): domain Bacteria; kingdom Bacillati; phylum Bacillota; class Bacilli; order Caryophanales; family Bacillaceae; genus Thalassobacillus; species Thalassobacillus sp. B23F22_16. Next base: position 65,853 of record NZ_JBIEKD010000004.1, on the reverse strand, counting down.
CATTTGCTCCATACGATTCAAGGGAAGGTCCAGACATTTGTATCGACGACCAGTATCGATGGGATCGAGCATCACGTCTTGAAAGAGGCAGAAATTTTTCGAGTCAAAAACGGTACAATCGAAATCCAGAAATGAGGTGGAACGTTGTTCATTCATATCGGTGACGATCAAGTAATTCGTTCGAAAGATGTGGTGGCAATCATTGATCACAACTTGATTTCTTCCTCATCCATCATTGAAGAAATGATTTACAACCAGAGGAAAGAAAAAAATGTCGAAGAAATGCAGACACAGGAAGCCAAGGCGATCGTTATCACCGAGGACCGGATCTATTTCAGTCCCTTGTCTGTTATGACATTGAAAAAACGTGCCAATATGATGGCCACTTTAAATAAATTAGAAGATTTCTCTGAAATCATCGAAGAAGAAGTATAGTAGGATGATTGAAGGCGCAGCATTTAGAGAGATATTTTTCCAGGATGGTAACGAAAACTTCTGGAGGGAATGTAGGTGAAAAACCGTGAGTGAAGAAGCAATGAAAAATCGCGAATCTTATGATGAGAATCAGATACAGGTATTAGAAGGTTTAGAAGCAGTCCGTAAACGTCCGGGTATGTATATCGGTTCAACCAATGAAAAAGGACTTCATCACCTGGTATGGGAAATCGTCGATAACAGTATCGATGAAGCAATGGCCGGTTATTGTGATAAAATCCAGGTCATTATCGAAGAAGACAACAGCATTACGGTTACAGACAATGGCCGTGGAATTCCTGTCGGTATGCACGAGAAAGCGGGACGTCCGGCCGTAGAAGTCATCATGACGGTCCTTCATGCGGGCGGTAAGTTCGGGGGCGGCGGATATAAAGTATCCGGCGGGCTCCATGGTGTAGGTGCCTCTGTCGTCAACGCCCTTTCCACTTACTTGGAAGTGTTCGTCCACCGGGATAGCAAGGTTCATTACCAAAAGTTTGAGCGCGGTGTTCCAGTCGGAGACTTGAAAGTGATTGATGACACAGAGATTACAGGGACACGAATCCATTTCAAGCCGGATCCGGAAATCTTCTCAGAAACGGAAGAGTACAATTATGATACGCTGGCCTATCGTATACGTGAGCTTGCCTACCTGAATAAAGGGTTGACCATTTCTATCCAGGACAAGCGTGTCGAAGAACCAGAAGAGAAAGATTTTCATTATGAGGGCGGAATCGTCTCATATGTTGAGCATATGAACCGGACGCGCGAAGTCGTTCATGAGCCGTTCTATGCAGAAGCAGAGCAGGATGAAATTGCAGTGGAAATAGCACTTCAATACAATGATGGCTTTGCCAGCAATATTTACTCTTTTACTAACAACATTCATACCTATGAAGGCGGGACACACGAATCCGGGTTTAAGACGGGATTGACGCGTGTCATCAATGATTATGCCCGCAAAAACAATATGTTCAAAGAGAATGATCCTAATCTGACTGGTGAAGATGTGCGGGAAGGATTGACGGCGATCGTTTCAATCAAGCACCCTGATCCGCAGTTTGAAGGTCAGACAAAGACGAAACTTGGAAACAGTGAAGCTCGTACGGTGACCGATCACTTATTCTCTGAAACTTTTTCTAAGTTCCTTTATGAAAACCCGGCAATGGCCAAAGTGATCGTAGAAAAAGGTCTGATGGCTTCACGGGCCCGGATGGCAGCTAAAAAAGCCAGAGAACTGACACGTCGTAAAAATGCTTTGGAAGTATCTAACCTTCCAGGTAAGCTGGCTGACTGTTCCTCCCGTGACCCGAATATCAGTGAACTATATATCGTTGAGGGTGACTCGGCCGGCGGTTCAGCAAAACAAGGGCGAGACCGTCACTTTCAGGCGATTCTGCCATTACGAGGAAAAATTATCAATGTCGAAAAAGCTCGATTGGATAAGATTTTGTCTAACAATGAAGTACGTGCCATGATTACAGCCCTTGGTACAGGAATCGGGGAAGAATTTGACCTAGCAAAAGCACGTTACCATAAGGTTGTCATCATGACGGATGCCGATGTCGATGGTGCACATATCCGTACGCTATTGCTGACGTTCTTCTATCGATATATGCGTCCATTGATTGAAAGCGGGTATGTTTATATCGCTCAGCCGCCGTTATATAAAGTTACACAAGGAAAAGCTATCTATTACACTTATACAGACAAGCAGCTGGATGAATTGCTCGGTCAACTTTCTAATTCTCCTAAACCTAGCTATCAACGTTACAAGGGTCTTGGCGAAATGAATCCAGAACAGCTCTGGGAGACGACCATGGACCCGGAAACAAGGACGTTGAAGCAAGTGAATATGGAAGACGCCATCGAAGCGGATGAAACGTTTGATATCCTGATGGGAGACAAAGTAGAACCACGTCGTAATTTTATTCAAGATAATGCTCAATACGTCAAAAACCTCGATGTTTAATCAATCGAGACTTTGAAATAGGAAATATTTTTGATAAATCATTCACAAGGAACATTCCCTTTTCAGATAACAGTAAAGTTTGTAATCTGATAGATAGAAATGCATGAAGACTGCAGTTTTATAGCTGTGGTCTTCCTTCCTCACATGTGATAGGAGGTAATTATTCATGGTGGATCAACCCAATCGTCCACGAGTCCAAGAAGTCAATATCAGTCAGGAGATGCGGACTTCGTTTCTAGACTATGCCATGAGTGTCATCGTAGCCAGGGCGTTGCCGGACGTAAGAGATGGATTGAAGCCTGTTCATCGAAGGATATTATATGCAATGCATGACCTTGGTATGCATTCCGATAAGGCTTATAAAAAATCCGCCCGTATCGTCGGTGAGGTCATCGGTAAGTATCACCCCCATGGCGACTCAGCTGTTTACGACACGATGGTACGGATGGCGCAGGATTTTAACTATCGTTATATGCTAGTCGACGGGCATGGAAACTTCGGTTCTGTCGATGGTGATGCGGCGGCTGCGATGCGTTATACAGAAGCACGTATGTCGAAAATATCCATGGAAATATTACGTGATATCAACAAAGATACCATCGATTATACCGATAACTACGACGGCGCAGAAAAAGAGCCAGTTGTACTGCCAGCTCGTTTCCCGAACCTGCTGGTAAACGGCACATCAGGGATTGCAGTTGGTATGGCCACAAATATACCGCCGCATCAGCTTGGTGAAGTTATTGATGGCGTCTTGGCGTTAAGTGAGGATCCAGACATCACCATCCAGGAACTGATGGAGAACCATATCTATGGACCGGATCTTCCTACTGCCGGCCAAATCCTCGGTCTAAGTGGTATTCGTAAAGCTTATGAAACCGGTAAAGGCTCGATTACTATCCGGGCAAAAGTTGAAATTGAAGAGCAGTCAAACGGGAAAGCCCGCTTGATTGTGACCGAATTGCCATATCAAGTGAACAAAGCCCGCCTCGTAGAAAAAATTGCTGAGCTTGCCAGAGATAAGAAAATTGATGGAATCACGGACCTTCGTGACGAATCCGATCGAAACGGCATGCGGGTAGTGATTGAACTTCGTAAAGATGTCAATCCGAATGTAATGCTTAATAACCTCTATAAACAAACGGCTTTACAGACTTCTTTCGGTATCAATATGCTGGCTTTAGTTGACGGTCATCCGAAAGTATTGAACTTGAAGCAAGTACTGGAGCATTACCTGGAGCATCAAAAAGTAGTCATTAGACGCCGTACGGCCTATGAACTTAGAAAAGCAGAAGCACGGGCACATATTTTGGAAGGTTTGCGCGTGGCCCTTGATCACCTTGATGAAGTTATCACGTTGATTCGTGAATCGAAGACAACAGAGATAGCCCGTGAAGGCCTGATGACCCGGTTTGAATTGTCAGAGAAGCAGGCTCAGGCTATCTTAGATATGCGTCTCCAGCGTTTGACTGGTTTAGAGCGTGAAAAAATTGAGGATGAATATCAGGAGCTCGTAAAATTGATTGCCGAGCTTCGCGCGATTCTGGCAGACGAAGAAAAGGTATTGGAAATTATCCGCGAAGAATTGATCGAAGTTAAAGAACGTTTCAATGATTCTCGCCGGACAGAAATCGTTATTGGCGGAACAGACTTCATTGAAGATGAAGATTTGATCCCGGAAGAAACGATCATCGTGACATTGACTCACCAGGGTTATATCAAACGCCTTCCAGCTTCTACTTATCGCACCCAGCGCAGGGGCGGACGAGGCGTGCAGGGTATGGGCACACACGAAGACGATTTTGTCGAACATCTGCTGTCCACATCCACCCATAACACCTTGTTGTTCTTCTCGAATAAAGGCAAGGTTTATAAGGCAAAAGGCTATGAAGTCCCTGAATTTGGACGGACTGCCAAAGGGATTCCGATCATCAATATGCTCGAAGTCGAGCGGGATGAATGGATCAATGCGGTCATTGCCGTCGAGGAATTTGTCGATGACTGGTATTTCTTCTTTACGACACGGAAAGGGATTTCCAAACGGACCTCCATTTCCCAATTTGCCAATATCCGTAAAGGTGGGCTGATTGCCCTTAACCTTCGGGAAGAAGATGAATTGATATCTGTGCGCCTTACCAATGGTAAGAAAGATATTATGATCGGTACACGGGATGGTATGCTGATCCGCTTTGAAGAAGATCAGGTGCGTACAATGGGACGAACAGCAGCCGGAGTCAAGGGGATTTCGTTACGCGATGGTGATGAGGTCGTGTCGATGGAAATCCTGGAAAATGACCTGCAAGTGTTGACCGTCACCGACAAAGGTTTCGGAAAACGCACGCCTGCCGGCGATTACCGGATTACTAATCGGGGTGGTAAAGGAATTTTGACATGCAACTTGACAGAACGTAATGGCAAAGTAGTTGCCGTCAAAGCGGTCACTGGCGAAGAAGATGTCATGATCATTACTGCAACGGGAGTATTGATCCGCATGCCGATGGAGGGAATTTCCGAAACCGGCCGTAACACCCAGGGAGTACGATTGATCCGTCTGCAGGAAGACGAATCAGTTGCTACCGTAGCTGTGCTTGAACCGGAAGAAGAGGAAGAGGTACAGGAGGAAGCGCAGGAAGCTGCAGAAACAGTGCTAGAAAACGAAGAAACAACTGAAGAAAGCCCATCAGACAACGAAGAATAATTATAAACTTCATAAAGTGTAGGTAAAGCCGTCCGATATTGTATATAGGGCGGCTTTATTTTTATTTAAGATATGGAAGTGAGGTATCAGAGCGTGCAGGTTCATCCGTCACAATTAATCCACGGCTGCATCATTACAAAAGATGTCTTCGGAAAAACAAATCGACCATTGATCTCTAAAAATACCGTGATCAAAGCTATACATAAACAGGTACTGGATCGCTTTCTCATCAAAGAAGTGGAAGTAGCGCCAAAATTGGCTTCTGGCGAAGTATTCCATCCGGAACCTTTAGATGAACTCAAAGAAGGTCAGCCCACCCTCGATGAATCATCACTTCCGGTAACGTTTAAAGAGCAGTATCTTCATGCAGTTCAAATATATAAGCAATGGTTTGCTGAATGGCAGGCAGGGGCGTCTCTCGATATTGGAGCGATTCGGGAATTATTTGTGCCTTTACTTAAGCAACTAATTAATCAATCAAGAAAAGATATTCTCTTGCTTCCTCAATATTCTTCGAAACAGGATTACTTTTACCATCATGCAGTATCGACTGCTTTCATCGCTGCATTCTTAGGAGAGAGACTGGGGATGAACCAGGGAGAATGGCTCCAATTAGGATTAGCAGGATTATTAAGTGATGCTGGAATGGCTAAACTTAATGAATCTATTTTGAAGAAGGACACGGTATTAACAAAGGAAGAATACCAGGAAATAAAAAAGCATCCGATTTATTCCTATCGAATGGTTGAGAATATCTCCGCTTTAAGTAAGGCTGCTAAATTAGGAGTTCTACAGCATCATGAACGGTTGGATGGAAGCGGCTATCCGCTCGGTACCCATAAAAAGAAAACCCATTTGTTTGCCAGAATTATCGCTGTGAGTGATATGTATCATGCGATGACCACTGACCGTTTATACCAGAGCAAGCAATCACCTTTTTTAGTGATGGAACTGATGATGAAAAAACAGTTCGGGCGCTTTGATCATACGGTTGTTCAGGCATTTGTCAAAAGCATGAGCAATTACACCACCGGAACCAAAATAAAGCTTTCCGATGGACAAATAGGCGAAATCGTCTTTACCGAAGCGTCTCAGCCCACCAGGCCGATGGTCAGGCTGGACAGTGGAGAAATTATAAATCTAACAGAAGTGCAGGATCTCTATATCCGCGAAATCCTAACTTAAAGCTGACATAGGACATAGCTTAACCCGGACTATTATAGTCCGGGTTATTTTTGTGCTATTAACCATAGTTGGACCATTTTTTCTGTTTCCTCACTGGTAAGGGCAATGAAGTGGGTAAGTAATGCATAATCACTGGTATCGCGGATATGATGCAAATCCATCCACCATTCCACTTCGTAGCGGCAAATCATACTGAGATTATAGAGCAGCATATAGTGAATCATCATTTCAGGTAGATGATCAGCAGTGTCTCTGGCATATGGCGTATAAAAAGCTTGCTTCGTACTGGAAAAGTAGAAGGGATGAGATAAATAAGGCTGAAAGGGTTCCTTTAACTCGATCTGCAGCACATCGTTATCTTTTACCCATCTTGTTACTTGATAATTAGCAAATCTCTGTTTAACCTTTCGCTCGGTTAATTGATGATCAAAAATACGGGATAAAGGAATCTCAAAGCTTTTTTCATTCAACTCAGCAACCTTGAATAGCGGCTCTTTCCCCTTCCATTGGTAAATTTCCTGCATATCCGGAAGCAGTTGCATCAAATCTGCCATAGTCGCCTTGTCACTCCGAAACGGGGAAGAGTCAAAAAGACGTTCACAGGCGTAGGCAAATAACCCTTGAGGCTGAATTTTCACTTCATCCTGCGAGAAGGAATAGTTCTGTTTTTTTCTTTTCCTGGTACTCAGTCCATGAGCAAGTACTTTCGACGAGGAGGGATATTCAGGGTCCTTAACAAGAAGGCAGGCTTTCAATAAATGACCAAGACCATAAAAATACAGGACAGGCTGAACCGTTACAGGGGATGATTTACCGGTCGCAATAAACTTTCTGCCATGTTCCAGAAAATAACAAAACCGTTCGCTATTCCGATAGGCTTTTGATTTGGCTTCTGAAATCGCTTGTTTTTCATAACAATCCATCAGATAATTCCGGGTATTCGGCACTGATTGTAAAAAGGTTAAAAAAGACTGATTATTCTGAAGCAAACCGTATTCCTCCTCTCCATGAATTTACTGTTGAAAAAGCTGTTTTGTTGGCGTATTGTAAATAACAATAAGAGTTACGAAACCACCACTATACCACTAGTTTAACCCATTTTTACCCAAACTATTTTTAATGAAAAGGAGAGGATCGAGCGTGCGTGAGGATAAGTTTGCCAAAGAAGGTTTGACGTTTGATGATGTGTTGTTAGTACCAGCTAAATCAGAGGTATTGCCAAGAGACGTATCGGTTGCAACAGAATTGTCACCAACATTGAAGTTGAATGTGCCAGTTTTAAGTGCAGGAATGGATACAGTTACCGAAGCAAAAATGGCAATAGCGATGGCCCGTCACGGTGGACTTGGAGTCATTCATAAGAATATGTCGATTGAGGCACAGGCTGAGCGTGTCGATCGTGTAAAACGCTCCGAAAGCGGCGTTATTACAGATCCTTTTTATTTAACCCCGGAACACCAGGTGTTTGATGCGGAGCATTTGATGGGGAAATATCGGATTTCCGGTGTACCGATTGTCGATAATGAAGAGAACCAGCGGCTGGTAGGAATCATTACTAATCGGGATCTCCGCTTTATTGACGATTATTCGATTGCTATTTCGGAAGTGATGACACGCGATGACCTCGTGACAGCACCCGTAGGGACTAATTTGGAAGAAGCAGAACGAATCTTGCAGCAATACAAAATAGAAAAGCTGCCACTAGTTGATAGCGATAATGTCCTCAAAGGCTTGATTACCATCAAAGATATCGAAAAAGTCATCGAGTTCCCGCATGCTGCTAAGGATGAACAGGGACGACTGCTTGTTGCTGCTGCAGTTGGGGTGACGGCAGATGCCATGACCCGCGTGGACAAGCTGGTGGACGCTGGCGTGGATGCCCTCGTAGTAGATACGGCCCATGGCCATTCCCGTGGAGTATTGGATCAAGTAGAGCGGATCAGGTCCAAATACTCGGATGTTAATATCATCGCAGGGAATGTCGCTACCCAAGAAGCAACCAGGGAATTGGCGGAAGCAGGAGCAAATGTAATCAAAGTAGGTATTGGTCCTGGCTCGATTTGTACGACACGAGTCGTTGCAGGAGTTGGAGTTCCGCAAATTACGGCTGTGTATGATTGTGCCGTCGAAGCGGAAAAACACGGAGTATCCGTAATCGCTGATGGAGGAATTAAGTATTCCGGCGATATCGTCAAAGCTTTAGCTGCTGGTGCTCATGCAGTAATGATCGGAAGCATGTTTGCAGGGGTAGCGGAAAGTCCTGGAGAAACAGAAATTTTCCAGGGACGCCAGTTCAAAGTCTATCGTGGCATGGGCAGCGTCGGTGCTATGGAAGCAGGATCGAAAGACCGTTACTTCCAGGATTCCGAAGAAAAGAAAAAGCTTGTGCCAGAAGGGATCGAGGGACGTGTTCCATATAAAGGCCCATTGGCAGACACGCTGCACCAGTTAGTCGGCGGTATGCGTTCAGGTATGGGGTATTGTGGAACAGCTGACCTGCCGACACTTCGCAAAGAAGGAAAGTTCATCCGGATTACTGGAGCAGGACTTCGTGAGAGTCATCCCCATGACGTACAGATTACAAAAGAATCTCCAAACTACTCCATTTAACCTAGATATAATTTCGTAGACAGGGACTATTCCCTGTCTATTTTTTTGTGTAAGCCTGTGATAAAATAACAAAGATGCATAATTTATACCGTGGAGGTCGAGTAAGTTGAAACAAACGTTTAAAACATCATGGCTGGTAGTGATGGCGGTAATGATCACCCTGGTCGGGTTCATCCAACCGAATACTACATACGCACAGATTGATATTAAAGCAGAATCTGCTATTTTAGTAGATGCAAACAGTGGACAAGTCCTGTTTGATAAACAATCAGATGTGGCTTTGCCACCTGCCAGTATGACAAAGATGATGACAGAGTACCTGGTGCTTGAAGCGATAGAGAATGGCGAGATTAGCTGGGATACGACTACCCAGATCAGTGATTACCCATATAGCATATCTGCTGACGATACCTTTTCCGGGGTCGGTTTGAGGCAGAATAAAGATTATACGGTCCGTGAATTATACGAAGCGATGGCAATCAACTCAGATAATGCTACCACTATTGCCCTCACGGAACTGATTGCAGGATCAGAAGGCGAATTCGTCAAAATGATGAATGAAAAAGCAGAGGAAATGGGCTTAAAAGAATACCAGTTTGTCAATTCTACCGGACTGCCGAATAGTAGTTTAGGAGATAACTACCCGGAAGGGACACAACCGGATGATGACAACTTACTTTCTGCTCGGGCATCTGCTTTATTAGCTTACCATTTAGTAAATGACTATCCAGAAGCTTTGGAAATTTCCAGTATTACAGAAACAGAATTCGATGATCAGACCATTCGTAACTGGAACTGGATGCTTCCGGACATGCCTGGTTACCTGTCTCAATACGGTTATGAAGGCATGGACGGGATGAAGACAGGATATACCGACCTCGCAGGATACTGTTTTACAGGAACTGCAGAACGGGATGAAAACCGTTTGATTTCTGTAGTAATGAAGACCGATAGCGAAGAAGCCCGATTTGAAGAAACACGTCGTTTAATGGAGTATGGTTTCCAGCAGTTCGAAAGGCAGGAGTTGTATCCAGCCGGTCATCAAAAAGATGGTGAATCCGAACTTCCTGTCGCAAAAGGAAAAGAAAAGCAGGTAGGAATTGAAACCGGGGAAGCCGTGCAAGCTATGATTAAAAACGGCGAAGAAGATAAGTATGAACTGAACTTTATTGTAAACGAAGATAAATTGAATGATGAAGACAAACTCGCAGCGCCGATTGAAAAGGGAGAACAAATTGGGACAGTGGAACTTGTCTACAATGGTGAGAATTCCCATGGCAACATTCTGGACGGCCAGCAGGATGATAAGAGCATCCCGTTGGTGGCCACAGAGGCTGTCGAGAAAGCAAACTGGTTCATGCTGACGCTTGGAGCAATCGGAGACTTTTTCAGTGATATCTTCACCAGTGCTGTCGATACCGTAAAAGGATGGTTTTAATCCAGATAAAACCGGTAGGCAATTTAGTATAGAGTGCGTTATAATAATTAAATAGTGCATGAATTTGAACTCTTTTGAAGTTAACTATATATAAAGAAATGGGAGGAAATAGATTATGTCTAAAGTAGGTACTGATTTAGTAAAACGTGGGATGGCGGAAATGCAAAAAGGTGGCGTCATCATGGATGTCGTCAACGCAGAACAGGCGAAAATCGCAGAAGAAGCAGGTGCGGTTGCCGTAATGGCACTGGAGCGTGTCCCTTCTGATATTCGTGCAGCAGGTGGAGTTGCCCGTATGGCTGATCCGACTGTTACAGAAGAAGTATTGAACGCCGTATCCATTCCAGTAATGGCAAAAGCCCGTATTGGCCATATTGTAGAAGCTCGTGTTCTGGAGGCAATGGGCGTTGATTATATCGATGAAAGTGAAGTATTGACTCCGGCAGACGATATTTATCATATTAACAAAAGAGATTTCACGGTTCCTTTCGTATGTGGATGCCGTGATCTTGGAGAAGCGACCCGCCGTATTGGAGAAGGTGCTTCCATGCTTCGTACGAAAGGTGAACCAGGTACAGGGAATATCGTAGAAGCTGTCAATCATATTCGTAAAGTACAATCTCAAATCCGTCACCTTCAATCATTAGCTGAAGATGAAGTGATGGTATTTGCAAAAGAAAACGGTGCGCCATTCGAAACCCTTATGCAGATCCGTGAAGAAGGACGTCTTCCAGTCGTAAACTTTGCTGCCGGTGGAGTAGCGACACCTTCTGACGCAGCCTTGATGATGCAATTGGGAGCAGACGGTGTATTCGTCGGTTCTGGTATCTTCAAGTCTGACAACCCGCAAAAATTTGCCCGTGCGATTGTTGAAGCTACCACTCATTATGATGATTACAAGCTGATTGGTGAACTTTCTAAAGGTCTTGGTACAGCAATGACTGGAATTGAAATGTCCACATTGACTGCAGCAGACCGTATGGCTGACCGCAGCGAATAAAAAGGAGACATGCATCATGACTAAAATCGGTGTATTGGGACTTCAAGGAGCTTTTCGTGAACATATTCGCTCTGTCGAAGCTTCTGGCGCTGAAGGCATCATCGTCAAGCGCGTAGAACAACTGGACGATTTGGACGGTTTAATTATCCCGGGCGGTGAAAGTACGACAATGCGCCGTCTGATCGATAAATATAATTTCCTTGAGCCATTACGTGAATTTGGTAAACAAGGAAAGCCTATTTTCGGCACATGCGCAGGCATGATTCTGCTTGCTTCTGAAATTGCAGGAACAGACAATGTCCATTTAGGACTGATGGATATCAAAGTCGAACGCAATGCGTTTGGACGTCAGCGTGAAAGCTTTGAGACCGATTTGGATATTAAAGGTGTAGCGGAAGGATACAATGCTGTATTTATTCGTGCCCCTTATATTTTAGAAGTCGGACCGGAAGTGGATGTCCTGGCTACCCACCAGGATAAAATCGTATTAGCACAGCAAGGTCATTTACTGGCTTGTGCTTTCCATCCGGAATTGACCGATGACCATCGATTGACGGCACATTTTGTCGAGATGGTGGAAGAATCAAGAAAATCACTTGCATCCTAAGTGAAAATTCGCTATTCTTTATAAACAACAATTCTATTTCCAATGCTATGACAGGAACTAGTAGCACGTTCCCTTTTCCAAAGAGAGTCAGTGGCCGGTGTGAACTGACGAAAAGGGCTTGTGAATCCATCCTTGAGCAGATTTGCTGAACCATCAGTAGGCAAATCCGGTGATTCGCCGTTAATGAAGATGAGCCGGGAGACATGTTTGTCTCCAATCAGGGTGGTATCGCGGGAATATAAACTCTCGTCCCTATTTTTATAGGGATGAGAGTTTTTTTAATAGCTAAAATAATCATAAGGAGGAAACAACCATGCTGGACATGAAATACTTACGCAACAATTTTGATGAAGTAAAGAGCAAATTACAGAACCGCGGAGAAGACTTGTCTGATCTCGATAAATTTGGTGATCTGGACAGCCGCAGACGTGAATTGATTGCAGAAACAGAAGAATTGAAAGCAAAGCGCAATGAAGTCTCAAAAGAAATCTCTGTACTGAAGCGGGAAAAGAAAGATGCCGATCATATGATCAAGGAAATGCGTGAGGTTGGAGACCGCGTCAAGGAACTAGACAACGAACTGAAAGAAGTCGAAGAGCAGTTGGAGACAATGCTGTTATCCATTCCTAATATCCCGCATGAAAGTGTACCGGTTGGGGAAGATGAAGACGACAATATTGAAGCACGTCAATGGGGTGACCTTCCAGACTTCGGTTTTGAAGCTAAGCCGCACTGGGACCTGGCAACAGAACTTGATATCCTTGACTTTGAACGTGCTTCCAAGGTGACAGGAAGCCGGTTCGTATTCTATAAAGGACTTGGAGCCCGACTTGAACGAGCCCTGCTTAATTTCATGATGGACCTCCATGCAGACGAACATGACTATCAGGAAATGCTGCCTCCGTATATGGTCAACCGTACAGCGATGACAGGCACCGGTCAACTGCCGAAATTCGAAGAAGACGCGTTTCGCATCGCTGGCTGGGATTATTTCCTGGTGCCGACAGCAGAAGTGCCTGTTACCAACTATCACCGGGAAGAAATTTTGGACGCTGAGGACCTGCCAAAGAAATATGTGGCATTCAGTGCATCTTTCCGTTCTGAAGCCGGCTCTGCCGGACGCGATACGCGCGGGTTGATTCGCCAGCATCAATTCAATAAAGTGGAGCTGGTCCAGTTTTGCAAACCGGAAGAGTCTTATGACGTATTAGAAGAACTGACAGCTAATGCAGAAAAGGTACTACAACTATTGAAGCTTCCTTATCGTGTCATGAGTATGTGCACCGGAGATCTTGGCTTCACGGCAGCTAAGAAGTATGATATCGAAGTATGGCTGCCAAGCTACAACACGTACCGTGAAATCAGCTCCTGCTCTAACTTTGAAGATTTCCAGGCTCGTCGTGCCGGTATCCGGTTCCGACGTGAAGCAAAAGGCAAGCCGGAATTCGTCCATACTTTAAATGGCTCTGGCCTGGCAATCGGACGTACCGTCTCTGCTATTTTAGAAAATTACCAGCAGGAAGACGGCTCCGTAATCGTACCAGAAGTCCTGCGTCCATATATGGGCGGTAAAGAAGTAATCAAATAAAAGTTATACGAACGAGCCTGAAACTAACTCAGGCTCGTTTTTAATATCTAAAAAATAGGGATCTGGCCTGTTTTTTCATCCACCTATTAAAATAAATCGCCGCTGATGGGCAGGAATAGGATAGCTATAATTTTGTATATTTCTATACAGTCAATATGGTAAGCAGGCAGGAAAATGACGAGACTCCAGCGGGAAGAAGAGATAGACGAGACCCCGCAGGGAGGAACGACCGAGGAGGCTCGGCGTCTTTCCCGCGGAAAGCGAGTTGTTTCCAGGCCTGCTTATGTTCTACAAATTAATTATCACAAAATTTAATCTTTTGGTTTTTGCGTTGACAGTAAGACAAGGGGCATGATATATTTTTATTTGTTGGACAAGACGGAGGAGTACCCAAGTCCGGCTGAAGGGAGCGGTCTTGAAAACCGCCAGGGGGTTTACGCCCCGCGGGGGTTCGAATCCCTCCTCCTCCGCCATATTTACAAACAAAGCGCATAAAATTTGGAGATTATATGAAAAGTCGTTGCCTCTGGTAACGGCTTTTTTCTTTCTTTATATAAAAAAAGAAAGCCCTCATGAGGCTTTCTTTTTATTTTGTCAGTAAGCGGCTGGAGCGCCATTTCCGTGACTGATTAATGAAATGACCAATCTTTTCTAAGACAGGCTCGATGCTGTTTTCATCATTGATAACATCGTAGTCCGCGATATTCAACCGCAGAATCGGGCAAGAATTGAAGTTATCAATCCAATTTTCATAGCGCTGGAACATCTCCTCCCAGTAAGAAACCGGAGTTTGCTGCTCCATCGGACGTCCACGATTCTGAATACGCTCTAAAATATCTTCAAACGATCCTTCTAAATAAATCAAAAGGTCAGGATGAGGGAAGTATGGCGTCATCACCATGGCATCAAAAAGGTTCGTATACGTGTCATAGTCTGTTTCAGACATTGTCCCTTTTTCATAATGCATGCGGGCAAAGATGCCTGTATCTTCATAAATCGAGCGATCCTGGATGAACCCTCCGCCATATTCAAAGATTTTCTTCTGTTCCTTGAAACGTTCAGCAAGGAAGTAGATTTGTAAGTGGAAGCTCCACCGTTCAAAATCATAATAAAACTTATCCAAATAAGGGTTAGTTTCGACTTTTTCTAAGGATGTACGAAAATTCAAAGCGTCGGCCAGTGCGTTGGTCATGGTAGATTTACCGACACCGACCGTGCCTGCAATCGTGATGACACTATCATGGGGAATGCCGTAACGTTCTCTAGCGTTCATGTGATAACTTCTCCTTTGTGTAGATGGTATTCAACCTGATCAAGAATATAGCGGAGATCATCCTGGTGTTTGACGAAATCGAGCTTATCCCCATCGATTCGAATGACTGGAATCTCAGGATGTGTCATTTCAAAGTGATTCATAAACTCTTCATAATCACGAGAGAGCTGCTCCAGGTAGGAAGGCTGGATATTCGCTTCGACACCGCGATTGCGCATACGAATACGCTCCAGCAGAGTGTCGAGACTTGCATCAAGATAAACCATCATGTTTGGACGCGGCATATCGTTCGTCAATATATCATAAATTTGTGTGTATTTCTCAAATTTTTGTTCCGGCAATGTACGACGTGCAAAAATCATATTCTTTGTAATATGGTAATCAGCCACTACTGGCTTATTCTGGCGTAAGTATTTCGTTTCTATATCTTCCAGCTGCTTGAACCGGTTGCATAGAAAGAACATTTCCGTCTGGAAGCTCCATTCTTCGATGTCATTATAAAACTTTCCCAGAAAAGGATTCTCCTCGACGATTTCCTGCAATAGATGGAAATCAAAATGGGAGGCGATCTTTTTCGACAGGGAGGTTTTTCCGACACCGATTGGCCCTTCCACAGCAACAAAAGGCAGTTGTCCCATCTCTTCTCCTCCTTACCCAACAATCAAGAGACATAATTCGATACGTTCAGACAGACAGCTTATATTTTACCACAGAAATGGCAGGAATGGACAGGTAATGACAGAATTTGCGGATATGAAATCTTTTCAAATCACAATATCTTTTGTATAATATACTTTGTGCCTGCTAACTTCGTGCCCCCGTAGCTCAGGGGATAGAGCATCGGTTTCCTAAACCGTGTGCCGCAGGTTCGAATCCTGCCGGGGGCGTACAACATAGAAAAAGCGCCGCATTCCTTGGAATGCGGCGCTTTTTTTCATTTACCGGTGTGTGTAAGCGATCAGAATGACCGGTTCGCTGGAATAGGCTTTTAGCTTTCCTTCCAAGTCCTTAACTTCTTTAAGCATTTGGTCATTCAGGGTCGCTGTATCATATTCTTCCATCCCACGCAGTTGTTCTTCTAACATCATACAACCTCTTTCCTTAGTGAAGTTGCACTTAGGTTATGCAATACAATAGAAAGTAATCAGCTCACGCTGAATTTCTTCTTCGATACTTCCTGCGGCTCCCGCTCTTTCTGCTTGCGGTAAATCGTCGCAATGATCGGACCGGAAATATTGTGCCACACACTGAAAATCGCACTTGGTACGGCTGCCAATGGACTAAAATGAGCGGCAGCAAGTGTGGCCCCAAGTCCGGAATTTTGCATGCCGACTTCAATAGAAACCGCCCGTTGTTTGGACGCATCCATCCCCATCATTCTTCCCAATCCTAAACCGATCAAGTAGCCAAGTACATTGTGCAGTACTACGATGGCGAAAATAATAGCTCCAGTCGTGGCGATCTGCTGTTGATTCACTCCGACTACTGCAGTAACAATCGCAACAATGGCGATAACCGAGACTAATGGAAAAGCCTTTACTCCTGCTTCTACTTTACTGCCAAGCAACGCTTTTACGATAAAACCAAGCAATATTGGAATAAGGACGATATTGACGATCGATAAGAATAACGCACCTGGAGAAATAGGCAGCCATCTGCTTGCTAACAGTAAAACTAATAAAGGTGTGAGTACCGGTGCAAGCAAGGTAGACACGGCAGTTATCGCAACAGAAAGTGCCGTATCGCCTTTTGATAAATATGTCATGACATTCGATGATGTTCCGCCTGGACAACATCCTACCAGTATAACGCCGGCCGCCACTTGAGGCGATACAGGAAGCGATACGGCAAGAATGAATGCCAATACTGGCATAATAAGAAATTGCGCTCCAACACCGATAGCAACGTCTTTTGGTCTACGAAATACTTCCTGGAAATCCTTTGCTGATAATGTCAGCCCCATGCCGAACATGATGATTCCTAATAATGGAGTAATGTAGGGAGCGATCCAGGTAAATGCTGGTGGATATATGAAAGCAACGACGGCAAACAGGACGACCCACACCGCGAATGTACTCCCCATGAAACTGCTGATTTTCTCTAGTATCTTCAACGAAACTCACTTCCTTTTGATAAATTAATGATTGATTATACATTATAATCTGAAAAATCTAAACCTTTTTTTGATAAATTATTTAAAGCATTAATGCTTTTATTTATAAAAGCGATAGAAGTAAGGAATTCCTGCTTTATGGACATGTTCTTTTACATAAAATCATAACTATGAAATAAGCAAATAAAACAACGAGACGTCATAGGATAAAGCTTTGAAAGAAATGAGGTGATGGAGCGTAATGAAGGGTGCATTATCTGACATCAAAGTGCTTGATCTATCACGGGTTCTTGCAGGTCCATATTGCACAATGATACTTGGAGACTTGGGGGCAGAGGTTGTAAAAGTCGAAGCTCCCGGCGGCAGTGATGAAACAAGGAAATGGGGACCGCCTTTTCAGAAGGGTGTCAGTGCCTATTATTTATGTGCCAATCGAAATAAGAAAAGCATTACAGCTGATTTGAAAAGTGAAAAAGGAAAAAAGAAAATCATGGACTTAGTCCGTGATTTTGATGTGGTCATCCATAATTTCAAAGCGGGGACGATGGAACGAATGGGACTGGGTTATGACGATTTGAAACGGATGAATCCCGGGCTTGTTTATTGCAGCATTACTGGATTTGGAGAGACAGGCCCTTATAAAGATTTACCTGGATATGATTTTATTATTCAGGCCATGAGTGGGTTGATGAGTATCACGGGCGATGAGCAATCCGGCCCACAGAAAGTCGGTATAGCCATTACTGATGTGCTGACAGGACTGTACGCTTGTATCGGCATCCAGGCTGCATTACTGGAAAGAATAGCTTCCGGAAATGGTCAAAAAGTCGATCTCGCTCTCTATGATACAGCGGTTAGCTCCCTCGTCAATATCGCCAGCAATTTCCTCATGTCAGGGAAAGTGCCCAAGCGACTAGGGAACCATCATGCCAATATTGTCCCATATCAGACCTTTCCGGCGGCAGATGGAGAAATGATAGTAGCGGTGGGAAATGATCGTCAGTTCCAGCGTTTATGCAAGCTATTAGGAATGGCTGAAGTGGCAGAGGACCATCGTTTTTCTACTAACCCGGCCCGCGTGGAAAACAGAAAAGAGCTGACAGCTATTTTACAAACAGTATTCCAGAAACAGCCGGCAACCTATTGGAAAGTCCATTTAGATAAAGCGAAAATACCATGCGGTCCGATCCAGGATTTGAAGGTATTAACGAAGGATCCTCAGCTGGCGGCAAGAGAAATGTTTTTCTCTATGGCTCATCCTAGAGCTGGCGAAATTAAGATGGTAGGGAGCCCGTTGAAGTTGTCGAGAACCCCGGTTTCCTACCGGTATCATCCACCGGAAGCCGGGGAGCATCAACAGGAATTTTTTAACGAGGAGAAAAAGGAGTAAAAATAGTGAATGGAGGATACATGTATGAATTTTGACTTTACCGAAGAACAGCAATTATTACGTAAGATGACACGTCAGTTCGTGGATAAGGAAATCGTTCCGAATATGCGCACGTGGGATGAACAAGGCAGTTTTGATCCTGCTGTTCTAACCAAATTGGCGGACTTAGGACTGATGGGTGTCTGCATTCCGGAAGTATATGGCGGTAGTGGAATGGATTATAATTCCCTCGCTATTGTTTGTGAAGAACTGGAAAGGGGAGATACAGCCTTCCGTACGGCCGTATCGGTCCATATCGGGTTGAACAGTCTTACTTTGCTGCAATGGGGAAATGAAGGACAAAAACAAAGGTATCTGATTCCTCAGGCTAAAGGTGAGAAGATAGGAGCGTTTGGCCTGACAGAACCAGGGGCAGGGTCGGATGTAGCGGCGATACAGACAACAGCTGCCAATAAGGGCGATCATTATGTATTAAATGGGCAGAAAACATGGATATCGCTATGCGATACAGCTGATCATTTTATCGTTTTTGCTTATACCGATAAAAGTAAAAAACACCATGGGATATCAGCCTTTATTGTGGAACGCAGCACAGCTGGTTTTTCCTCAAAAGCTACCAAAGGAAAGCTTGGAATCCGCGCGGGTAATACCGGTGAATTATTTTTTGAAGACGTAAAAGTACCGGCAGAAAATCTACTCGGAAAAGAAGGAGACGGTTTCAAAATAGCCATGTCCGCTCTTGATAATGGCCGTTTTACGGTCGCAGCAGGAGCATGCGGTCTGATAATGGCCTGCCTGGAAGCGAGTATCGATTACTGTCATGAACGCAAAACATTTGGTCATGAAATAGGAAAACATCAATTAGTACAGCAAATGATTGCCAATATGGAGGCGGGACTCCAGATGAGCCGGTTACTCGTTTATCGTGCCGGAGAGTTGAAAAACAAAGGAAAACGAAACACGAGGGAAACTTCGTTAGCAAAATGGCAGGCTTGCGACTTTGCTAATAAAGCAGCTGATGATGCGGTTCAGGTACACGGTGCTTATGGGTATTCTAATGAATATCCTGTTGAACGACATTTACGCAATTCGAAAGCGCCTGTCATCTATGAAGGAACACGGGAAATCCATACGATCATGCAAGCGCAATATGTTCTTGGTTACCGGAAAGATAAGCCGTTGGATCATATGCTGCCAGCCTGGCCATATGAACCAGATGAGCAATAGGGGGGAGTTCTGATTGATCACTTTTGAAGCTTATGTGCCAAGTATTTATATTAACGGCAGGTGGAACAGTGCATCTTCACGAAAAAAAACACCGGTACGTAATCCAGCGACGTGGGATATCCTTACCCATGTGTCTTATGGTGATGATATCGATACAACAAATGCCATTGAAGCTGCCAGTAAAGCACAAAAACAATGGGCATCTTTGTCACCAAGGAAGCGTTCCTCTATCCTTTATAAAGCGAATCAGCTTATGAAAGAAGAGGAAGACCGTTTAGCAGCGGTTCTTACAATGGAGCAGGGGAAGCCACTGCGCGAAGCAAAAGGAGAAATCAAATCGGCAGCCAGTTTCTTATTATGGTATGCCGAAGAAGCGAATCGCCTGTACGGGGAATGGATCCCGTCATCGATTGAATCAAAACGGCTTTCTGTCATTCCACAGCCTGTCGGGGTAGTGGGAGCAATCACCCCTTGGAATTTCCCGGCTTCGATGATTACCAGGAAAGTCGCTCCTGCGTTAGCGGCAGGCTGTGCTGTCGTTTTGAAACCAGCTTCTGAAACACCATTAACAGCAATTGAAATTGTAAAAATCCTTGAAAAAGCAGGGGTGCCAGACGGGGTGGTGAACCTCGTAACTGGCAATTCTGCCAAAATAGGAAATGCGTTACTCCATCATGAAGATGTCCGGCTGATTACTTTCACTGGTTCAACGGAAGTAGGCAAGCATTTAATGCGAGAAAGTGCCGATCAAGTAAAAAAACTTTCCCTTGAACTTGGGGGGCATGCCCCTATTATCGTTTTTGCCGATGCCGATTTGGATCAGGCGGCGGAAATGACATTGGCAAGTAAGTTCCGTAACAGCGGTCAGACATGTATCTGTGCAAACCGCGTGTATGTGGAAGCTGACATTTGGAATGAGTTCAAACAAGTATTAGTAGAAAAAGTAGAAGCAATGCGCCTCGGTGATGGACTTGCAGAGGAGGTGGACATGGGTCCATTGATTAACGAAGGGGCAACCGATAAAGTGCATGAGCAGGTGATGGATGCCCTCGCAAAAGGCGCTGAAATCGCATGTGGCGGTAATCTATGGGAAGGCACAGGCAAAGGACATTATTACTTGCCGACCGTCCTATCTGGCGTCAAAAACGACATGCTGGTCATGAACGAGGAGACGTTCGGTCCCATTCTTCCGCTCCAGTCCTTCACAAGTGAAGAAGATGCAATCAACGCAGCCAACGACAGCGAATATGGATTGGCCGCATACTTTTTCACGAAGAATCTTGACCGATCCGTCCGGGTCGCAGAAAAGCTGGACTACGGTATCATCGGCATCAATGATGTCTTTCCTGCTGTAGCAGAAGCACCATTCGGCGGCATCAAGCAATCGGGTTTCGGAAAAGAAGGCGGACACCATGGCATCCATGAATATGTGGAATTAAAATATATATCGATGGGAATTAAGAACTAGAGGCACCCTCTGGGAAGTTCATTTCGACTTCTCAGGTTTTTTTTATTCTCTTAAATCAGCTAAAATGTCTCATTTCCTAGAAATTTGTCTCACATAAGTTCGTCGTTTAGAAGTTTAAGCTACAGGTGTCGTAAAAAAACAGCCCGAATACCGATATTTGGTATTCGGGCTGTTTTATCTATGTGTTCTTTCTATATTTACTTCCATTGTTTTGTTTCTTTAATGTTCACACCACGCTTTGCCATCTCTTCAATATAATTATTTCCCGGGACGATTTGTTCCGGAGGATAGACACCACGCTTCTCAATCGTGCCATTTCCGAGCATTTGAGCGACTACAGATATAGTATTGGCCGTAGCTCTCGCCATTGCTGTTACGTTATTTTTCCGATCTTTAAAGGTAGCCATTTCGTAAGTGTAAGTAGTGGCATGCCCGTCTTTTTCTCCCGATACTAACACCCTTAGAAGGACAGCATCATCCTTCTCCTTTAAATCAACTATCGGATCCAACACTTTCAGGAATACTTCCCGAGGGCTTACTTTTGCTCCTTTAACTTCAACAAAATAATCATTTCTTGTCAGGTTCAAATCGACAAGGAGCTTGAATTTTTCAGCGTGGCCAGGGTAGCGGATCGTCTTATATTCTAGCGTATCTAAGTAAGGGTAGGAGTAGGATAAGGTGGATGTACCCCCGGCAGTATGGAAAGCTTCTAATGGACCGAACTTTTCAAAGTTTATGCGTTCAATTTCTGATAAAGAAGGGATCTCCTGTTTCATTCCATTTCGAATAATCAGAGCGGGATCGGTATAGTGATCGAAAACACCTTCCATGGAAAAGACATGATTATATTCAAAAGGAGGTTCCGGCTGGACAGGGATGCCGCCAACATATAGTTTAATAGATTTCGCTTGATCAAGCTTGCTGACGCCATATCCCGACAAAATATTTATCATACCAGGAGCAACCCCTAAGTCCGGGATTAATGTGACACCGGCGGCCTTTGCTTCTTCCTTGAGCTTTAAGACTTTGTCCGTCATATGGCCGATATGGCCTCCTAAATCGACAGAATGGACACCGGCTTCGATTGCTTTTTTGGCGACAATTTCATTGAATGAGTAAAACAGCGCGTTGATCACTACGTCATAATTTTTGATAAAGTCCCCTAATTCCGTTTCATTGGTGGCATCGAGCTGAGCAGCACCAAGGATGGGACTGTTCAGTTGCCGGCACACGTCTTTCGCTTTCTGATAATCAACATCCGCCAGTGCGACATGTTTCACGCCTGGACTTTGCACCAAGTCGCGGGCGGCTTCCTTTCCCATAAGTCCGGAACCTAATACGGCTACCTTCATATAAAAACCTCCTTCACTTACTTGAAAAATACTCTATTGTTCGGTGTCGATTTGTGCCCGTTGCAATTTACCGCTGAAATCGACATAGACGCTCTTCCATTCGGTAAATACGTCTAATGCAGCGAGTCCGGAATCACGGTGTCCGTTTCCTGTCCCTTTTGTACCCCCAAATGGCAGATGGATTTCAGCGCCGATCGTTCCGGCATTGACATAAACGATTCCTGTATCCAGATCACGCTGGGCAGCGAATACCTGGTTCACATTTTGGGTGAAGATGGAGCTCGATAACCCGTAGCTTACTTCATTATTGATCTCGACCGCTTCTTCGAGACTTTCTACTTCAATTAAAGAAACGACAGGGCCGAAAATTTCTTCCTTCGCAATCCGCATCGTGCGATCCACATCGGTAAATAGCGTAGGGACGTAGTAATAACCAGCATCTTCTTTATCCTCATGAAGCGTATAGCCTCCAGCTAGAAGTACAGCGCCTTCTTGTCTTCCGATTTGTACGTAGCGGTCGATTTTTTCTAGCGCGCCAGCATTAATGATTGGGCCGACCTTCACCGTCTCATCGAGTCCGTTACCAACCGTCAGCTTCTCCATTTCTGTCATCAGACGCTCCGTTAATTCTTCCTTCACATCTTTGTGGACGATGACCCGGCTGCAGGCGGTACAACGCTGGCCGCTTGTTCCGAACGCGCTCCAGAGAATTCCTTCGACAGCTAATGATAGATCGGCATCATCCATGACAATGACGGCATTCTTACCGCCCATTTCCAGGGATACTTTTTTTAGCTTCATCCCACACTTACTCGCGATATTCTTCCCAGTCTCGTTCGAACCGGTAAAAGAAATGACCCGGATGGTGTCATCAGCTACCATCGCTTCCCCGACATCACTGCCAGAGCCGAACACGACATTCAATACGCCATTTGGCAATCCGGCTTCTTCAAAAATTTTCGCCAGCTCATAGGCCATAATCGGTGTCTCGGTTGCCGGCTTCCAGATGACGGCATTGCCAGCAACGATAGCCGGGAAGGACTTCCAGGTTGCAATAGCAATCGGGAAATTCCACGGCGTAATGATACCGACAACTCCCACGGGAGCACGGACACTCATAGCAAATTTATTCTTCAATTCTGATGGGGTAGTTTGTCCAAACAGTCGGCGACCTTCGCCAGCCATATAAAAAGCCATATCGATGCCTTCCTGGACTTCTCCTCGTGCTTCTTCCAGTACTTTTCCGTTTTCCATCGTCAACAGTCTGGACAGGTGTTCTTTTCTTTCTTTCATCATGCTGCCGACCCGGTATAGCAATTCTGCCCGCTGTGGAGCCGGAACAAGTGCCCATTCTTTCTGCGCCTTTTTAGCAGATTTGACAGCGGCTTGTACATCATTTTCCGTTGATAAAGGTACTTTTGTGATTGTCTGTCCAGTTGCCGGATTTACAACAGCTGTATAGTTGTTACGATCCGGCAGCACCCATTGTCCATCAATGTAATTGACCAGTTTCTTCTCGATATTGACCATAAGAAACCCTCCCAATAAAAATAAATATAACGTTTACTTTTTTCTTAAATCTTCGATTGTCCGCTTCGCTGAAATTTGATTCTGATCCATCGGCACTTCAATGACAGTCGGCCGATCATTATTAACCGCCTTACTTAAGACATATTTAAAATCCTCCAGACTATTCACGAAAAAACCGTCGGCTTCCACACTTTTGGCTATTTTGGAAAAATAAACGGTACCTAAATCGGTCCCCGATACGCGATGAGGAAAGTGAATCTCCTGATGCATGCGGATGGTTCCGTACATCTGGTTGTTAAAAACGATACAGATTACAGGAATTTGGTAACGGACCGC
Source organism: Thalassobacillus sp. B23F22_16 (assembly GCF_043496955.1). Lineage (NCBI taxonomy): Bacteria > Bacillati > Bacillota > Bacilli > Caryophanales > Bacillaceae > Thalassobacillus > Thalassobacillus sp. B23F22_16. The sequence goes on along the minus strand of NZ_JBIEKD010000004.1, from coordinate 41,592 downwards.
TGTTTCTATTTCCTGCATCGTCATCATGAAGCCGCCATCCCCTGATAAGGAAACGACTGTTTTATCCGGGGAGGCGAGTTTGGCACCTAACGCTGCCGGCATCCCGTATCCCATTGCACCCGATGTCGGGCCTACATAGGTCTTTTTCTGTTTGAACTGGTAAAAGCTATGGAGCCAGCCGGCAAAATTGCCAGCATCATTGGTAATAATCGCATCTCCCGGCAGCATTTCCTGCAGACAAGTAATCACCTGGTTATTGGTGATTGTTTCGCTATCATCTGGTGCCAGGCAGGAGGCGGCTTCGTAACAACTTCTTCTTTCCTGCACCCACGGTTTCCAAATTGGAGAAGCGATTTTCGTTGCAGCATTCATAAGCTGCAGTGCTGATTTCATATCAGCTACAATCCCCAGGTCAGGAGCGAAGGATTTTCCCAGCACCGATGGCGTGATATCGATATGAATCAACGTTTGTTCCGGTGAGATAACCGAATAATCCTGTGTCGTCACTTCAGAAAGACGTGTACCTAGCGCCAACAGTACGTCTGCCTGCCGTACGGTATCCAGTACTCCTGGATTGGTTCCCAGCCCAAGATGTCCCACGTATAAAGGATGGTCGTTTGGAAAAACATCCTGTCTCCGGAACGCAGACAAAACCGGCAGGCTGTTTGCTTCCGCAAAAGCGAGCAGCTTGTCTTCTGCATCCGCATGTTTTATACCTCCGCCGGCAATGATCACTGGTTTTTTCGCTTGTTGCAGGTAGCTGTTCACTATTTCAATCTCTTCTAAAGAAGGGGAAGGTCTCGGTTTGCTAACCGGAGCAGCGAATGTCATGTTTTCTTTAAAACGAAGAACATCTTCCGGAAGTGAAACGATGACAGGACCAGGGCGACCAGTCTGGGCAATCCGAAAAGCTCGCTGTACCAGCTCAGGAATTCGCCCCGCATGGGTGATTTCCACAGCCCATTTAGAAATAGGCTGGAAAAACTGGACTAAATCCACTTCCTGAAACCCTTCCCGGCCTAAAAAATGGCTGTCTACTTGTCCTAAAAACACCACCATCGGGGTCGAATCCTGGTAGGCGGTATGGACACCTATCGACAAATTGGCAGCCCCGACGCCTCGAGTCGCCATCACGACCCCAGGTTTGCCGGATGCTTTGGCATATCCTTCTGCCATGAAGGAGGCTCCTCCCTCATGACGGGCAGAAATCAATTGGATGCTCGGTTCCCCGTAGAGTTCATCTAACACAGGTAAATAGCTTTCTCCGGGAACACAGAAAACTTTTTCGATGCCTTCATTTTTTAAACACGTGACAACCCCTTTGGCGCCACTCATTCTGGAGGCTTGGTTTGGTGGTTTCATACATCAACGCTCCTTGCTATTCAATGCTTTTATCCGCTCAGCTGCTTCCCGTAGTCGTTCTTCACCGACCGATAGGGAAATTCGGAAGTACTTATCACCGGACGGGCCAAAAGCAATTCCAGGAGTTATAATCACTCCTGCTTCTTCCAGCATGCGCTCGGCAAAAGAAGAAGAGGTAAATCCTTTTGGTACCGGCGCCCAGATGAAGAAGGTTCCTCGTGGCTTAGTCACCTTGATACCAAGCTCCTGTAACGCATCCAGCATGATGGCCATCCGTTTTTCATAAACAGCAACGTTTTCTTTTACCGCAGAAAAGTCGCTCATTAAAGCAGCCGCCCCCGCCTTTTGAATCGGGAGAAACTGGGATGTATCTGTGTTGCTTTTTACGATCGACAGGGCTTTGATCAACTCTCTGTTGCCTGCGACATAGCCGATCCGCCAGCCAGTCATGTTGAAACTTTTCGATAAGGAACCAAATTCCACTGCAATGTCTTTCGCACCGTTACTCTCCAGTACACTTGGTGCCTGATAGCCGTTATAGGTTAGTGCACTGTAGGCGGCGTCATGAAGAAGAGCAACATCATGCTGTTTAGCAAAGGCCACCGCCTCGTCAAAGACGGAACGATCGACGGTAGCGGCTGTCGGATTGCCCGGGTAGTTCAAAAACATCAGCGAAGCGTTCTTCCAATCGGCTTTTGACACGTGATCAAACATTGGCCGGTAGTGGTTATCTGCATCCAGCGGCAGATAAGTGGTTGTCCCACCGGCTAAATGGACAGCAGAACGATAAACCGGATAACCAGGATCAGGAACCAAAGCGGTTTCACCTGGGTTCAGGACGGCAGTGGCCATGTGGGCAAGTCCTTCTTTTGAACCAATGAGCGCAAGGATTTCTGTATCAGGATCCAGTTCTACCTGATAGGTTCTTTTATAAAAGCCGGCGACCGCCTGACGGAATTCCTGGCAGCCGTTGTAGGAGGAGTAGACATGGTTGGCGGGTTTCTGGGCTTCTTTAGCCAGCTGGTCAATAATGAACGCAGGCGTAGGCAAATCTGGCGCTCCAATGCCTAAGTCAATTACATCAACTCCCTGGCTTTCTAATGCTTTTTTCTTCTGCTGAAAGATTGAGAATAAATATGGGGGTAAACTGGTGACACGATTAGAAATTGGCGGCAAATCATCCTCTCCTTTGACAATCAAATATAGTTCATTATATGAGGGGGGATGTCCGGTTTATGTTTGAAACTGCCAGATAGTGTATGAATGGAAAAAGTGGCAATATTTTTATAATGAAGGAAGGTGGAGGGCGTGTTAGATTGTAATGGATAGAAATCGAAGGAGGTTTTTTAACCATGACTATCAAAAAAATAATTGTGACATCCCTTACAGCCATCATGGCCTTAGCAGCGACGATTTCAGCAAATGCTGCAAGTGCACAAGGATATACAGTCAAAGAAGGGGACTCTTTGTATAAAATTGGAACAAAGTACGGAGCATCTGTTGTTGATATCAAACAAGCGAATGGTAAAACCGATAACAATATCAACCCTGGGGAACAGTTGACGATCCCTGTAACTGTTTCAGAAGCGGAGAAAGATGTACTTGCAAGACTGGTAGAGGCAGAAGCGAAAGGTGAATCTTATGAAGGGAAAGTGGCTGTAGCTGCTGTTGTGTTGAACCGAGTGGACAGCAGTCTCTTCCCTGACAGTATCAACGATGTCATTTACGACGGTTATCAGTTCTCGCCTGTGCTGAATGGAACTATCAACCAGCCGGCGAGTGAAGAGTCCAAAAAAGCGGTCAATGAAGCGATTGCGCATCATGGCCTAGGCTATGGTTCCCTGTATTTCTTCAACCCGGATAAGGCGAACAATGAATACTTGAACCAAAGAGAAGTAACAAATGTAATCGGCAACCATGTATTTGCCAGATAAATAATATTAAAAAAGCTGAGGCACAGGAATTTGAACCTGTGCCTCAGCTTTTTTTACTTCATAATTCTATTTTCATATAAAAAATATTGAATTTCGGTCTACTTATCACAGAAATTATTTAACGGGTACGGTTTGACAGGCAAGACGATAACCGTTTTCTAACTCTGATTCGATCTGCTGATATTCTTTGGGCGTCGGTTTATTTACGGATTCTGTTCCAGTTACAAGCTCCACTTTACAGCGCGTGCAGTTGCCTTTCTGGCATTTGTAATCCAACGGCACTTCCTGTTCAAATGCTGTAGCAAGCAGTGATTTCCCTTTTACCGGTTCAATATCATAAGTTTCTCCATTTTGTTTTACCCGAATCGTATTCATGATGAAAAACTCCCCTTTAAGTAGTGTTTATTATAAAGTTCTCTATAGCCTATTGTATGGTTTCCTCCTGTTTCCTACAAGCAGCCTTTTTTTCTCCTTCATAATAAAGCAAAAATAGGTAAACATAATTTCAAGAATGGTGCAAAAAATAACGGTTGTAAAAAAAGTAAGGAGAGATGAATATGACTGTCATTAGCGATGTGAAACAAACAGTCGCCGGATTAAAGAGCGCACAGGCAAACTTTGAAACCTTTGCCCTTGGCACAGAAAATCAACAAGCCAAGCAACTGTATCAGCAGGCTGCCCAGCAGACACAGGCAATTATCGACAGTGTCGAGCCACGTGTTACTGAAATCGAGCAAGAAGAACCTCAATATAAACAGCAATAGGCAAGGACAGATAAGGTTAGCGAACTGCTAACCTTATTCTGCCATGGACCGCTGTAAGGTGGTGGAGAGAATATGAAAAAAATAATGACCGGGATACTTATGTTGGCATACCTGTTGGGATGTCAGGCTGGAGGCAATGAGGAAACACAAGAAATGAATGAGCCTATGCAAATGGCAAATAACAATAAGTTGAATCAGGCTGTCTCTGAACAGGCTGATCGATCTCTACGAAACAAAAATAATTTAACTGATGTCCAAGTCGTCAATGATGACAAACAGTTGCTGATTGCTGCACAAATTCCCCATAATGAGCGACTCCATATGAAAAGAATAGAGAAGGATTTGACGAAGCAGGCGGAGGAGAAGTTTCCGAAGTACCAGGTTACGCTCTCCCTTGATAAGAAAATCCACCTGGAAGTGATGAAACTGAAGAAAAAGATGGCAGAAGGAACCATCGATCGTAAAAAGCTATCGAAAGAGCTGGACCGACTGATCAAGCTTTCCAAAGAAAAAACATAAAGTAGGTGGCGTCATGGCTAATAATAAGAAAAAAAATCTGACTCCAGTTCAACAGGAATATCAACAATTTCAATCCGAACGCGAAGTGAAGAGGCCGGTAGTTAAAAACTGTATCAAGGCCTTTTTCGTTGGTGGGTTAATCTGTTTAATCGGGCAGTTCATCCAAACTTTTTTTATCTACAACTTTGACTTCACCGAGCAGACTGCCGGAAACCCTACCGTTGCCGTCATGATATTCATCGCCATGCTGTTAACAGGGTTTGGTGTCTATGACCGCCTCGCTCAATTTGCCGGTGCAGGCTCTGCCGTTCCAGTTACAGGCTTTGGTAATGCGGTCATTTCTGCTGCGATTGAACATAGAAGTGAAGGGCTTATTTTAGGTGTAGGTGGCAATATGTTTAAGTTAGCAGGTTCGGTCATTATGTCAGGTGTATTCGCTGCGTTCATAGTTGCTCTCATTAAGACTTTATTGATTCAATGGGGTGCTTTGTGATGCGGACGTGGGAATTTGAACAGCGGCCGGTCATCGTATCAACCGGTACGGTCGGCGGTCCATTTGAAGCGAATGGTCAGCTGGCCGATGATTTTGATACCTTGCATGGTGACCTGTGGCTGAATGAAGATACCTATGAAAAAGCGCACAAAGTGCTATTTGAGGAAGCATCGCTTAGAGCGCTAGAAAAGGCTGGTCTCGCTAAAGAAAAAGTTGACTTTTTTATAGGCGGTGATTTGATCAATCAAATCACGCCGACAAGCTTCACAGCAAAAACAATCGGTGCGGGCTATTTTGGTTTGTTCGGCGCCTGTTCCACTTCGATGGAAGGGCTGGCACTAAGCGCTTTTATCATCAATAACGGGGGCGCGAAATGCATAGTGACAGGCTCAGCCAGCCATAATGCCGCTGTGGAAAAACAATTTCGTTATCCGACAGAGTACGGGGCACAAAAACCGCCGACTTCCCAGTGGACGGTAACAGGTGCAGGCGCGTCAGTCGTAATGGCTCAGGGAGAAGGTCCCGTTGTCACTTCGGCCACCATTGGAAAGGTCGTCGATATGGGCCTTACGGATCCGATGAATATGGGAGGAGCGATGGCACCTGCCGCTGTCGATACAATTGAAACCCATTTTCGCGACCGGAATATTGATGCTTCCCATTACGACTTGATTGCTACGGGCGACCTCGGGCACATTGGCCGGGAAGTGGCCTTCGACTTGTTGAAAAAACATGGAACAGATATTTCTGAAGAAAAATTCCAGGATTGCGGGCTGATGATTTACAGGGAGAACCAGCCGGTACTGGCAGGGGCAAGCGGTGCAGGATGTTCAGCAGTCGTCACCTACGGTCATTTATTGAACCGGATGAAAAAAGGGGAATTGAGGCGGATATTAGTAGTAGCAACCGGTGCCTTATTATCTCCCTTGACTTTTCAACAAGGGGAAACCATTCCATGTATCGCCCATGCAGTTTCGATTGAATATGGGGGTGGGAGCTTATGATTTTTTTCTGGGCGTTTGTAGTTGGAGGAATCATTTGTGTGATCGGTCAAATCATGTTTGATGTCTTCAAATTGACTCCTGCCCACACCTTAAGTGCGTTAGTAGTGGCAGGAGCTGTTTTGGATGGATTTGGATTGTACGAACCATTAATCGATTTTGCAGGGGCCGGGGCGACCATCCCAATCACAAGCTTTGGAAACGCCCTCGTCCACGGAGCGATGGAAGAAGCACAAAAACACGGACTTGTCGGGGTAGTGACCGGAATGTTTGAAGTAACGAGTGCAGGTATTTCAGCTGCCATCATTTTCGGGACGCTTGCTGCCCTCATTTTCAAGCCAAAAGGATAAGGAGAAGCAGATATGACAGTTGGTGCGGATATCAAACAATGTCTTGCCACAATCAAAAGTATCGAAGCGGGTTTATCTTCGCTGGCCATCAACACGAACGCGGAAGATGAACAGCGACTCTTTCATGAACAAATGCTTATCATCGAAGAAATCAAACAAGATTTGATGAAGCGAATTGGAGAAGTTGAACGAGAAGAAGAGCAGTATAAGGGTTTTTAACCCAAGGAGTGATGTAAAGTGCCAGGATGGTTGGAAGTGGTAGTAAGGGGTGTATTATTTCTCTTTGTTCTTTTTCTGACAACAAAGATACTAGGAAAGAAACAGTTATCAGAGCTTTCATTTTTTGAATACGTTTCAGGCATCACCATCGGTAGTATTGCGGCGGAAGTCATGATGGGACTGGAAAATAATATTTGGCATGGGATCATCGGTGTCGCTATTTTCGCGGTGCTTCCTTTCTTTGTGGAAATCCTGTCGCTCCACAGTAAAACAGTCCGTGATGTGGTGGAAGGAAAAGGAACTGTATTGATTAAAGATGGCAAAATTCTCGAAGATAATTTAAAAAAAGAGAAGTACACCACGGATGAACTTTTACAGCTGTTAAGGGGGAGAGACGTATTTAAAGTGGATGAAGTAGAATATGCGGTTCTCGAAGCAGATGGTAAATTAAGCGTTCTGTTGAAAAAAGACAATCGTCCCCTGACAAGAAAGGACTTAGATTTGCCCAGTATCAATGAAAAGGAGCCCCACACGATCGTTATGGACGGGGAGATTTTTGATGAAAAATTGGCTTCTGCCGGGAAGAACCGGGCATGGTTGAAAGGTGAGTTAGATAAGCAGAACGTCACAATCGAGAATGTCTTTCTTGGTCAGGTGGACTCCTCCGGCCAGCTGACCATTGATTTATACGATGACAAAATCGAGGTACCCACGCCTCAGGATAAGCCGCTCCTCCTGGCTAATATGAAAAAATGCCAGGCGGACCTGGAACTGTTTGCGCTGGCTACCGACTCAGAGAAAGCAAAGCGTCTATATGCAGCCAATGCCAAGAAGCTGCAGGAGTCGATGGATGTACTGTCCCCGCATTTGAAAGGATAAGGAATGCGACATAAACTGCAGCAGTTAGGAAAAGCTAAGCAAAACAGTAGTGAAGGAGATGTTTTTTCAATGGCAGTCGTAAAGCTTACCGCCAGCGAAATTGGAATGTTGTGGACACAATATGTCCAAAACACGATGACCATCCAATTTTTGAAATATTTTAGTAAAACCGTTGAAGACGATGAAATTAAATCAGTCGTCCAATTTGCGGAAGAGTTTTCATCTACCGTTATTGAGGATATGCAGGGTATTTTTCAAGAAGAAGAGCTTCTGGTGCCGGATGGTTTCAACGAAAAAGATGTCAATATGGAAGCTCCCAAATTATTTACTGATGCTTTCATACTGATGTTCCTGAGTAATATGGGAAAAGCAGGTGTCCTGGCCTATGGAGCTTCTTTAAGTGCATCGTCCCGTGAAGACGTCCGTCAATTGTTTTCCAGGTGCGTTACTGAAACGACAGAACTGTTCAATCGGGCGGTAGATGTTGGTCTGGAAAAAGGGCTCCATGTGCGGCCTCCACAAGTCGATGTTCCGAGAGAAATCGAGTATGTCGAAGGTAAAAAGTATTTGAGTCCATTTAACAAGCGTTCACTTAATACCATTGAAATCAGTCATTTGTTCGAAAATATAAAAACCAATATGCTTGGGGAATCGATATGTGCTGCATTTGCCCAGACGACAACCTCCAATGAAATCGTAGCTTATATGAAAAAAGGGGAGGATATTTCCTCCAAACATATCCAGACTTTTTCTCATATATTAGACAAGTCCGAAATTCACCCGCCGATGGCATCCAACAGTTTGATCACCAATTCTACTTCCCAGACTTTTTCTGATCGCCTGATTGTCTTTTTAATGAGCGTGCTCAGTACAACTGGACAGGGAAATTACTCAGCAGCTTCAACGGCAAGCATGCGTTATGACTTAGTTCTCAACTATCAGCGGCTCTCGGTGGAAGTGGCTTTATATGCAAAAGACGGTTTAGACTTAATGATCAAACATGGATGGTTAGAAGAGCCTCCCCAAGCCCCCGATCGAAACGAACTTGTCGCGCACTCTTCCAGTTGACGGGGGCTGCTATGAGACATTCGCCGCTGGAAGTCTTGCTATGGAGTATCGCCTTTCCGGGATTTGGGCAATTGCTGAACCGTCAGCTTATAAAAGGTATATTTTTTATTGTGTTAGAAGTCTTTGTGAATTTGTATAGTAAATTCAACACAGCCATCATCTACAGTTTCCTTGGTGAAATTGATAAAGCGATTGAAGTAACAAACTTTCAATGGCTGATGTTTTATCCATGTCTTTATATGTTCACCATCTGGGACGCGTATAAAGATGCGCATGCTGCCGAACCTCCGAAGCTTGCTTTCTTACCATTTGTTTTTTCAGCCTATTTTGTAACGGTAGGGCTGATCTATTCGACTAAGGTGAAGCTGTTCGGCGTTTTATTCGGCCCTGTCTGGCTGCCGATACTGTTTGTCATTCCGGGTCTCGTCATAGGTTTTTTATTACGATCGTTACTGCTTCGTGTTCTGACCGCCAACAACAGCTAGGTGGTAACCTATCCATCAATTGCTAGTCCTCCATCATCTTGATCCTTGTATAATAGGAAGGGGAGGTGGAGGCCATAATTTGGATTATATCTTTGCTGCCGCTGCTTCTGGTTGGCGGCTATATGGCATATAAAAACACACAAGAAGTACAAATCAATAAAGTGGATGTGAAATCAGATAACACAGCCGCTCCTCTTCATATTTTGCATTTATCCGATCTTCATTTAGAAAATATCTCCATAAGTCCAGCTCAGCTCTATGAAAAACTGAAACAGGAACCATATGATATGATCGCATTGACCGGGGATTTTCTTGACCGGAAATGGACGATTCCGAAGCTTGTTCCTTATTTGGAAGTGCTTAACGATTTGAAGCCAAAATACGGCATTTACGTCGTGTTCGGTAACCACGATTACGTCCTGCGTCCCCACAACTTCAAGCGATTGAAGAAGACCTTGGAAAATCACCAGTGTAAGGTATTGCAGAATGCCAATGATCAATTAATCATAAACGGCCGCTCTATCAATGTTATCGGTATTGATAATTATAGTACCGGCCACAGCGATATTGAGGCTGCCTATCAAGGAATTCATCAGGGCTATAACCTTGTGTTGACTCATGACCCGAACGTTGTACTGGAGATGGATGACTATCACTTTGATTATTTATTGTCCGGTCATTTCCATGGCGGACAAATTTTGTATCCTAAAGCCTATCATCTTGTGAAAATGGGAAAGCTTCCACGGATGAATATGATTAAAGGCCTTCACAATCATAAAGGAAAGTCTTTTTATATCAGTGAAGGACTGGGACAGACCGGCCTGAATATTCGCATAGGAAGCCGACCTGAAGTCACCATGCACCAAATAGCAGAATAACAATAACTAAAAAAGCTAAGGCATTGTCGCTGCATTGCCTTAGCTTTTTTCATTGGCTGAAATACTTTTTGTGTTGCTGCGGACCTTCACTTTTAATATTTTGTTCAAACGGGGCAATTGTTATAGGAAAGCTAATTTGTGTCTATTTTGTTAAGATATCTGTTTTTGCAACTGGTCTTTTGAGATAAAAATATAGTTAGGCTGGTGGTTTTTCAGGTATCCTAAAGAAGAAGGACGCATACACAAGGTACTGATAGCTATGAAGGATAAAAATTTCATACAGCGGTATACTTGGTTGGTAATAGGAGCCGTTTCAAACCCCAGCCGGCGACAGCCCTTGTGCAGAGCCGTAATTCCCATGATTCCGGTAACCTCATGCCTATGGGTATGTTGGTTCAGATAACTGGCAAGGTCCGGCATCGAATCCCGGACAGTCTTATAAATATGACGCGCTTTGTTAACATCGTGGTTCATGGAGCGCATTTCATTGATGAGCCGGATATTATGCAAATGTATTTTCAGTACCTTATCATGTTTTTGAATACGGGTACCATCATCGAGCGTTATTCCGCTGCCTTTATAGGCTGTAATCCGGACACGGAACACATTGTTGATTTCTTTATTATTCCCCGTTACATAGGTCAGCCGGGAGACTCGATAGTAGAGAGGATCAAATAAAGTCCAGAGACTCACTAAATATTGTCTCATGGCAAACACCTCCTAAGGTTAATCGCATCCCTTAGTGTTTGGTGTTTCTTTGGTTTTATAGATGGGAAAAATCGGTTTATAATCAAGTCTTGTGCCATTCGCAGCCAGGTTTTTCTACTGGTTCATAATCCGTTAACAATCGAGTTTTATACTTGGCGATAAGCTAAGTTTTTCAAATAATGGATTTTGCCATGATACTTCACAATAAAGGAAGAATGTTATGCCATCAGCATGGGTGTTAGGACCGCTAATTATAAAAAGTTCATGGATCATCACGATCATCAGTATAATAGCAGGAGGCTTGTTTTACCGCTCCTATTCCCGTTTCAGTCAGGATAAGAAGAAGCGGATGGAAGAGAGTTTGTTTTCCCTGTTGCTGACATTTATTTTTACGTATTTCTTTGGGAAAATCGTATTTCATTTCTCGTTATTTCTCCAGGATCCTCCGGCTATCCTGGCATACCCGAGTGGGAAAAATGAGTTTTACTTAGCTGCAGTGCTTACCTTCGCCCATGCCTTGTTCTTATTGCGAAAAAAACAAATGGATGGGTGCGAGCTGTTATTTAGCGGAATGATGGTATTTTTGCCGGCACTGTTGTTGAAAAGTTTCCTTGACGCTATGCTGCTTCAAAATGGGATGGAGCTTCCTATAATCGTTAAACTTTTCGTATTAAGTGTTTTTGTACTGCTGTTTGCTTTTCAGACAGTCGGCAAAAGCCATGTTATTTATTTATGGCTGGCCTGGCTGCTCAGCGAATGGCTGCTTTCATTTATTGCACCATTCCCGATGTTGTTCGGGGTTATGGTCGATCCGTGGTTTATATTTGCGTTAATGGCTGCAGGACTATTTCTTGAAATTTTGACTAGACGGAAGGTGGTCATTACATGACTTCAGATGTTACAATTTGGCTCGCTTTCGGTGCAGGGGCGATATCTTTCTTATCCCCATGTACTCTGCCGCTGCTTCCTGCTTATTTGTCCTACATAACAGGAATGAGTGTGAAAGAAATACAAAACAAGAAAGATGCTAAAGTACGGACTAATATTTTGTTGCATTCAATATTCTTCCTTATTGGTGTGTCATCGATCTTTATTGCTTTAGGAATTGGAGCCTCTTATTTAGGAAGCTATATTCAGGGGCTATTGTCCGGTCAGTCCGGTGTTTTGATTCAGCGGATAGCCGGTGTATTCATCATTTTGATGGGCTTGTTTGTCGGTGGCTGGATCAGTTTCAAATGGCTGATGAAAGACAAACGACTTCGTCATTCTCAGAAGCCGGCTGGTCTGTTAGGAACGACCTTTGTCGGAATGGGATTTGCCGCAGGATGGACCCCGTGTATCGGTCCGATCTTCGCTTCGATTCTTGTACTGGCAGCAACAGACCCGGGGCAGGGGTTACTATACACAATTGCTTACGTACTTGGTTTCGCTATGCCCTTCCTCTTGTTCTCCTTCTTCCTGGGATCGGCTAGATGGGTTGTCCGCTATAGTGAAAAAATCATGAAGGTCGGCGGTGGGCTGATGATTGTCATGGGGGTATTACTTTATACCGGACAATTAGCACGGCTTTCGAATATTTTGCTTCGGTTAGTACAGGATACGTGGTTAGGGAACTTAGGATAATTTTATTGAGGGAGGACGATGTCAGGCATGAAAAAAGGGATTTTAATCGGAATCGTGATAGCTATGCTGGGCTGGGCGGTCTATGATATGCTAGGTGACAAAGGTGACTCAGGAACTTCTGGAGAAAAAGAGCCTCAGATGAGGGTCGCAGGAGATGGAGAAGGTCCAGAAGGGGACGAAGCTTCCGAAAATGAAGACGTTGCCGGGGGCGAGGTCGGTTTACAAAAAGGTCAGAAAGCACCTGATTTTGAACTCCAGACGATGGACGGTGAAACGGTCAAACTTTCCGATTACCGCGGTCAGAAAGTAATGATCAATTTCTGGGCTACCTGGTGTCCGCCGTGCCGGGCGGAGATGCCGGACATGCAGAAGTTCTATGAGAACGAAGATGTCGAAATTTTGGCCGTGAACCTTACGCAAACGGAAAGCGACGCTAGTGACGTCACAAAATTTGTCGATGACTTCGGGCTGACCTTCCCGATTCTCATGGATGAGAATATTGCGGTTGCCAACCAATATGAAATTAAACCGATTCCAACTTCCTATTTCGTCGATTCGGAAGGTTACATTCAATATGTAGCTTTGGGAGCGATGAATTACGACTTGATGATTCAACAGTACGAACAGATGGATTGATGCCTATCATAAACGAATGGTGGTTGACATGAACGAGAAAATTTTAGTGGTAGAAGACGATCCGATGATCATGAACCTGGTTACCATTTACTTAGAGAAAGCCGGTTATGATGTAGTAACGGCAGAGGACGGGGAAAAGGCGAAAGACATGTACTTCACCCACGCCCCCTGCCTGATTATATTAGACTTGATGCTTCCCAAGGTTAGCGGGGAAGCATTTTGTCGTTGGGTAAGAAAGCAGGATGCAAGAGAAGTTTCCATCATCATATTATCGGCAAAAGCGCGCACAGAAGACAGGATTGCCGGGCTTAAAATGGGGGCGGATGACTATCTGACCAAGCCATTCAGTCCTGAAGAGCTGGTTGCCCATGTAGAAGCAGTATTGCGCCGCACTGGTCAGCACTGCCAGAAAATCACCTATGACGGGTTGAGCATTATGCCGCGGAAAGGGGAAGTTACCCTGAATGGCGAACAGCTGAACCTGACAAATTATGAATTCAACCTGTTATATGTGTTCATGGAAAATCCTAATATCGTTCTTTCCCGTGAACACCTGCTCAATCATCTGAACCCCTATGATGAAAATGAAAGCTTTGAACGGACGATTGATGTGCATGTTAAAAAGCTTCGGAAGAAAATCGAGGACGATCCCACGAAACCAAAACGGCTGATCACTGTAAGAGGAATGGGGTATAAATTTGTGGCAGAAAATTAAATCCTGGCGGGAAAAGATGGCCACCCAATTGCTATGGCGACTGACCATCACCAATATCATCATCATTGCCTTATTTATTTTATTAAGCGGTGTTGCTGTCTACCAGACTGCCTGCTTTCTGGTGGGAAGGATTACGGATGTCGGTATGGCTCGCCAGTTAAGTTTCAATTCCACGCTGTTTCAATATTTATGGATTTTTAGTCTGATTGCTATTGTCAGTGGGAGTGTCGTTCATTACTTTATGATGAAGCAAATGATGCAGCCGATCACCGAACTTACTGAGTCGATGAAACGGTTGAAACAGGGGAGCTATCCAGCTGTACTGGAGACGAAAAACAAAGATGAAATCGGACAGCTAGTCGAACATTTTAATGAAATGAATCTGCTGCTTCGTGAAAATGAACAAAAGCGTAATAAGATGTTGACGGATATGGCTCATGAATTACGTACTCCGCTAGCGAATATCAACGGCTACCTGGAAGGGTTGAGCAAAGGCGTCATTGAAGGGTCGCCGGAACTTTATCATTCCCTGCATCAGGAGGCGAAGCGGATTACCGCCATGATGCAGCAGCTGCACGAAGTGAAAGAATGGGACAGTCTCGGCGGACAGTCCTACCCGGAAAGAGAAATGGTGGAAATCAGCGATTTAGTTGCTAATTGTGTCCAGTTATTTCAATGGGAGCTGGACAATCAAAAGGTTAAAGTAGTTACCGAAGTGGAGGAAAGCCGGTTATTCGTTCACCGGGAAGGCATCCAGCAGGTACTCACCAACCTTCTTCAGAATGCCATCCAGTACTACGAGGGCGAAGAGCCGATAACAATTACCGGTAAACAGACGGAAACAGCCTATCAGCTCTCTGTTGCAGGGCCTGGCTCTTACATTTCAGAAACGGAAAAAACAAAGATATTTGAACGCTTTTACCGTATCGATCCGTCGAGAAGCAGGGAAACAGGCGGAAGTGGACTGGGACTTGCGATCAGCAAAGAAATTATCGAGCAGCATAATGGAAGTGTCCAGTTAGATACAGATGGTTATCATCATACCTTTACCTTCACACTCCCGCTTCCATGACGAATTCAAGGATAAAACGTCAATTTTTGGCAGTCTGTGAAATTAGCTTTACCCTGCTGTTAGAATTATATATAATAAGAACAAACGTTCGGAATGACAGGAGGGTGCATGATGGATAAGCATAATAAAGACCGAGGAACCATTAAGTGGACATCGTTGATGCTGCCGGAGCATGTCCAATTAGTGAAAGAGCTTTGGAAAGAAGATGAACGTGTGGAAAAAGGCATCATTGATGAACAAAAAGCTGTAGAAATCGATTTTTTACTGCAGCGGGCCCTGAATGACAATTTGACCGTGGAGATCATTTTTCATAATGGGTTTGAACATGAACGGCGCTATGGGAAAATCAATTCGATCTGTTCCATGAGAAAAGAGCTTCATGGTACAAAGGAAGCCACGAAGCATACGTTTACACTGCCTTTAAATGACATCGTCGATATTACCATCCTGTAAACACCTGAATGAAAAGGAAAATAATTGAAATATCCAACAACTTATATTAAGCTGGTTGTAACAGTGTATTAAAGGGGATTGTAATGGGGAAATTATTCAGTTTTAAAGGCTTAATGACAATTTTAATTGTTTTGGTAGTTGGTTCGCTCGGGTTTTTTGGCGTACTTATATTTACGGATATCAACGAAAATAAATCAGAAAATACAGTTGCTTCAGAATCCAGTATTGAAGAGGAAAACCCATCTGAGTCAGGCGGAGAGGCAGAGGCTAAGCCGGCAAATAAAGAAGGTTTTGAGGATGCGGGGGATTTAATAGCTGTCGCTCACCGTTATTATAATGACACAACCGGCTATGGAAAGCTGGAAGATGGCGTCAAATGGAGTGAGCAGCGGGAAAAGGCAGATCAGTACTTAACTTACATTGAGGACAACACATTTGAAGACCCGCCTACCTTACAGACCGATATGGATGCAGTTGCTCAGTATTTGAAACAAATAGTCGACGGATCCAAAGAATTAGATAACGTAAGGCAGGCCCATCGTTATTTTCATGACCTCGATATTGCCATTAATAATTACACGAATTATACAGATGTCTGGGACGTAACAGAAACGCCTGTCAACTGATTCAGGAAAAGACTCTTACCTTCAGGGTAAGGGTCTTTTGGTATCTGGATGGACTTTGTAATTTCTTCAAATGGAAGGGGGGGTGGAACCATGTGGAAAGCATATGCATTGGTTATGCTCGCTATTATATTGTTTTCGGGAAATTTTATCGCTGGCAAGGTGGCTACAGCAGCAATCGCCCCATTTACGCTGGCCTGGCTGCGGACATTAATCGCCTTCTTACTGTTATTGACGTTTGCGAGACAGGAATTCAAGTATGCCCGTCCGGTGATGATGAAAAATTGGAAAGCTTTATATGGAATGGCGATGACGGGGGTGGTGTTATTTCCGGCCCTTGTGTACACTTCCTTGAATTATACGACTACCATTAATGCATCTATTGTAGAGGCTTTGACGCCTTCCGTTGCGATGGTGCTCGGCTTTTTATTCTTAAGGGAACGTTTTACTCCCTCTCAATTAACAGGGGTGCTTATTTCTTTTCTCGGTGTCCTTTACATCATCACACAAGGATCATGGGAAGTATTGACAGGCTTAGGATTTAACATTGGAGATTTGATTATGCTGAGCGCGGTCGTAAGCTGGGCTTTTTATTCTTTACTGGTCAATAAGCATGGACCGAAGTTTCCGATGTATGGAAGTCTGCTGTTCATGTTGGGAATGGGAAATGTCACCCTGCTGATAATGGCAGCGATCATCGAATGGCTGCCCCGGGGATTTGAAATTGACTGGTCTTCACAAGTGATTTGGAGTGTGCTTTACACTGGTATCTTCCCGGCTGTTATCGCTCTGATTGCCTGGAACCAGGCCGTGTCGATGATCGGTCCTTCAAAGGCTGCGGTGTTTTTGAATTTGATACCTGTAATCACAGCGGTTATGGCGTTCATTTTTTTAGGAGAAGCAATAACCAGTGCACAGTTAGTAGGGGGGATGTTTGTGTTAGGCGGTGTCTATATGACGACACGAAGACAAAAAAAGAGAGAGGCGGCTAATCCTTAGCATCCTCTCCGTGCGTTTCTGTCCATGCCACCCTTCCGGCCAGCAAAAAAATCAGGCTGGAAGCCAGGAATACGAAGCTGATTATCGTATCGTGAAGGATGAACATCATGATGGCTCCGGTTAGTGCGTTCATGATTCCGACGGTGACAAACATCCAGGCAATCAAGTTCTTTTGTTCCATGGCAAGTCACCCCATTCCTATGGTTACTTAGAGTATAGCGCAAACGAAAGGGCAATACATGGGTCGATGCGCGTGTTTAGGACAGGACTTTGGGTGGAAGATAATTTACAGGAACTCACATTCCGATTTAGAGGAGGATTATCTTGCAAACCCATAAACTATACATTGATGGTCAATATATAGAATCTACTGGAAATGAATGGCTCGATATCATTAATCCGGCAACAGAAGAGGTGATTTCACAGACACCCCGAGGCACAGAGGAAGATATCGATCGTGCTGTCAAAGCGGCTTTCAACGCCCAGAAAGATTGGGAACTGAAACCAAACATTGAACGTGGAAAAATCGTCCGCGAAATTGGTGACCGCATCGAAGCAAAACGTGAGCGGTTCATTGAATTGCTGCAGGAAGAACAGGGGAAAGACTATGAGCTTGCCAGCGGAGAAATTGATCTCGCGATTGATTATTTCCGTTACATGTCCGAATGGGCACGGCGAATCGAAGGAGAAATCGTCCCAAGTGACCGCCCTAATGAGCACATTCACATTTACAAAAAACCAATCGGCGTCATCGGCGGTATTGTGCCTTGGAACTTCCCGATGTTCATTTTGGCGCGTAAGGTAGCGACAGCACTCGTTACTGGCTGTACGATAGTATTGAAACCGAGTCAGCAGACACCGAACACCGCGATGGAATTTACAAAAATCATTGATGACATGAGTGAAATTCCAAATGGCGTCTATAACCTTGTCACTGGCACAGGATCTGAAATCGGAAATGCCCTTGCTTCTCATGAAAAAGTCCATATGGTGACGATGACCGGAAGCATCCCGGCAGGCACAAAGGTAATGGAAGCAGCTGCGCAGAATATTACGAAAGTGAATCTCGAATTAGGCGGGAAGGCACCTGCAATTGTCACAGAAAACGCTGATCTTGACCTTGCTGCTGAAAATATAAAAATGTCACGTCTTGCTAATAATGGACAAGCATGTACCAATGCAGAACGGGTATATGTCCATGAAAGCGTGGCAGAGGAGTTTTTAGAGATACTGAAAGAAAAAATCGAAGATGTCACGATTGGTGATCCACTGGAGAATAAAGAAGCGGATGTTGGTCCATTAGTAAGTGAAGACCGCAGGGAGACCGTTGAAGAGATGGTTACGAATGCTGTCGATGCCGGAGCGGAAGTAGTGACTGGCGGCGAGCGTCCGCAGGAATTTGATAAAGGGTTCTTCTATAAACCGACCATTTTGAAAAATGTGAAGCAGAATATGGAAATCATCCAGGAAGAGATTTTTGGTCCTGTCATACCGGTGACTACCTTCTCCAATTTGGATGAAGCAATTGAAATGGGTAACGATACCGTTTATGGCCTCTCTTCTTCCGTATATACGGAAGATTATCATGAAGCGATGCGAGTCGTGAATGAGTTGAAATTCGGTGAAACGTTCATCAATCGTGAAAACTTCGAAGCCGTCCAGGGCTACCATGCCGGGATGAGACAATCGGGACTTGGCGGCGCTGATGGCAAGCACGGCGTTGAAGACTTCCTCGTCACCCAAACCGTCTATATGCAGTATAAAGACGATAAACAATAAAGCATATGCAGGATTGTATTAAAAATATTTTTTTCGATCATTTCATTTAGAATCAATAATGATGTGTTTCGTGCGAAGATACTGATCTAAGTTAAAATATAATTTACGAGCAAATACAAAAATCCCAGCAGTTTCGATAACTGCTGGGATTTGTTTTATTTCATAGATTCTGCTAAATGAAAGCTTTGTTTATCTTTTTTTGCTGTTTTTACTAACAAGTAAGCGATTGGAGTATCGACGGCTGCGACGAGGAACTTGAATACATACTGCGTAGCGATCATTCCAAGTAAAGCCGCAGTTGGCATCGTACCGGCAAATGCAATGGTAATGAAGACGACGGTATCAATCAATTGGCTCGACATCGTCGACAAATTGTTCCGAAGCCATAGCTTCTGCTCACCATGCTTCTTCTTTAAGCGATGGAAGATGAAGACATCGAAATTTTGACTGGCAACATAAGACACCAGGCTTGCCAGCATCACCCGGAAGCTGCCACCGAGAATCGTTTCGAATTCCGCCTGCGATTGGAAAAAGGGAGCAGCAGGAAGTTGAATTGCCACAAAAATGAAAATAAGTGCAATTACCTGCGTGAAAAAGCCGGCCTGGACTGTTTTCTTTGCTGCTTCTTTGCCATACACTTCACCAATGACATCAGTGATCAAATAAGTGACGACGTAAACAATGACAGCAGCAGGTAGGACGTAGCCGCCGATAGAGAACAGCTTGACGCCTAAGATATTAGCTAAAATCAATAAACCAACAAATAAAGCATTCAAATAAATGAACATATATCATCTCTCCTTATAAAAGGGAGCATGCTTGTGAACGTCGCCCTCGATTAACGGTTGTCGATTTTTTCAGGATATAGATCATGGTTGAAAAGCCTTTGTTCTGCCATCTGCTCGAACTTAGTTCCAGGCTTACCGTAGTTACAATACGGATCGATGGAAATGCCGCCTCTTGGTGTGAATTTACCCCACACTTCGATATAGCGTGGATTCATCAGTTCAATCAGGTCGTTCATAATGATATTGACACTATCTTCATGAAAACCTCCATGATTTCGGAAGCTGAACAAGTACAGTTTCAGTGACTTGCTTTCGACCATTTTTTCCTCTGGAATATAACTGATATAAATCGTTGCAAAGTCCGGCTGACCTGTCTTGGGACAGAGCGTTGTGAACTCAGGGCAATTAAATTTAACAAAATAATCCCGGCTCGGATGCTGGTTATCGAATGTCTCCAGTACATCGGGGTCGTAATCAAAGGAATAGTTCGTCCCTTGACTGCCTAATAAGGATAAATCTTTTAAATCTTCATCTTTTCGTCCAGCCATGTAGATTTCCTCCTCTATATGTTTATATAGGTAAACTTTCCGAAAGTACAAAAAAGACCACACCCTAAGGGATATGGTCTGTATCATCATATATCCTTAGTTTTTTATCGAGGGTGTCGCTAAGAACCTCTCCCATAAATAATTGGTACGGATTTTATCCAATTGTAACCTTACTTATTATAGAGGTGTTCCCGATGCTTGTCAATTAAAAGTAAAGGGAAGTAATGCTTTTTCACCAATCTGACAAAACTTACCCCTTATCACTTTAAAACTTCAGCGAAGTATTCTAAAATAAAAGGTAATTCACGAATTTTTAGAAAAATCCAAATTAGGAGTCCTTGCCAAACATAAGTGTCGCAGGTGTTTTTTTACTTAAGTAAGAAACCGTTTACAAATTTTAAATGAGGTGATTCTATGGACATGCAACCAATTCCAGCACGTGAAGGCAATCACAACATGAAAGACTACAACGAAGCATACGAACAATTCCAATGGGATAGTGTGAAGAGTCAATTCTCTTGGAGTGAAACAGGAAAAGTAAACATCGCTTATGAGGCAATCGACCGTCATGCAGACAACCCTGATAAGAAAGATCAGACCGCATTGATCTATTCGGCTCCTAATCGTGAAGAGAAACTGACATTTGAAGATTTGAAATTCAAAAGCAATCAATTTGCGAATGTACTGAAAAAATATAATGTGAATAAAGGAGACCGTGTCTTCTTGTTTATGCACAGAAGTCCGGAATTCTACGCAGCATTTCTAGGAATTCTGAAAACCGGTGCCATTGCCGGACCTTTATTTGAGGCATTCATGGAACAGGCTGTACGCGACCGTCTGGAAGACAGTGAGGCAAGCATGCTTGTCACAACTCCAGAGCTGTTGGACCGGGTTCCTGTCGATGAGCTTCCAAACTTGAAACAGATTGTCATTGTCGGCGATGTACCTGAAAATGGCGACTACATTGATTATCATAAAGAAATGGATCAGGCATCCCAGGATTTCGACATTGAATGGGTCGATTTAGAAGATGGCATGCTGCTTCACTATACATCCGGTTCTACCGGCAAGCCAAAAGGTGTCTATCATGTACACAACGCCATGCTGCAACATTATCAAACTGGTAAATGGGTGTTGGATCTGAAAGAAGATGACACTTACTGGTGTACGGCCGACCCGGGCTGGGTAACTGGTACAAGCTATGGTATTTTTGCCCCTTGGCTTAACGGTGTGACCAATGTGATCCGCGGCGGACGTTTCAGCCCGGATGACTGGTATGGAACCCTGGATGAATATAACGTTACGGTTTGGTATTCCGCACCGACAGCTTTCCGTAAGCTTGTCAGCGCCGGTGAAGAGGTGGCGAACAAGCACGATTTATCTTCGCTGCGCCACGTATTAAGTGTCGGGGAACCGCTTAATCCAGAAGTAATTACCTGGGGACTGAAAGCGCTCAACCTTCGAATCCATGACACATGGTGGATGACAGAAACCGGAGGCATGATGATTTGTAACTATCCGGCTATGGATATGCGTCCAGGTTCCATGGGTAAACCTTTCCCTGGTACGGAAGCGGCAATCGTCGATAATGATGGGAATGAGCTTCCGCCAAACCGGATGGGTAACCTTGCCCTGAAAAAAGGATGGCCGTCCATGATGCGCGCTGTTTGGAAGAATCCAGGCAAGTATGAAAGCTACTTCCTTGGTGACTGGTATGTATCCGGGGACAGCGCCTATATGGATGAAGATGGCTACTTCTGGTTCCAGGGTCGTCTGGATGACGTGATCAACACGTCAGGTGAACGCGTCGGCCCATTTGAAGTAGAAAGTAAATTGATTGAGCACGAAGCAGTTGCTGAAGCCGGTGTTATCGGTAAACCAGACCCTGAACGCGGCGAAATCATCAAAGCGTTCATCACCTTGAACGAGGGTTATGAAGAGTCTGATGAATTGCTCGAAGATATCCGTCAGTTCGTCAAAAAAGGATTGAGTGCGCATGCGGCGCCTCGTGAAATCGAAATCAAGGATACGATTCCGAAGACACGAAGTGGTAAAATCATGCGTCGTCTCCTTAAATCCTGGGAGCTTGGTCTTCCAACTGGAGACACCTCTACACTAGAAGAATAAGCAATCAAAAAAGATGCCTGCAATGTTACTGCAGGCATCTTTTTTATGTTTATTTTTCTAAATCACCCTGAGGGCCAAAGAATTCGTAATTAATCTGTTGCATTGGAACGTTCCATTCTTTCAAAGCACCATAAATTGCTTTCATGAATCCTTCTGGTCCACAGAAATAGAAATCAGAATCCTGCGGAACAATGGATTGAAGCCATGCAAGGTCGACATACCCTTCTTTAGCATGGATTTTTTCTTTCATATCCTCTTCTGTTGGTGTGTCATAGACGATATAAGTCTTAATGTTTGGATATTCTTCTCCAGCCATCTTCATATCATGCTTCAAGGCATGGACGCTGCCATTACGAGCGGCATGAATGAAATGAACTTCCCGATCGATTTGTTGTTTGATAATAGTCTGCAGCATGCTCATCATTGGTGTAAGCCCAACGCCGCCACTGATCAGTACCAGCGGTTTTTTGGATGCTGTATCAAGGAAGAAATCACCGGCAGGGGCACTGACAGGGATAACGTCTCCTTCATTCACATGTTTGTGCAGGAAGTTAGATACTTTACCCTCTGGAAATTGTTCTGTCCCTTCCTCTCGCTTGACACTGATTCGGTAATAGCCTTTTCCAGGAGCGTCAGAAAGACTGTATTGGCGTAATTGATCAAACTCTTCATTCGGCATTTGTGCTTTAATGGTCAAATATTGGCCGGGTTTATAGCCTGGTAAAACTCCTTCGTCAACTGGTTTTAAGTAGAAGGACGTAATGACATCACTTTCTTTTACCTTATCAATGACCTCAAAATCGCGGTAGCCGACCCAGCCGCCAGTCTCTTCGGCAGTTTCTTGATACATGTTCGCTTCCACTTGAATGAAAGCCTCTGCAATGACTCCATAAGCCTTTTCCCATGCATTAATGATATCATCGGTAGCCGCATCACCGAGTACGTCTTTAATAGCAAGCAGCAAATACTTTCCTACAATCGGGTACTGTTCGGGTACGATATTCATACTGCGGTGTTTATGGGCGATCTTTTCGACTGCAGGCATGATAGCGCTTAAATCATCGATGTATTGAGCAGCGGCATAGACAGCATTCGCAAGGGCGCGTGGCTGCTTTCCTTCTTTTTGGTGTGTCATATTGAAAACATTTTTAAGCTCCGGGTGGGCTTCAAACATCATTTGATAGAATCTGGTTGTAATTTGTTCTCCGTGTTCCGCAAGTACAGGCACAGTGGCTTTAACCGTAGCGATTGTCTGCTCATCAAGTTTAGGAAGTGTTTCTGTAGACATAATGAAAAAACTCCTTTTAAAAAGTTAGTGTGATTTAAAGATGTATTTTTCGTGTATCTTTATTGTTAAACATTATAAACACTAAAGCAATATTAAAAATGCATGTTTTTGTGACAATTTGGTTAACTGTTTCACATGAAACAATTGAAGTTTACAAATAAGACAATCGTTATCTACCTGTGATACGATTATAAAAAGTAAATTATTTAAGGAGTATGCTACATGCGTCTGAAAAAATATACGGATTATGCGCTTCGTGTGCTTATATATACCGCTTCAAAACCAGAAGGGGAGCTTGCGAGCATCAAAGAAATCTCGAAAGTCTTCGATATTTCGGAAAACCATTTGAGCAAGATTGTCCATCAGTTGAACAAGCTGGACATGCTCACGACCATCAGAGGCCGGTCGGGTGGGATCAGGCTCGCTAAACCACCGGAAGAGATCAATGTCGGGGATGTGGTGAGAAAGATGGAAGATGATTTTATCCTGCTGGAATGCTTTGACCGTGGTTCTGATCATTGTGTGATTACACCAGCCTGTAAACTGAAGCATGTACTAAATGATGCGCTTGAGGCATTCCTGAATATTTTGGACGAATATACACTTCAGGATTTATTGAGCAATAAAAGCAGGCTCCGACAACTGATGGATATTACCGATTAAATAGGCCGCCTCTCTTAGGCGGTTTTCTTTTATTCCAAAGCCTTTTGATTATGAAACTAGCTGCAGACCATACTATAAACATGGTATGAAATAGGAGGACGGATTCATGGAAAAAATATATGATGTCATTGGGATCGGGATTGGACCTTATAACCTCGGATTAGCTGCATTAATGGAAAAAACAGAGCTGGAAGGACTGTTTTTTGATAAAACGGCTGAATTTGACTGGCATCCAGGAATGATGATTGAAAAAATGAATTTGCAGGTTCCTTTTCTGGCCGATGTCGTAACATTGGCGGATCCGACAAGCACGTATACATATTTAAATTATTTGCATGAACAAAATCGGATGTTCCAATTTTTCTTTTTCAGCGAATTCAAAGTCCCGCGCCAGGAATATAATGATTACTTGAAATGGGTAGTTGAAAAACTGGATGGTCTTATGTTCGGGTATGAGGTAGTAGATGTCATCGACCATAACCAGGGTGAAGATGCTCATTATGAAGTCATTACAAAATCAGTCGAAAACAGCGAAGAGAAAAGCTTTCGCGCCAGGCATATCGTCATGGGTACAGGAAGCAACCCGCTGATTCTGGATGAAATGAAAGGATACCCGGAAGAAGACATCCTTCACACTAGTGATTACCTGTATCAAAAAGGAGAATTACTTTCTTCTGACCATGTTACCATCGTCGGTTCCGGTCAAAGTGCTGCAGAAGTCCTTTTGGACCTGTTGCAGGAACAAGAATACCGTGACAATATGCATTTAACGCTATTCACACGATCATCCGGCCTATTCCAACTCGAAAGTGCCAAACTTGGACAGGAATTTTTCTCGCCGGATTATATTGATTATTTCCATGGTCTTCCCTACAAAAAAAGAAAAGACTCGCTTGATTTGTTAGGCAACCTACGGAAAGGTATTGATCCCGACACGCTAGAAGAGCTCTATAAAACGCTTTATCACAAGTCGACTGGTGATAAGAAAGCACGTGTAACCATCCAGCCAATGACAGAAGTAAAGGATATTGAAAGAAATGGAGATTCTTACTTGCTTAAATGTCATCAATGGCAGGTGGACGAGGAGTTTGATTATCCTACGGAGAAAGTGGTATTGGCGACCGGGTACGCCCCCCATATTCCAGACTGGTTCCTGAATCGCTTTCAAGAAAAAATCGAATGGGAAGATGAGAAGCGCTACCGTGTAACCCGCGATGCCCGCCTTGTATTCCATGAGAATAGGAATCATCATTTCTTTGTCGCGACGAATCTGGCCCATTCTCATGGTGCCGGTGCTACCAACCTTGGGCTAGCCGTCCGGCGCAATGTTCAAATTATAAACAGGATTGCCGGAGAAGAACTCTATCAAGATAAAAGAAATACGATTTTTCAGCAATTCCAAATGGAAGATAAAGACAAATAAGTTTAATTCAGTTATGCACGGGTAAATCAAATATGTGACTTCATTAGAAATCGAAAAATATAAATGAAGGAGGATTTTTGTTATGAGTAAAAAAATAGCATGCTTAATGACGGATATGTTTGAAGATGTGGAATATACCGATCCTGCCAAGCAGTTTAAAGAAGCAGGACATGAAGTAGTGACGATTGAAAAGGAATCAGGGAAAGAGGTAACTGGTAAACAAGGGGAAGAAACGGTTAAAATCGACAAAGGAATCGATGAAGTTAAACCGGAAGATTTTGATGCCTTGTTCTTGCCAGGTGGATTTTCACCAGACCAGCTTCGCGGCGATGAACGATTCGTAGAATTTGCGAAGCATTTCATGGATGAAAAGAAACCAGTATTCGCTATCTGTCACGGTCCGCAACTCTTGATAACAGCTAAAACGCTGGAAGGCCGTAAAGCGACAGGATTCAAGTCGATCGCTGTTGATATGGAATATGCCGGTGTCGACTATAAGGACGAAGAAGTGGTCGTCTGTCAGGATCAGCTGGTGACAAGCCGTAACCCGGATGACCTGCCAGCCTTCAACCGTGAATCCTTGAAGCTTCTCGATAAATAAATATGACTGACTCCCCCCAACCACCTGTGAGGCTATAAAAGGTCTTGCAGGTGTTTTTTATTGCCTTCTTCGCTTTTTTCAAAGACTTAGTTACAAGATAGTTGGGTCCGTTACCATAGAGGAAAGGGCTGGGCTGGGAAACGACTCGCTTTCCTGCGGGGGACCTGGCAAGCTTCCTCGGGCTATAGCCCTGCGGGATCTCGCCTAGTCCCTCTCCCGCGGGAGTCTCCCCGTTTCCCTGCCCATCCAGCCAATCTAGTAATAAACGCCCCCTTCAAAAAGTGTATAACTAACCCCTTCCTCAGCACGTATTTATAAAGAATGTACAGGAGAAGAATTTTTTTATTCTTACGTGGGGCATCATGGGGTAGTTTCTTAAAGTGTTATTTCGAGAACTTTCTATGGCAAGGTCCGGTGGGGAACGGCGAGACTCCTTGAAAATGCTACGCATTTCCTGCGTGCGTGGGTTAAGTCAGGGTGAAAATTCAAAGTCCTGCGGGATGAGCATGATAGGTGAGACCCCGCAGAGCGTTAGCTCGAGGAGGCTCAGCGCATGGCGGCGGATAGGGAGTCGTTCCCCACCGGACCGTTATGCAGGCAAAACTCTCGAAATCAAGTCTTCGACTTTTCGGTCTTATAGTTGAATATGCAAGTCATATAATCAATGGATTAAAAGATAAACCAATCTTAATGTGACATAAGGACTATTTTTTCTGAAGTTTATGACTTATGTGGTATAGACAACTATATAAATGATTAGATACGCTACATGTAAGAAAGTGTAAGCCTTTTCATTCGCTTATGTTCGACAACAATATGCACAAAGGAGGAAGGTAATGAAAAAGAAAACATGGAAGCTTGCATTGGTGGCTGGGATCGGTTTTTCTCTTTTAGGGAGCAATGGGACTTTGATTCATGCGGATAATTCTCTCCCGCCCAAACCGACACTGGAGCAAAAAGAAAAGAAGGACTCCCACAAGAATGTCCATCCTGCTTTTTCATGGGGTGACGCGGGGCCTGTCTCACCCGTTTTACATCCAGGCTCAGTGAGAGGTGCAGGGATGGTGGAAGCACCCCTGTCAGATATTGACGATTTGATGGAAAGCAAAATTGAAGAAGGAGTCATGCCTGGGGCTGTGACATTCGTTGCCCGAAAAGGACACATTGTTCAGCATGAAGCATATGGACATGCCGCGTTATATACGGACGACCAGGGGACAGAAATGGACAACCCGGCAGCTATGGAGAAAGATACGATTTTTGATATGGCGTCGATCAGCAAAGTGTTCACTACAACAGCAGCTATGCAGCTATATGAAGAAGGGTTATTCGACTTGGACGACCCTGTAGCGGACCACATTCCTGAGTTTGCAGCCAATGGAAAAGAGCAAGTGACGATTCGGCAGCTGATGACCCATACCTCCGGATTTACAGCATGGGTACCGCTATATACTCAGGAAGGAAATAGGGAAGATCGCCTTCAATATGTTTTAGAACACCCGTTGGCTAATGAACCAGGCACAAGCTATACATACAGTGATCTGAATATGATCACGTTGAGTGTATTGATTGAACGACTGTCCGGTCAACGCCTTGATGAATATGTAAAAGCAAATATTACAGAGCCCCTTGGCATGAAAGATACGATGTACAATCCCCCTGCATCTTTGAAAGAAAGGATAGCGGCGACAGAATATCAGCCGTGGACAGATCGGGGAATTGTGTGGGGCGAGGTACATGATGAGAATGCCTGGTCGCTGGATGGGGTAGCTGGCCATGCCGGAGTCTTTTCCACTGCGGAGGATTTAGCAGTTTTCGCTCATATGTATTTGAATGAGGGCAGCTATGGAGGAACAGAAATTCTGAAACCAGAGACAGTTAAGCTCCTCGCTGAAAATCAAATCCCGCAATTCCCTGGTGATGACCATGGCCTTGGCTGGGAACTGCAGCAGGGCTGGTATATGGATGCGTTATCCGGAAGCATGACGCTTGGCCATACCGGTTACACAGGCACTTCTATCGCTGTCAGTCAAAGTAACGATACAATTGCCATACTGCTTACCAACCGGGTTCATCCTACCAGAGAAACTGTTTCAACCAATGTGGCCCGTCGCCCATTTGCAAGATTAGTTGCAGACGCTATTCCGGTAGAAATGCCGAAAAAAGAAACATCCTGGTTTGCCGGCTATGGCGATCAGCTCAACCGGACATTGAAAGGAGAAATAAATCTGGATGAGCCGGCTGTCTTGAGTTTTGATACATGGCACCGGATTGAAGCGGGCTATGATAAAGGTTTCATTGAAATAACGAGAGACGGAGAAAGCTGGGAACAGGTGGGAGATGCACTGACCGGGAATAAAGACTGGCACACACGTGAGGTGACATTGCCAGCTGATACACAGCAGGTAAGATTCCGGTACCAGACTGATAGCTATACTAATGGCAGGGGATGGTACATTAACAATGCTGCGATCACATTGGAAGATGGCAGTGTCATAAATCCAGACCTATCAGGCGAAGGTTGGGAATTACGTAACTACTAAGCTGTGCAACATCCTGATAATCCTGTCGTGACAAGAAAGACTATTCAACATAAGGAGGATGTAACATGAGGCGTATCCGTACAAAATGGGTGTTTTCGTTACTGGCCTTTATGCTGGTATTTTCGCACCTGCTCTTAGGAATTCCTGCTCAAGGTGTGGAAGCGGCAGAGCGTGAAGGTGTTAAGGATCTCGTGCTTCTGGAAAACGTACCACAAGCAGGTGAAGAAATAGATGGACAGGAGTTGGATTTAACCGCACTTCACTTATACGAAGAAGGACATTTCATGGCAGTTTCGGAAGGTCTCACTTGGTCGTCAACAAATAAAAATGTAGCGACAGTGGACCAGCATGGTAATGTCACACTTACCGGACAGAACGGGAGAACTTTTATTGAGGTAAGTGACGGCACCTATGCAGACCGGATCGCGGTTGATTACAAGCCGGATGCTGATGCGTCCGGTACAAAAGGAAAACCTGCATCTACTGTGAAACTGGTCAAGGAAGAAGGCGAACGCTACGATATCATCGCTCAAGCCATTGAACAGATGAGTCTGGAAGAAAAAGTAGGACAAATGCTGATGCCGGATTTTCGTAATTGGAATGGAGAAAATGTAACGGAAATGCTTCCGGAAATCGAGCAGCTTGTTAAAGATTATCACCTTGGCGGTGTCATCTTGTTCCGTGAAAATGTTGTCACTACGGAACAGACGGCTGAACTTGTTTCTGCCTATCAGGAAGCTGCTGAAAAATACGGATTGCTTTTGACGATTGACCAGGAAGGCGGGATTGTTACCAGACTCCAGTCTGGAACGGATATGCCTGGAAATATGGCGCTTGGAGCCGCAGGATCTTCTGAAATATCAAGAAATGTCGGACAAGCGATAGGGGAAGAGCTGGCTTCCCTTGGTATTAATATGAATCTCGCTCCTGTGCTGGATGTCAATAACAACCCGGACAATCCGGTGATTGGGGTTCGCTCTTTCGGCGAAGATCCGGAATTAGTCGCAGAAATGGGGCTTGCCTATACGGAAGGTCTTCAAAGTACAGGAGTTGCTGCTACTGCGAAACACTTCCCGGGACATGGGGACACGGCGGTGGATTCTCATTTAGGGCTGCCAGAGGTACCTCATGATAAAGAGCGACTCAAAGAAGTGGAACTGTATCCATTTCAGCAGGCAATGGAAGCTGGAATTGATGCAATCATGACCGCTCATGTCACTTTCCCGAAAATCGATGATACAAAAGTGATCTCTCAAAAGACAGGGGAAGAAATTGCCCTTCCTGCCACACTTTCACCGAAAGTGCTGACCGGCTTGATGCGTGAAGAGATGGGCTATGAAGGAGTGATCATTACAGATGCGTTGAATATGAAAGCAATCGCAGATCATTTTGGTCCTGTCGACGCGGTTATTCGAGCAGTTAAAGCAGGCACAGATATCGTCTTAATGCCGGTAGGGTTGGAAGAAGTGGCTAGCGGATTGCTGGAAGCAGTAGAGACTGGAGAAATTGATGAATCACATATCGAAAAATCTGTTGAGCGAATTTTGACCTTGAAGATCAACCGTGGGATTTTCAAGGAAGAAACTCCTGAGCCGGTCGATGAAAAAATTGAAACGGCACTAGAGGTTGTGGGTTCGGAAGACCATAAGCAAGTGGAACAGGAAGCTGCCGACCGCTCTATCACATTAGTGAAAAATGACGATGTGCTGCCATTGCAGCCAGCTGCTGATGAACAGATTGTTGTAGTGGGCAACAGTTATATTAATGATCTGGGAGATGCAGTGAAGGAGCATCATGAAAACACAACGGTCATTAGAACCTCAAGCGCTGAGCTAAGTGAAGAGCAAATGGAAATCGTGCAGGAGGCGGACCAGGTGATCTTTGGGAGCTACACGTACAGTGTATCTACCCGTTCTGATTCCCATCCTCAGATGCAACTCGTGAATTCAATTATGGAGACGACGGATGCTCCTGTCATTGGTGTAGGCATTCGTAATCCATATGACATCATGGCTTACCCGACAGTAGATGCTTACCTCGCACAGTATGGTTTTAGAACCGCAAGTTTTGAAGCGACTGCCGCAACAATTTTTGGGGAGAATGACCCAACAGGAAAACTTCCAATCACCATTCCAGGGGAAAATGGTACACCGCTATTTGAATTCGGGCATGGCTTGAATTATTAGAACTGAAAAATTAAGGGAGGGGACATTATGAAAAAATGGATGATTTCAATTGTAACAACATTTCTCATCCTGTCTACACTGACGATTGCTATGGCTGATAACAATGGAAAAGGAAAAGGGAACGGCTACGGCAATGAAAAGAATAATCAGTTCGAACTGGGTGTAGAAGTATTGTTGAATGAGCAGAAGGATTTGATTGAAGGAAAAAAGGTGGGGTTGATCACAAATCCTACGGGAGTCGATCAGGAATTGAACAGCATTGTAGATTTGCTGCATAATGATGAAGATGTAAACTTAACAGCATTATATGGTCCGGAGCACGGCGTTCGGGGAAGCGCCCAGGCTGGAGAATATGTAGAATACTATATAGATGAAAAAACAGGACTTCCTGTTTATAGTCTGTATGGCCAGACCAGAAAACCGACACCGGATATGCTGGAAGATATCGATGTTCTTTTATTTGACATACAGGATGTAGGTACCCGTTTCTACACGTACATTTATACAATGGCTTACGCGATGGAAGCGGCTCAGGAAAATGACATTCCATTCATCGTTTTGGATCGTCCAAACCCGATCAGTGGAAGCAAAGTCGAAGGTCCTGTCCTTGATATGGAGTATAAATCGTTCGTCGGCAACTATCCGATTCCACTTCGTCACGGTATGACGGTCGGGGAGCTGGCCAAGTACTTCAATGAAGAGCATGAAATTGGTGCAGACTTAACGGTAGTCGAAATGGATGGATGGAAACGTCACATGTATTACGATAAAACACCGCTTGAATTCGTAGCTCCTTCACCGAACATGCCGACCCTTGATACTGCGCTTGTGTACCCAGGTGCAGCCTGGATTGAGGGAACGAATGTATCAGAAGGGCGAGGGACGACCCAGCCATTCGAATTAATCGGTGCACCTTTCATCGACAGCACAGACTTGGCGGCAGCAATGAATGAGCTGGAACTTCCGGGAGTGACCTTCCGCGCCGCATCATTCACGCCAACATTTTCTAAGCATGCTGGCAACCTTTCTCATGGGGTACAGATTCATGTCACCAACAAGAAGATCTTCCAGCCGGTGGAAACAGGCCTTGCGCTTGTAAAAACCATTCACGATATGTATCCGGAAGACTTTGAATTCCGTGCGGAAAACAGTTCCGGTATCTCTTTCTTTGATAATCTGGTCGGGAACGGCTGGATCAGAGAAGCGATTGAAGAAGGACAAAGCATTGACACAATCAAATCGCAATGGCAAGGTGAATTGGAGGATTTCAAAGAAATCCGCGACAACTATTTAATTTATAAGTAAAAAAACGAACAGCTGCCTGACTGGTATCGGTCGTGGCAGCTGTTTTCATATACGTATCGTCGCTTTGGGGCATTGTTGCTGCAATACTTCCCGGAATCTATCTTCTTCCTTTGGAATTGAAAGGAGATAGGTGTGGTGATGAGTATCGGTAAATGACAGACGCTTCAAAGTCCAGGCAGGACTTGATAGAGGGTTATAACTGTATTCGACAAGCTTTATATCCTCCAGTTTGACTCTTTTTTTAATTGGACCAAAATGTCCGATGAAAGCATCATCTGTCACTTCGTGGTATGATTGAA
This sequence comes from Thalassobacillus sp. B23F22_16, assembly GCF_043496955.1. NCBI lineage: Bacteria > Bacillati > Bacillota > Bacilli > Caryophanales > Bacillaceae > Thalassobacillus > Thalassobacillus sp. B23F22_16. The sequence continues at coordinate 9,261 of NZ_JBIEKD010000004.1, read as the reverse complement.
ATAGCGCCCAAAGAAGAATAACGGCAATCGGGATAACAATGATCAATCCGATCCAGCCCTCTGCGGGGTCTGTATAAATACCCAGAACCCCCAGCGGCAAAAGGGCCATGGTCAGCAGCACGAGCAGTGGGTTTTTCTTTACGCTAAAAATCATTGGAATGCACCTCACATTGTATGTCCTACATAGAAATACGAAAAAAGCAGAAAAAAAGTTTCATTGATACGGGAGGGAAAAGCTATGATAGTCAATCAGGTTGGAGATTCTTTTGTAATGATGGCGCAGCATGACCATGCGATAGCCTCAGGCAAGCTGGTCGATCACTGGAAACAGGATTTTATCATGCGGTCCAAACTCCGCCAGCACGCCGATTGGGCTGTTGGACAGCATGACCGTGCCTGGATTCCTTTGGATAAGCACCCGAAATGGAATGATGATAAGAACCGTCCTTATTCATTTGTGGATTACCCCTTGAAAGAGAAATTGAATGCCTATGTGCATGGCATCGATGAAATTGAAAAAGACTCTTACTATGCGGGTGTACTATGCAGTCGGCATTATAGCTCTTTTTTTCCAAAAGATTCACATGATGCAGACATCAAACACTTTCTCGATCATGAACAAAAACGGCGGAGCCGCTTGAAGAAGCAGATGAACGTAGAAGTACCAAAGTATCTTTATGATCTTCATTTTAAACGTCTGCAATTCTGTGATGATTTATCATTGTATATATGTATGCAGGAGCCGGGGATTTCGAAAGAAGAGGAGCTGTCATGGTTCAAAGATGGATTCAGACAGACATTTGATTTTGCTCCAGATGGCATGATTGCTCACTGGCTGGACAAATACACAGTTTCTGTTGCGCCTTTTCCTTTCGAGCGTCCTTTTGAATTATCCATCCCATATCGTGATGTACCGATGGATGATATCGATCGAAGGGGTCTTCAAAAAGCCTGGGATCAAGCGGATATTGAATACCGTCATGTAAAAATCGTCCCGGGAACATAAATGGAAAGAGGCTGCCTCCACCAATTTTTTGGTGAGACAGCCACCTGTTCATTCCAGTTTTTCGACATTAAACTGTCCTTCAATCAATGTCCAGTTTTGTGGGAAGGATAAACCTAGCTTCCAGTAGCTGACCCCTTTTAAACCAAGTTCTTTCACCAGGTCAAATTTACGCTGGATCGAACGGGCATCCTCAAACCACACCTCGTGTCTTTTCCCTTCGGCATCCTGATAAAAGAAAAAAGGTGCCTGGGCTTCCTCATCGTATTCAATCGCTACATTATTTTCTCTTGCCAGCTGAATCGCCTGTTGAGGGCTGATTGCTTTTGCGAATTCTCCGCCTTCTACATAAGGAAGTGTCCAATCATATCCATATAAGTTCTGACCAAGAAAAATCTTTTCTGCCGGCATTTCAGTCAAAGCATATTCGACTACCTCACGAACTGGGCCAATTGGCGATACTGCCATTGGAGGACCACCGCTATATCCCCATTCATAGGTCATCAAAACGACAAAATCGACGATTTCTCCATGCGCTCCATAATCATGGGCTTCATACCACGCACCTTCCTGTTCAGCACTGGTTTTGGGAGCTAATGCGGTAGAAATCAATAACCCTTCCTGCCTTAAGCGTTGCTTAGCCTTCCGGAGGAAATTATTATAATCCTCTGCCATTTCCGGTGGCAAAAATTCAAAATCAAAATGGATATCTTTATAACCGATTTGCTGAGCGGTAGAGATGATATTATTCAACATGGTGTTCTGGACGTTCTCATCGGTCAAAACCGTCCTCCCCAGCTCAGCGCTGAAACCATCGTCCGTTAAATTGGTCACCACCATCATCAAGGAAGCCGTACTGTCTTGTGCAATCTGCTGAAAGTCATCTAGCGGGGGTGCTTCCAGGCTGCCATCGGATTGTACACGGTAGCTGAATGGAGCGAGATAAGTTAAGAGGGGGCTTCTTCTTCTGGCGGCTGTTTCCAACGCCTGCGAAACCTGCCCTCCTGTCGGCTCCACGTAAGCGTTGAAAGACGCATTCACTTTCGGTTGAGGCGGAATGTACAGCCTCGTCCCTACCTGCAGAGGTGCATCCAATGGAATTTGGTTAATATCAGCCAGTTCCTGAGCTGTCATACCAAATCTCTGTGCAATCGTGTATAGGCTGTCTCCGGATTGGACGGTATAGAACTCCCCGGTAATCGGGATAACCAGCGCCTGACCCACAACGAGGTTTCCTGGAGTTTCTAATTCGTTCGCTTCAATAATGGCTTGTGGATTTATGTTGAACGTATTTGCAATCGAAAACAGGCTGTCTCCGCTTTGCACTACATATATCTGCATCTTGCCACTCCCTTCCTATTAATCCTTTATCAGTTTATGACCAGTAAGGGAGGGTTTATGATTATATCCGAGAAACATCTGCCTTCAAGACATTTTTCATCATCGTCAGTGCAAACATGTTATCATGCGGGTCATTGGATGCGACGGCATTCTGCGGAACCCATAGATCATACTCCCGCATATAAGCGTCATTAGCAGTAAATAAAACACAGATATTTCCCGCGATTCCGCTCAAAATCAACCGTTTTACACCTAACTCATATAAAAGAGACTGCAGCGAAGATTGATAAAACCCGGAATGCTTTGGTTTAATCAGGAAATAATCATCCTCCTTTGGGCGAAGGGCTTGTAACAACTCTTTATTATCATTAGTTAAACAATGCTGATAGATTTGTTGCAGATCTGCCCGCCAGGATGCATAATGGTCATTGATATAGATGATCGGAATCTTGTGGTCACGGGCATACTGTTGTAACTTAAGCATAGCAGGAAGGATATGGTAAGTTTGGTTGAGCAGTTCCTTCCCATGATCAAATTGGAAGTCGTTGATGACATCAATATATAAGAGTGCCGATTGTTTTCCAGCGGTCATAAGGATTCCACCTTCTTTCATTTATATTCTGCTCGATGACGAGCTAAATCATGAAGAAAAGTGTGATGAAAATGTGTGAAGATGAAAAATGGATGCAATATGCGATGCAAGAAGCAAAAAAAGCAGAAGCTGTGGGCGAGGTTCCCATTGGCGCAGTCATTGTCAAGGATAATGAGGTTATTGCCTCTGGGTATAATTTAAGGGAAACAAGTCAGCTTACTTCCTCCCATGCAGAATTCATTGCTATCGAACGAGCGAATAATATTATGGGAAGCTGGCGGCTGGAGGACTGCACACTGTATGTGACATTAGAGCCATGCCCTATGTGTGCAGGAGCTATTCTGCAGGCAAGGATTCCTCGTGTCGTGTTCGGCGCCCCGGATCCAAAAGCGGGTTGTACAGGAACGTTGATGAATTTACTGCAGGATGAACGCTTCAACCACCAGGCGGAAGTAGTCAGTGGAGTTCAGGAAGAGCAGTGCGGACAGATGCTTAGCGATTTCTTCAAGCGGATCCGCAGCCAAAAGAAAAAAATGAAATCATCCAAAGATTTACATTGATTTCCCATTGCATTTTAGAATGAAAATCGTTATACTGAAATATGCCGTGCTAAGCGGGGAGGTAGCGGTGCCCTGTACTCGCAATCCGCTATAGCGAGGCCGAATCCCCATCCGAGGTGGTGCGGCCTTATGGTCTGCCTCAAGTAAGTGGTGTTGACACCCAGGTCCTGCGCAACGGGAACCAGCGAACCCTGTCAGGTCCGGAAGGAAGCAGCAGTAAGCTGACCCTCCCGTGTGCCGCGGGAGTGCCTGGGTCGAGCCATGAGCTTGAGTAACGCATAGGGCCGCCCCATCGAAGATGGGTGCGCGGCATTACATAGGGAAGAACTCACCTGGAATCCCAGGTGAGTTTTTTTGTACAAAAAGACAGGTTTCTTCATGAAAGTCTTTAAAATAAGAAATACCAGGGATTTCGTCACAAGCTAGTTTTTTCTACTATTATTTTAGGCTCCACTTGTTTTCATCTGGAGAGACATTCAGGTATAATAGTAGAGAAACTATAAAAGGAGAACGGTTGTATGAGCTATCAGGCATTATACCGCGTGTGGCGTCCGCGAACTTTTGAAGACGTCGTAGGACAAACGCATATCACCCGGACGTTGCAGAATGCGATCATGCAGGATAAATTTTCGCATGCCTATCTTTTTTCAGGCCCGCGCGGTACTGGAAAAACCAGTGCGGCGAAAATTTTTGCTAAAGCAGTCAACTGTGAACGTTCTCCAGCAAAAGAACCGTGTAATGAATGTGCTGCATGCCGTGGCATACAGGATGGTTCTATCTCCGATGTCATCGAAATCGATGCCGCTTCGAACAATGGGGTCGAACAAATTCGTGAGATACGAGATAAAGTGAAGTATGCTCCTAGTGTAGTGGATTATAAGGTCTATATCATTGATGAGGTACACATGTTATCGATCGGCGCGTTCAATGCTTTGCTGAAAACATTGGAAGAACCGCCGAAGCACGTCATTTTCATTTTGGCGACGACCGAGCCGCACAAAATACCACTGACCATCATCTCCCGGTGCCAGCGTTTTGATTTTAAACGGATTTCCCAAACAGCAATGGTTGACCGAATGGAGAAGATCATTACACAGGAAGGTATCGAGGTAGCGAGGGAAGCGCTTGAAGTAGTTGCGCTGACAGCAGAAGGCGGCATGCGGGATGCATTGAGTTTACTTGATCAGGCAATTTCCTACAGTGATGAGGAAGTGACCATTGATGATGTTCTGGCTGTGACGGGCTCTGTATCCCAGCAAAAATTAGCCGGGGTTATCGAGTCGCTTCAGCAGCATGATGTTAAGCAGGCATTACAGCATGTAGATGATTTGATTCAACAGGGGAAAGATCCTGGACGGTTCGTTTTCGATTTGATTTATTATTTAAGGGATTTACTTCTATATAAAAGTGCTCCTGACTTGGCTGATAATCTTGAGCGGGCCATACCGGATGAGCAGTTCAGACGATTGGCGGAAGCAACAGCACCTGACTGGATCCAGCAGGCGATCAAAGAATTGAATAAGTGCCAGCAGGAAATGAAATGGTCGACCAGTCCGAAGGTGTTCATTGAAATCGCGATGTTGAACCTTGTCGACAGTCAGCCTGAGTCCCAGCCGGCAGAGTCAGAAGCGGTCCAGCGTCTGGTACGAAGGCTGGATGAGATGGAACGGGAGTTGAAGCAGCTCAAGCAGAATCCTGCATCTGCCCCATCTTCTCCACAAGAGTCAAGACGTCCGCAGCCTAGAAGCAACCGTAACGGATTTAAAGTACCTTATGAACGAATCCGTCTCGTATTAAATGAAGCTTCGAAAGATAATATCAAAATGATCCATTCGAAATGGGCGAACTTCATGGAAGCTTTAAAGCAGAACAACGCCCCGGCTCATGCCACATTGCTGAACAGCAAACCAAGGGCAGCTTCGGATAAAGGACTTGTCCTGGCGTTCCGGTATGAAATTCATTGTTCACTGGCTCTTGAACATAAACAGACCATTGAGCCTTTGTTAGCGGACTTCATCGGCAGAAGTGTGGAAATCATCCCCATTCCTGAGCCGAAATGGCAGGAGTTAAGGGAAGAATATGTTCGTAAGCAGAAAACGGAAGAAGCGGAAAATGGGGAAGACGGCAAGGAAGAGGAAGAAGATCCATTAATCACCGAAGCGCGCAAGCTTGCAGGTGATGATTTGATAGAAATACATGATTAAATATCCTGAAGGAGGAATTTGCCATGCGTGGTGGAGGAAACATGAATAATATGATGAAACAAATGCAGAAGATGCAGAAGAAAATGATGAAAGCCCAGGAAGAGCTTCATGAGATGACTTTTGAAGCAACTGCCGGTGGTGGAATGGTTAAAGTTGTAGCTAACGGGAAAAAAGAAATTACAGATGTAGAAATTAAAGAAGAAGTCGTCGACCCTGATGATGTAGATATGCTGCAGGACTTAATTCTTGCTGCAACCAACGATGTATTGAAGCAAGTAGATGATAAAACTAACGATACCATGGGACAATTCACTCAAGGCTTGCCTGGAGGAATGTTCTAGGAGGAATTCAAATGTATTATCCAGAGCCGATTTCCAAGCTCATCGATAGTTTCACGAAACTGCCAGGGATAGGCCCGAAAACGGCTGTCCGCCTGGCTTTTTTCGTGCTGGAGATGGAAGAAGATGATGTTTTGGAGTTTGGTAAATCACTAGTAAATGCTAAGCGGGAACTTACCCATTGCTCGGTTTGCGGGCAAATCACCGATCAGGATCCGTGTTCCATCTGTCAGGATGAAGCACGTGACAATTCACTTATTTGTGTCGTACAAGATCCGAAAGATGTCATAGCTATGGAAAAAATGAAAGAGTTCAGTGGGAAATATCATGTCTTGCATGGGGCGATTTCTCCCATGGATGGAATCGGTCCGGAAGATATCAATGTGCCGAGCTTATTGAACCGTCTGAAGGACGAAGGCGTTGAAGAACTGATTCTGGCTACTAATCCGAATATCGAAGGAGAAGCGACAGCTATGTATATATCGCGACTCGTCAAACCTTCTGGAATTCGGATCACCCGTTTGGCCCATGGGCTGCCGATGGGTGGAGATTTGGAGTATGCGGATGAAGTCACTCTTTCGAAAGCAATGGAAGGAAGAAGAGAACTATAATAAGAGGGTGTCACGTTTGAGAAGGAAGAAAATCAAAAAGGTGATGGATCAGGAACTCTTGGCTGAAATATATTATTTGAAACAAGATTGGATGCAGTTGAAAAAAATCATC